>JANYJL010000281.1 GCA_025361845.1 Rhizobacter sp.
CGACATGCTGGAGGTGGCGCAGATGGGCCTGCACGTGGCGCAGATGACCTCGCAGGCGCAGATGCGGGCGTGTTTCGACGCGGTGACCGTGAACAACGCGAAGATCCTTGGGCTCGATGGCTACGGCATCGCGGTCGGCAATCCCGCCGACTTCGTGCTGCTGCAGGCGCGGGATGCGGTCGAGGCGATCCGCCTGCGGGCGCAGCGCCTGCTCGTCGTGCGGCGTGGCCAGGTGCTGGCGCGCACCGCGCCGGCGCAAGCCCGGCTCGAACTGGACGGGCGGCCCGCCCTTGTGGACTGGATGCCACGCCGTTGAAGTTCCGCACGGGTCGTGACCGCTAGAATCGTTTGGAAACAAGGACGCAGGGACGCGTGCACAACTCCATGAAGCTCATCGGTTCACTCACCAGCCCCTACGTGCGCAAGGTCCGCATCGTGATGGCGGAAAAAAAGCTCGACTACCAGTTCGTGCTCGAAGACGTGTGGGGTGAAGACGCGATCAGCAAGTCCAACCCCTTGGGCAAGGTGCCCTGCCTGGTGCTCGAAGGCGGCGAAGCGGTGTTCGATTCGCGTGTCATCGTCGAGTACATGGACACGCGTTCGCCGGTGAGCCGGCTGATCCCCGAATCGAGCCGCGAACGCACCGAGGTGCGCACCTGGGAGGCACTGGCCGATGGCCTGCTGGATGCGGCCATCCTCGCGCGCATGGAGCAGACCTGGGTGCATCGCGGCGAAGAACAACGCAGCCAGGCCTGGATCGCGCGCCAGCTCGGCAAGGTGAACGCCTGCGTGGCCGCCATGAGCACCGGCCTGGCCGACAAACCCTGGTGCTCGGGCATCCACCTCACGCTCGCCGACATCGCGGTGGGCTGCGCGCTGGGCTATCTCGACTTCCGCTACCCCGACATCGCCTGGCGCGCGAACTACCCCAACCTCGTCAAGCTGTCCGACAAGCTGGCGCTGCGCCCGAGTTTCATCGACACCCTTCCTCCGAAGGCTTGAGCCGACACGGCGGTCAAGGCAGGAAGGTGTCTGCCCCCGGCCGATAACCGCGGTTGCTCTGCTGCGGGTTGCGGTTCACCAGCGGGCGCTTGAACAGCGGGTGCGTCATGCTGCGCACTTCGTGTTCGAGTCGGAAACACGGCGCGCCGGTCTGCGGGTCGGTGATGTCGAGTACGCGGTACTGGTGCCGATCGCTTTCTTCCGACACCAGCCCCAGTTCGCTCAGGCGCCGGTGCGGGCCGGAAAAATCGGCGACATAGATCTGGATGTGGTGGCCGTCGTAGGCGGGCAGCTCGTTGCTCGTCTCGCAAAAGCGCAAGGTCTGCGCGGTGCCCACGGCGACTTGTGCGGTGGCCACGCCGTTCGCATCAACCGAGCAGTCGGCGCGTGCGCCCATCAGCTCGCGGTAGAAGCGCGCGATGCCGGCCGCGATGCCCATCGGCACCTCGAACCTGATGTTGACGATGCCCAGCCGCGTGGCGCCGAAGCGCGCCGTGTCGGGCTCGAAGCAGCGCAGCCGGTTGCCCCAGGGGCAACGCAGCGCGATGTGATCGGCGTATTCCTCGAAGGCGAACTGGGTACCCGCCATGCCCGCGGCACCGGCGCGCAAGCGGCCGAGCAGAGCCTGCCGATCGGGCATCACCAGATCGACCGTGCCGCGCAAGCGCTGCGCCGGCCCTTGGGGCAAGTGGAACTGCGTGGCGCCGGCATTGACCCACATGTTGTCCACGCCGGTCATCAGATACGGGTCGCGCGTCAGGCCGAGCGCCGAGACGTAGAAGCGCGTGGCCAGCAGTTGGTCGGGCACGGTCAGGTTCACATGTTCGAGGTGAACGATGTTGCCGATGTCTTCGGCGCTGCGATCGAACGGGGTGCTCATGGTGTGTCTCCGTCGCCGAAGCCGAACAGGCGTTTCGGCGTGTCCCACAGCACCGCGCGGCGCGCCGCGGCATCGGGCAATTGTTGTTCGAACAGACGCATCAGGGGCGCGTAGTCGACACGGGATGGTGCGCGCAGGAAAGGCCAGTCCGAGGCCCAAGCGTGGCGCACGCCATGCGCGTCAAGCACATGGCCCAGCAGCTCGGGTGTGCCGGTCTGGGCGGGCACCGGCAGGTACCAGGCATCGGCGGCATGCGGGAAGCGCACCGGGTCGAGTACGTGCACGTGGCAATCGATCTTCAGCTCGTCCACGGAGCCTCCCTGTGTCAGCGCACCCCTCACGCCTCGGCAGGGTAACTGATCCAGCCGCCTCTCAGATGAGCTGCAAGGTCAGCGTCGACGCGCTCGTGTCGTAGCGCAGCTTGCGGTACAGCATGCGCACGCGCCGGCCCACGGCGTGCGCGCCGGTTTGCGAATCGCGCGCGATCTGATCGATGCTGCGGCCTTCGGCGAGCAGGTGCAGCAGCAGACGTTCCGGGTCCGAGGGGCGCAGCGAGTTCTGGGTGTCACCGACGATGTCGTTCGAGTCCCAGGCCAGTTCATCGAAGTGCGCCTTGACCTGGCGTGCGATCTCCGGCGCCATCGGCGATTCGCCGGCCAGCACCTGCATCGCGACCACGGCGAGCGGCTCGGTCGAACGGTTCAGCAGGAAGTAGCCATCCACGCCCTGGCGCATCACCTCCATCACGCGACCGTCGTCGAGCGAGGAGGCCAGCACCATCGTCTGCGGCCGGCCGTAGCGGCTCTTGCCGAGCTCGCCGACGATGTCGACGAAGGGGCCGTCCACCAGTTCGAGGTCCGACAACACCAGGTCGGGTTTCAGATCCTCGATCGCTTCACAGGCCTGGGCGAGCGTGGTCGCCCACCCCACCACTTGCAGGCCACTGGTGGTGTCGAGGCTCGTGCGCAACCGGGCGGCGACGAGGGGGTCATTGACGATCAGGAAGAGGCGGGACATGGGGTGGCAAGGAACTGATTGCGACACCGCATTGTTTCCTCGGCACCACAGCCCCGCATCCCCGTGAAGCAGGGGCCGGGACGCAAAACGACAGTTCGTCCCGTGCAGAAATCACGCAGCGGCCGAGCGCCCTTGCCGCGATTCGTAAGCTTCGCTTAAGGCACGCTGGAGCAACGGTCGCGGACGGTCAAGCAGCGCGTGCGAGCGCGGTTTCCAGCGCCACCGAGGCGAAGCTCGAGGCCTGCGCCATCGGCCAGTACATGGCGAACACCTGGTGCGGCATCTCGCCACGCAGCAGCGCGCCGGGCTGCACGAAGGGCAGCAGGTTGGCGAGCAGCTTCACGCCGTGGTCGGCATTGCGGCGCACGATGTGCTGCGCGGTGATGTCGCCCGGGTGCATCAGGCCGGCGGCCTGCACCAGTTCCTTCAAGGCACGCAGCGTCTGGTCGTGGAAGTTGTAGACACGGTCGGCCTTGGTGGGCACGACGAGGGCCTGCTGGCGATGCGGGTCTTGCGTGGTGACGCCGGTCGGGCAGTGGCCGGTGTGGCAGGCCTGCGCCTGGATGCAGCCGAGCGCGAACATGAAGCCGCGCGCCGCGTTGCACCAGTCGGCGCCAAGCGCCATCATCCGCGCGATGTCGAAGGCGCTGACGACCTTGCCGGCGCAGCCGAGCTTGATCTTGTCGCGCAGGCCCAGGCCGACGAGTGTGTTGTGGACCAGCAGCAGGCCTTCCTGCAACGGCGCGCCCACGTGGTCGGTGAATTCGAGCGGCGCCGCGCCGGTGCCACCCTCGGCCCCATCGACGACGATGAAGTCGGGCGTGATGCCTGTTTGCAGCATCGCCTTGGCGATCGCGAACCACTCCCAGGGGTGGCCGATGCAGAGCTTGAAGCCGGTCGGTTTGCCACCCGAGAGGCTGCGCAGCTTTTCGATGAAATGCAGCATCTCGATCGGTGTCGAGAAGGCGCTGTGGCTGGCCGGCGAAACACAATCGACCCCCACTTGCACACCACGCGCTTCGGCGATTTCGGCGGTCACCTTCGGCCCCGGCAGCACGCCGCCGTGGCCGGGCTTGGCGCCCTGGCTGAGCTTCAGCTCGATCATCTTCACCTGCGCCATCTGCGCGTTCTCGGTGAACTTCTCGGCGTTGAAACTGCCGTTCGGATTGCGGCAACCGAAGTAGCCGGAGCCGATCTCCCAGATCAGGTCGCCACCGCCGGTCGGGTCGTCACCACGGTGGTAGCGGCTGATTGAACCCTCGCCGGTGTCGTGCGCGAAGTTGCCGCGCTTGGCCCCGGCGTTGAGCGCCAGGATCGCATTCGCCGAGAGCGCGCCGAAGCTCATCGCCGAGATGTTGAAGATGCTCGCGCTGTAGGGCTGCGCACGGCCCGCGCCGATCAGCACGCGGAAGTCGTGCGATTCGATGTGCGTGGGCACCATCGAATGGTTGATCCATTCGTAGCCGACCGCGCCCACATCCATCTGCGTGCCGAAGGGGCGCTTGTCGGGATCGCCCTTGGCGCGCTGGTAGACGAGCGAACGCTGCTGACGCGAGAAGGGCGCGGCCTCGTTGTCACCTTCGATGAAGTACTGGCGAATCTCGGGCCGGATGAATTCGAACAGGAAGCGCAGGTGCCCGATCACCGGGTAGTTGCGCAGCACGGCGCGCTGGCGCTGGCGCGTGTCGCGCACACCGAGCAGGGTGAGCCCGAAGAAGAGCAGGGTCGGCACGCCGCCGCTGCCGGTGGCTGTCCATGCAATCGCAAACAGCAGGCAGCCCACCGCACAGGCCAGCCAGGCCGCGTAGCGGACCGGGAAATGTTCATTCAGTTTCAGCAGCCAGGCCTGCATGGGCGCTCCTTGCGCCCGCCAAGCGCAGGACGCGCCGGATGGTAGCGCCGCCGCCTGACGCGCCAAGCGCCGGATAAGCGCGTGCTTCGCCCGCCTGTTCAGGGCGCGAAGAAGCCGATGAGCGCCTGCGCCGTGGCTTCGGGCAACTCTTCGGCGATGTAGTGGCCGGCCGGCATCAGCAGCCCGCTGACCGTGCCCGCGCACTGCGCGCGCCACAGCGTGAGCGGATCGAACAGCGCGTGGATCACGCCACGTTCGCCCCAGAGCACGTGCAGGTCGCAGGCGATCTTCTCGCCCGCCGCACGCGAGGCTCGGTCGTGTTCCAGATCGATGCTGGCCGCGGCGCGGTAATCCTCGCAGGCGGCGTGGATGGCTTCGGGCGTGCAGAAGCAGCGTTCGTATTCGGCGAATGCCGCGTCTTCCATGAAGGCCGTGCCTTCCGAGCCCCAGCCGCCGAGCTTGGTGCGCAGGTAGAAAGGCGCGTCGGAGCCGATCATCCGTTCGGGCAGCGGGCTCGGCTGGATCAGGTGGAACCAGTGGTAGTAGGCCGTTGCGAAGCGCATGTCGGTGGCGGCGTACATGTCGAGCGTGGGCGCGATGTCGAGCACGCAGAGCTTGCGCACGGCCTGCGGTTGGTCGAGTGCCAGGCGGTGGGCCACCCGGCCGCCGCGGTCGTGGCCGCAGACGGCGTAGCGTTCATGGCCCAGGCTGCGCATCAGCGCGTGCAGATCGGCCGCCATCGTGCGCTTGCTGTAGTTGGCATGGTCCGCTGCACCATGTGGTTTGGACGAATCACCATAACCGCGCAAGTCGGGCAGCACGAGGCGGAAGCAATCTTCCAGCAGGCGTGCCACGCGCCGCCACAGCACGTGAGATTGCGGGAAGCCGTGCAGCAGCATCAGCAGCGGCGCTCTTTCGCGGCCGCCGATGCGCGCAGCGATCTCGACGCCGTTGACGGCGAAGCGCCGCAGCTCGAAGCCTTCGAATCCGTCCATTCCGCGTCCTCCACCACCCACAATCAGGTCGTTATACTGCCCGCCAGCGCTGATTTGTTCCGGCTTGCGGGCGCTTTAAAAATGCAGCTAAAGAGCGTGGTGACCAACCCGGGCTCTTCCAGCGAGTGCCGGGTTTCCTTTTTTGCACCATGCCGAATTCGATCGGAATCGTTCACCCGCAGTCGATGCACTTCGCGCAAGCCTTGCCGCTCAAGAGTGGCAAGCAGCTGCGCGACTACACACTCGTCTACGAGACCTACGGCAAGCTCAATGCGGACAAGAGCAATGCCGTGCTCGTGTGCCACGCGCTCAACGCCAGCCACCACGTGGCCGGCCGCCACGAGGTGGACGACAAGAGCGCGGGCTGGTGGGACAACCTCATCGGCCCCGGCAAGCCGCTCGACACGAACCGCTACTTTGTCATCGGCGTCAACAACCCCGGTTCGTGTTTCGGCTCGACCGGGCCGATGCACGTGAACCCCGACCCGGCCGCGAACGGGCGTGTGTACGGCGCCGACTTTCCGGTCGTGACGGTCGAGGATTGGGTCGATGCGCAGGCGCGGTTGATGGACGCGCTGGGCATCGCGCAACTCGCCGGCGTGATCGGCGGCAGTCTGGGCGGCATGCAAGCGCTCGACTGGTCGCTGCGCTACCCGGATCGCCTGCGCCACTGCATTGCGATCGCGACGGCGCCCAACCTGTCGGCGCAGAACATCGCCTTCAACGAGGTGGCGCGCCGCGCCATCATCACCGACCCCGATTTCCACGCCGGCCACTTCTACGAACACGGAACCCTGCCGCGCCGCGGCCTGCGCGTGGCCCGCATGATCGGCCACATCACCTACCTCAGCGACGACGCGATGGAAGAGAAATTCGGCCGCGCGCTGAAGGCCGCCGAGTTCGCCTACAGCACGCAGGAGATCGAGTTCCAGGTCGAAGGCTATCTGCGCCACCAGGGCGACAAGTTCAGCGAGTACTTCGACGCGAACACCTACCTGCTCATCACCCGCGTGCTCGACTATTTCGACCCGGCGCGGGAGTTCGGCGGCGACCTGAGCGCCGCATTCGCGCGGGCACGGTGCAAGTTCCAGGTCGTGAGCTTCACGACCGACTGGCGCTTTTCGCCCGGCCGCTCGCGCGAGATCGTCAAGGCCCTGCTCGACAACCGCCGTGACGTGAGCTACTTCGAGATCGCCGCGCCGCACGGGCACGATGCCTTCTTGCTCGACGACCCGAGGTACCACGGCGCCTTGCGCGCTTGTTTCGACAACATGGCTCGGGAGTTCACCGAGCCGAGCGTCGAGCCGCCTCAAGCCGGCGAGCGCCCCCTCGGGGGGCAGGAGCGCAGCGACGTGGGGGTACCGTCATGAGCGACCGGAAGGACATGGAGTTGATTGCCGAGCTGGTGCCCGTTGGATCGCGTGTGCTCGACTTGGGCTGCGGCAATGGAGAACTGCTCGCCCACCTGAAGACGCAACGCCAGTGCACCGGCTACGGCATCGAACTGGCCGACGACAACGTGCTCGCCTGCGCGCGGCGTGGCGTGAACGTGATCCAGCTTGATCTGGAAGAAGGCCTCGCCGCGTTCGAGGACCAGAGCTTCGACGTGGTGTTGCAGCTCGACACCCTGCAACACCTGCGCAAGACCGAGAAGATGCTGCAAGAGACCGCACGTGTCGGTCGCATCGGCATCGTCGCCTTCCCGAATTTCGCGCATTGGCGCAACCGCCTGCACGTGCTGGGCGGGCGCATGCCGGTCACCAAGACCCTGCCCTACCAGTGGTACGACACGCCCAACATCCGCGTCGGCACCTTCGCCGATTTCGAGGTCTTGGCCGGCAAGCAGGGCCTGCGCACACTCGACAGCTTCGGCATCCAGAACGGCGCGGCCGTGCACCGCTGGCCGAACCTGCGCGCCAGCGTGGCGGTGTTCAAGTTCGAGCGAGGCTGAGCGCGCGCTTCCCCTTCGCGCTGTGGGGCCACGTGGCGCGGCCCGTCGCGGATGAGGGCGAACCCCTATCCTTCGCGCCGCGCCCCCACACAAGGAGACAGGAATCATGGCATTCGAACCCCAACTGCGCGGCCTCACCGCCGCTCTCGCCGCCAGCCTCGCGCTGCTCGGCACCGCCCACGCCGGCGCGCCGCAGGTCAAGACCCAGGCGCCGGGCTACTACCGGCTGATGGTCGGCGAGTTCGAGATCACCGCCTTGTCCGACGGCACCGTCGCGCTGCCGGTCGACAAGATCCTGATGCACACCACGCCCGCGAAAGTCGCCAAGGCCTTCGCGGCCCAGGGCATCGCGTTGCCGGCCGAGACCTCGGTGAACGGCTACCTCGTCAACACCGGCAGCAAGCTCGTGCTGGTCGACACCGGCGCCGCCGGCCTGTTCGGCCCCACGCTCGGCAAGCTGGTCGACAACCTCAAGGCCGCGGGCTACCAGCCCGAGCAGGTGGACGAGATCTACATCACCCACTTCCACCCCGACCATGTCGGCGGCCTGATGAATGGCGAGCAGCTCGTGTTCCCGAATGCCGTGGTGCGTGCCGACCAGAAGGACGTGGACTTCTGGCTCAGCAAGACCAACTTCGCCGCCGCGCCGGCCGAGGCCAAGGGCTTCTTCCAGGGTGCGATGGCCTCGCTGAACCCCTACATCGCGGCGGGTAAGTTCAAGCCCTTCGATGGCGACACCGAGCTCGTGCCCGGCGTGCGCTCGCACGCGAGCCACGGCCACACGGCCGGCCACAACACCTACGTGATCGAGAGCCAGGGCCAGAAGCTCGTGCTCTGGGGCGACCTGATGCACGTGGGCGCGGTGCAGTTCGCCGACCCGTCGATCACGATCCAGTTCGACACCGACCAGAAGGCCGCGGCCTTGCAACGCAAGGCCGCGTATGCGGATGCGGCGAAGAACGGCTACCTGGTGGCGGCCGCGCACCTTTCGTTCCCCGGCATCGGCCGCCTGCGCGCCGAAGGCAAGGGCTACGCCTGGATGCCGGTGAACTACAGCGTGCCGCGCTGAGTCGCCGAAGCGAAGCCCCCTTTGCAACTGGGCAGCGCAGGCGACTCAGACTCAGGCCTGCTCTGCGCAACGCCGCAGATACTTCGTTCCGGCCTGAGCGGGGGCGAGGGCGGGCTCTAGACTCGGGTGATGTTCACCGAGTTGATCCCGCCCCAGGCCGACCCGCAGGCACCCGCGCAGTTCACGGCCAAGCTCGCGGATGCCGTCGAGGGGCAAACCTTCGTGCGCCTCGTGCTTTCAAAGCACGACGGGCCGCCGGCCGATTTGCAGCGGGTCACGGTGCGGCTGGTCATGCTTTCCGATCAACCGCACCTGTCCTTCCTGTACCGCCACGCCACGCGCGACATCACGAAGAACCACCCGGTCGGCGAAGGCCTGGCGGTGGTGCGCGGCCTGCTCGGCAGCACGTTCAAACACGCTCACCTGCACACGCTGACCGAAGCGCTGCAACTGCGCTTCAGCAAGAAGGGCAAGAGCACGCTGCAACGTGCCAAGGCGGCGCCGGCCGAGCTTGAAACGACGAGTGCGCAAGCGGCGTTGCACGACCGTGCGAAGCACCGTCACGTCGAGCTGTCACGCCCCTTCCTGGTCGCACTCGGTGTGACCGATGAACGCGGCCAACTCGTGCCGGCAATGGCGCGCAAGTGGCGCCAGATCAACAAGTTCGTCGAGGTCTTCAGCCGCGCCTTCGCGGACTCGCCGCTGGCGCAGCAGAACGCTCCGGTGCGTGTGCTCGATTTCGGCTCGGGCAAGGGTTACCTGACGTTTGCGATCCACGACCACCTGCGCGGCGCTCTTGGCCGCGAGGCGCAGGTGACCGGCGTGGAACTGCGCGACGATATGGTGACGCTCGGCAACACCGCGGCCTCGAAGCTCGCGCTGGACGGCTTGCAATTCGCCCGCGGCGATGTGCGTGAGCCCATGGAGGGCGACACGGACGTGATGATCGCCCTTCACGCCTGCGACGTGGCGACCGACTACGCCATTCACCGCGGCATCCGCTCGCACGCGGCCATCATCATGTGCTCGCCCTGCTGCCACAAGCAGCTGCGCCCGCAGATGCAGAGCCCGGCGCTCTTGCGGCCGATGCTGCAACACGGCATCCACCTCGGCCAGCAGGCCGAGATGGTGACCGACAGCCTGCGCGCCCTGCTGCTCGAAGCGCACGGCTACGACACCCAGGTGTTCGAGTTCGTGGCACTCGAACACACGAGCAAGAACAAGATGATCCTGGCGGTGAAGCGCGACACGCATGACGCGCCGGCCGCGTCACCCGCCGTGTTGCGCCAGGTGCAGGAGATCAAGGCCTTTTACGGCGTGGCCGAGCACTGCCTCGAAACGCTGTTGTTGGCCGACGCCGCCTGAGCGCCTGGCCGGATCAGGTCTTGGCCATCGGCGCGTGCGGCGCCTCGCCGCCACGCGTCTGCCGGAACGCGAGCTTCGCGCCCGCCATCGCCTGCGGCGACTTGGCCGCGATGCGCCCGGCCAGCGCGAGCGCATGCGCGAGCAGGCTCGCCGTGTCCGGCAGCACCGCGTTCACGAGGCCGAGTTCGAGCGCGCGCACCGCCGGCAGGCGTTCGCCGGTGTAGGCCAGTTCGCGCGCGGCGCCCAGCGGCATCAAGCGGCTCAGGCGTTGCAACACGCCCAGGTCGGCGGTCATGCCGAGGTCGCTTTCGTCGGGCGTGAAAAAGGCATCGGCACTGCACACGCGGATGTCGCACGCGCAGGCCAGGTCGAGTGCGGCGCCGATGCAGCCGCCTTGCACGGCGCAGATCACCGGGAAGGGCGCTTCGTCCAGCACGTTGAAGGACGCCATCAACTGTTGCAGCGCGCCGGCACCGCGGTCGTCCAGCATCTGCATGATGGCGCCAATGGCTTCGCGCGCGGCGCTGCCGAGCGGGTCGCGCCGGTCGGCGTGCGGCGCGGCGCCGGGCGCATCACCGTGCCCGTAGGCATCGAGCGACAGGCCCGCACTGAAGTGCCGGCCTGTCGACGAGATCACGAGCACACGTGTCGCGCCGTCGTGCAGGCCACGCACCGCGTCGCGCAAGGCCGCAAAGAAGGCCGGCGCCATCGTGTTCGCACTTTCGGGCTGGTTGAGTCGAAGATGGGCGACGTGCTCGTGCACGTCGAGCAGAAAAAATTCGTTCATGAAGGCTCCCATTTTTGGGACTCAGGTTACGCCGCCGAAAAGGCTTGTCAATCGAATGGCGTACGGGCAAGTCCTACACTCGAATGACTGCACCGAATAGGAGCCTCGCCATGAACACCAGCGCCCTGCCACAGGCCATGCCGGCGCCGCAAACCGCGGCGCTCGGGGCCTTTGCCGACTGCATCTGGGACGAGGAAATCGTCCCCGCGCTGACGAACTACATCGCAGTGCCCGCGAAAAGCCCGAACTTCGACGCCGATTGGCTTGCAAATGGGTACATCGAACGCGTGATCACCGATGCGGCGCGCTGGGTCCAGAGCAAC
>JANYJL010000307.1 GCA_025361845.1 Rhizobacter sp.
GTCCGCTGCTGATCATCGCTGAAGAAGTCGAGGGCGAAGCCCTGGCCACGCTGGTCGTGAACACGATTCGCGGCATCCTGAAGGTCGTGGCCGTCAAGGCGCCGGGCTTCGGCGACCGCCGCAAGGCCATGCTCGAAGACATCGCCATCCTGACCGGCGGCAAGGTCATCGCCGAAGAAGTCGGCCTGACGCTCGAGAAGGTCACGCTGGCCGATCTGGGCCAGGCCAAGCGCGTCGAAGTGGGCAAGGAAAACACCACCATCATCGACGGCTCGGGTGCCGCTGCCGACATCGAAGCCCGCGTCAAGCAAGTGCGCGTCCAGATCGAGGAAGCGACCTCCGACTACGACCGTGAAAAGCTCCAGGAACGTGTGGCCAAGCTGGCCGGCGGCGTGGCGCTGATCAAGGTCGGTGCTGCGACCGAAGTCGAGATGAAGGAAAAGAAGGCCCGCGTCGAAGATGCGCTGCACGCAACCCGTGCCGCCGTCGAAGAAGGCATCGTGGCTGGTGGTGGCGTGGCGCTGCTGCGTGCCAAGCAATCGGCAGGTGTCATCAAGGGTGACAACCCCGATCAGGACGCCGGCATCAAGCTGATCCTGCGTGCCATCGAAGAGCCGATCCGCATCATTGTTCAGAACGGCGGCGGCGAAGCCAGCGTCGTGGTGAACGCGGTGCTGGGTGGCAAGGGCAACTACGGCTACAACGCTGCCAACGACACCTACGGCGACATGATCGAAATGGGCATCCTGGACCCGACCAAGGTGACGCGCACTGCACTGCAGAACGCGGCTTCCGTCGCTTCGCTGATGCTGACGACCGAAGCGATGGTTTCGGAAGCGCCGAAGGACGAGTCCGGCGCCGGTGGCGGCATGGGTGGCATGGGCGGCATGGGCGGCATGGGCGGTATGGACATGTAATGTCATTGGGGACAGGCTTGCCTGCCCCCATAACTCGCGGCGTTCGAACGTCAGCAAGCTGACGCTCAACGTCGCGGGCTCTGCGCTCCACGGAAGGGACTGCTCAGGCAGTCCCTTTTTCTTTGGCCCGCGCGAAATCGTTTTGGGAACCACGCTGTTCCCGATGTCGGGGCTTTCCCGCTTACCGGGTCCAAACGCTCCCGATTACATTTACGCGTCTCAAGCGCCGGAATGGAACCGTTTCCGCTTGCACGACTCGCTGCACCGCAGCGCGTGACACTTCCCCACAACCCAGCCCGAACAACGGGCGCGATGGAGCCACCCACATGAAATTGATGAAGCAAACCTTGATCGCCGCCGCACTCGGCCTGTCCACCTTCGGCGCGATGGCGCAGGTCGTCGGCGTGAGCTGGTCCAACTTCCAGGAAGAGCGTTGGAAGACCGACGAAAAGGCGATCAAGGACCAGCTCGCCAAGCTCGGCGGCAGCTACATCAGCGCCGACGCCGCCAGCTCGCCCGAGAAGCAGCTCGCCGACATCAACGGCTTGATCGCCAAGGGCGCCAAGGCGCTGATCATCCTGGCGATGGACAAGGACGCCATCATCCCGGCGCTGGCCAAGGCCAAGGCCAAGGGCATCCCGGTCGTGGCCTATGACCGCCTGATCGAATCGCCCGAAGTGTTCTACATCACCTTCGACAACAAGGAAGTCGGCCGCATGCAGGCGCGCGCCGTGCTGGCCGCGAAGCCGAAGGGCAACTACGCCATGATCAAGGGCTCGCCGATCGACCCGAACTCCAACTTCCTGCGCGAAGGCCAGCAAGAAGTCCTGGCTGACGCGATCAAGAAGGGCGACATCAAGATCGTCGGTGAGGAATACACCGAAGGCTGGAAGCCCGAGAACGCGCAGAAGAACATGGAGCAGATCCTGACCAAGAACAACAACAAGGTCGATGCCGTGGTCGCTTCGAACGACGGCATGGCCGGCGGTGTGGTCGCGGCTCTGTCGGCACGCGGCATCAAGGGTGTGCCGGTGTCGGGCCAGGACGGCGACTTCGGCGCCCTGAACCGCGTGGCACTCGGCACCCAGACCGTGTCGGTCTGGAAGGACTCGCGTGACTTGGGCCGTGAAGCAGCCACCGCTGCCGTGGCCCTGGCTGCCGGCAAGAAGGTCGATGGCGCCATCACCTTCAACGGCGGTGAGAAGAAGGTCGCGATGCAGGCGATGCTGCTCAAGCCGATCCCGGTGACGGCCGACAAGCTCGACCTCGTCATCAAGGGCGGCTGGATCAGCAAGGACGCCGCTTGCAAGGGCGTCGACAAGGCCGCCGCACCCGCAGCCTGCAAGTAAGCCAGCTCTGACAACATCACCGGCCCGGCAGCCAATGCCGGGCCAGTCTTGTTTCAGGCGCCACCCCGCGTCGATGCACCCGCCCGAAGGCTGAACACCATGGCATCCACACAGAACAATCTTCAAATCAGCGCGCTCGATCTGCGTCTGTCGATCATGGCCGGCGTGCTCGCCACGATGGCCCTCGCCTTTCACATTGCCACCGGCAATTTCCTGACGCCTGAGAACCTCTACAACATCGCCCAGCAATCGGCCGTGGTCGGCATCGTCGCCGCTGCGATGGGCCTGATCATCGTGGCGCGTCACATCGACCTGTCGGTCGGCTCGGTGCTTGCTACCACCGGCGTGCTGGTCGCCACGCTGATGTACGGCGCCGGCTGGCACTGGATTCCGGCCTCGCTCGCTGGCCTGGCCCTCTCGCTCGGCATCGCGCTGTACCAGGGTTGGCTCGTGTCCTACCTCGGTGTGCCTTCCTTCGTCGTCACGCTCGGCGGCCTGATGTCGTTTCGCGGCGTCGCCTTCCTGATCTCCGACGGCCGAACCCAACCCGTCACCGACGCCACCTTCCTGCTGATCGGCGGCGGCCTCGACGGCTCGCTCGGCCCCACATTGAGCTGGACGCTCGGCCTGGTGCTCTCGGCGCTGATCGCGTGGAAAACCTTCAACCGCCGCCGCAATGCCACCGCGCACGGCTTCCCGTTGCGGCCGCTGTGGTTCGACGTCGTGCTGGCCGGCTTCTTCATCACGGTAACGATGGTCTTCGTCGCGCTGATGTGCGCCTACAAGCTGGAGAGCAAACCACTCGCGCAAGGCATCCCGAACCCGGTGCTGATCTGGGGCGCGGTCGTGATGTTCATGGCCTTCATCGTCAACCGCACCGCCTTCGGCCGCTACGTCTACGCGATCGGCGGCAACCCGGAAGCGGCGCTGCTGGTCGGCATCCCGGTCAAGCGGGTGATGTTGAAACTCTTCCTGCTGCTGGCGGTGATGGTCACCATCGCCGCCGTCGTCGCCGTCTCGCGCCTGAACGCGGGCACCAGTTCACTGGGCAACGGCATGGAGCTGTACGTGATCGCCGCGGCCGTGATCGGCGGCGTGGCACTGGCAGGGGGCAGCGGCACCATCCTCGGCACCGTGCTGGGCTCGCTGATCATCCAGTTCCTCGAAAGCGGATTGCTGCTGCTCGACGTGGGCATCGGCTACCGCATGGTCATCATCGGCCAGGTCCTGATCGTCGCCGTCGTCTTCGACGTCGTTTACCGCCGCGCCACCGGGGAGCGCATGTCATGAGCCAAAACAATTCAGCCCCTCTCGTCGACATCCGCGGTGTGCACAAGGCCTTCGGCGGCGTGCACGCGGTCGAGAACGTCAGCGTCAACGTCTATCCCGGCGAAGTGATGGCCCTGCTCGGCCACAACGGCGCGGGCAAGTCGACGCTGATGAAGATGCTTGCGGGCGCCTACCCGATTGACTCGGGCGAGATCCGGATCGGCGGCGAAGTCGCCAAGATCGAGAACCCGGCCGATTCGCAGAACCTCGGCGTCGAGACGATCTACCAGACGCTGGCACTCGCCGACAACCTCGACAGCGTGGCCAACCTGTTCCTCGGCCGCGAGATCAAGACCCGCTGGGGCACGCTCGACGACTACGCGATGGAAAAGGCGGCGCGCGAGGTCTTCCACAACCTCAACCCGAACTTCAAGAACATCCGCGTGCCGGTGCGCATGCTGTCGGGCGGGCAGCGCCAGGTGGTGGCGATCTCGCGGGCGGTCTACTTCAAGGCGCGGGCGCTGGTGATGGACGAACCTTGCGCCGCGCTCGGGCCGGAAGAAACCCGCATGGTGCACAACCTGGTGCGCAAGCTGAAGGCGGCCGGTGTAGGCATCTTCCTGATCTCGCACGACATGCCCGATGTGTTCGGCCTGTCCGACCGGCTGTGCGTGATGAAAAATGGCAAGACGGTCGGCACCTACCAGACCGCCGATGTCAACGAGGACCAGGTGCTCGGCATGATCATCGCGGGCAAGCGCCCCGAGGGCAAGACCGAGGCACCGCGCGCCGCAGCCTGAAACAAGGCAGCGGTCCGTCCCCGACAATGGCGCGATGCTGTTCCCGCGCCTTCGTCGATCGGTCCGCGCCGCCGTCTGGCTGATCTTCGCGGGGCTCGCAGCACCCGCGGCACTCGCCCAAGCCACTGACCCGCCGAAGCGCCCGCGCATCGGCCT
>JANYJL010000039.1 GCA_025361845.1 Rhizobacter sp.
TGTTGCTCGACAAGCCGCTGGGCTTGTCGAGCAACGATTCAATGCAGAAGGCGAAACGTTTGTATAGCGCCGAGAAGGCGGGCCACACCGGCACGCTCGATCCCTTGGCGACCGGGCTCTTGCCGCTGTGCTTCGGCGCTGCGACCAAGTTCTCGCAGATCAGCCTCGACGCCGACAAGAGCTACCGCGCGACGCTGAAGCTCGGCATCACGACGACCACGGCCGACGCCGAGGGCGAAGTTCTGCAGCGCCGTGACGTGAACGTCAGTACCGAGCAGATGCAAGCCGCCTGCGCTCGTTTTGCCGGCCCGATCGACCAGGTGCCGCCAATGCATTCCGCGCTCAAGCGCGATGGCAAGGCGCTCTACGAATACGCCCGCGCCGGTATCGAAGTCGAACGCGAAGCGCGTCGGGTGACGATTCACGCGCTCGACATCGTCGGTGGTCAAGATGACGAGTGGACGATCGACGTGCGTTGCAGCAAAGGCACCTACATCCGCACGCTCGCCGAAGACATCGGCGAAGCTCTGGGTTGTGGCGCACACCTGAGCGCCTTGCGCCGCACGGCGAGCGGTGCCTTGTCGCTCGACGGTGCCTGCACGCTCGAACAACTCGGCGCGATGACCGAAGCCGAACGCGACGACAAGCTTCGGCCCGCCGACGCGCTGCTCGAAGACTGGCCCGTCGTGCGTCTCGATGCCGAAGGCGCAGGCCGCTTCCTGAGCGGTGTGCGCCGCCGCCTGCCACTGGCCGACGCGCCCAATGTGCGTGTCTATGGCCCCGAGAGCAAGGCATTTCTGGGCGGTGGCCACATCACCGCCGGTGAACTCATTTCAACGAGGCTCTTGAGCCCGGTGGAGGTGCAAGGCCTCCTTCTGTGTCCAAGAGAGAACGAGAGCAAGTCATGACCCGTCAGATCCGCAACATCGCCATCATTGCCCACGTCGACCACGGCAAAACGACCCTGGTCGATCAGCTGCTGCGCCAGAGCGGCACCTTCCGTGAGAACGAGAAGGTCGCCGAACGTGTGATGGACAGCAACGACCTCGAAAAGGAACGTGGCATCACCATCCTCGCGAAGAACTGCGCGGTGGAGTGGAAGGGCACGCACATCAACATCGTCGATACGCCCGGCCACGCCGACTTCGGCGGTGAAGTGGAACGTGTGTTGTCGATGGTCGACTCTGTGCTGCTGCTGGTCGATGCCGTCGAAGGCCCGATGCCGCAGACCCGCTTCGTGACCAAGAAGGCGCTCGCGTTGGGCCTCAAGCCCATCGTCGTGATCAACAAGGTGGACCGCCCGGGTGCGCGCCCGGACTACGTCATCAACGCCACCTTCGATCTGTTCGACAAGCTGCACGCGACCGAAGCGCAGCTCGACTTCCCGGTCATCTTCGCCTCCGGCCTGAACGGCTGGGCGACGCTGACGCAGGGCACACACGGCAACTACGGCGGTGTCGATCTGGCTCCGCTGTTCGACGCGATGCTCGAACACGTGCCGGCGCATGAAGGCAGCCCGGATGCACCGCTGCAATTGCAGATCTGCTCGCTGGACTATTCCAGCTACGTGGGCCGCATCGGCATCGGCCGGGTCAACCAGGGCACCATGAAACCGATGCAGAACGTGGCTGTCTACAGCGGCCCGGACAGCACGCCCTTCAACGCACGCGTGAACCAGGTGCTGAAGTTCGAAGGCCTGGAGCGCAAGCAGGCGACCGAGGCCGGCCCGGGCGATATCGTGCTGATCAACGGCATCGAAGGCATCGGCATCGGCGTGACCCTGACCGACATCGAGAACCCTTTGCCGTTGCCGATGCTGATGGTCGACGAGCCGACGCTGACGATGAACTTCTGCGTCAACAACTCGCCGCTCGCCGGGCGAGAAGGCAAGTTCGTGACGAGCCGCCAGCTCTGGGACCGCCTGCAACGCGAGCTGCAATCGAACGTGGCGCTGAAGGTGAAAGAGACCGACGAAGACGGCATCTTCGAGGTGATGGGCCGTGGTGAACTGCACCTGACCATCCTGTTGGAAACGATGCGCCGCGAAGGCTACGAACTGGCCGTCTCGAAGCCGCGTGTCGTGTTCCACGAGGTGAACGGGGAGCGCCACGAGCCGATAGAGCAGGTGACTGCCGACGTGGAAGACCAGCACCAGGGTGCCGTGATGCAGGCGCTGGGCGAGCGCCGCGCCGAACTCGTCAACATGGAGCCGGACGGCATGGGCCGCGTGCGTCTCGAATACAAGATCCCGGCGCGGGGCCTGATCGGCTTCTCGAACGAGTTCCTGAACCTGACCCGCGGCACTGGCCTGATCAGCAACATCTTCGACAGCTACGAGCCCTACAAGGGCGAGATCGAAGGTCGCAAGCAGGGTGTGCTGATCAGCCAGGACGACGGCGAAGCGGTGACCTATTCGCTCGGCAAGCTCGACGACCGCGGCCGCATGTTCGTGAAGGCGGGCGACCCCTTGTACGAAGGCATGATCATCGGCATCCACTCGCGTGACAACGATCTGGTGGTGAACGCCGTGCGCGGCAAGCAGCTCACCAACTTCCGCGTCTCGGGCAAGGAAGACGCGATCAAGATCACGCCGCCGATCATCCTGACGCTCGAGTACGCGGTGGAATTCATCGCCGATGACGAGCTGGTGGAAATCACGCCGAAGTCGATCCGGATTCGCAAGCGCCACCTCAAGGAACACGACCGCAAGAAGGCTTCGCGCGATTCCTGATTTTCAGGATCGCTCGGGATGAGCATGACGCACCGCAAGGCGGTGGGCGCGATGCTGTTGGCCACGCTGATGTGGAGCATCGCGGGCGTCGTCACGCGCCACCTCGATGCGGCGCGCAGCTTCGAGGTCACGTTCTGGCGCGCGCTGTTCAGCGCCGTCGCGCTCGCGGTGCTGCTGGCGTGGATGCGCGGGCCAGCGCCGCTTCTGCAAGCGCTGCGCAGCGGCGGCAGGAAGCTGTGGGTCTCCGGCCTGTGCTGGATGGTGATGTTCACCGCCTACATGCTCGCGTTGACGCTCACGACGGTGGCCAACGTGCTCGTCACGCTGGCGCTCGGCCCGCTGCTGACGGCGTTGATCGCGCGCATCGTGCTCGGCCATCGGCTGGCATTTCGCACCTGGGTGGCGATCGCCGTGGCCGGCATCGGCATCGCGTGGATGTACTCGGGTGAACTCACCGGTGGCGACCCGCGCCACCTGCTCGGCACGGCCGTGGCGCTGTGTGTGCCGATTGCAGCAGCTGTGAATTGGAGCGTGCTGCAACACAATCGCGGCGTCGGCAGCACCGACATGTTGCCCGCCGTGTTGATCGGCGCCGTGCTCGCCTCGTTCGTCACTTTGCCCTTCGCACTGCCACTGGCAGCATCACCACACGACCTGGGCTTGTTGTCGATGCTCGGCGTGTTCCAGCTCGCCGTGCCCTGCCTGATGGCCGTCGCGGCGGCACGCGTGCTGAGTGCGCCCGAAGCCTCGCTGCTGTCCTTGCTGGAAGTGATCTTCGGCGTGGCCTGGGCCTGGCTCGGCGCGGGTGAATCGCCTTCGGTGCCGGTGCTCGGTGGTGGTGCGATGGTGCTGCTGGCGCTGGCCGGCAACGAGGCGGTGGCCTTGCGCCGCAGCCGCTGAATCGGCCGAGTTCCGGCTCGAACACCAGCACGGGAGCGGGTGCGGCGGGGTAGGGCGCCGGCTCCAGACAGCCACGGCGTCACTCGCTACGATGCCGTGGTTGCAGTTCCCGCTTCGGCCTCGTCCGCATGCCCCGACCGTCCCGCCAACCCAGCGCTCCTATCCCCGACATTCCCCAGGCCCCTGGCGCCTTGCTGATGCTGCTGGAAGGCCGCGCACCGTGGGAGTACGCCGCCCTGCTCGCTGCCACGCCCTGGCTGCGCAAGTTGCCCAAGGGCGACGGCCACCCGGTGTTGGTGTTCCCCGGCCTCGGTGCGAACGACGTGTCCACCGCGCCGCTGCGCAAGCTGCTGGATGAACTGGGTTACGCCACCGAACGCTGGGGCCAGGGTTTCAACCTCGGCCCGCGCGCCGGCGTGCTGAAGGCCTGCAACGAGACTTTGCGCGCATTGCACCAGCGCCACCAGCGGCCCGTCAGCCTGATCGGCTGGAGTCTCGGTGGTTTGTACGCGCGCGAGATGGCCAAGGAGCTGCCCGAACTCACGCGCTGCGTCGTCACCCTCGGCACCCCCTTCACCGGCCACCCGCGTGGCACGAATGCCTGGCGCTTCTATGAAATCGTCAGCGGTCAGAGCGTGCATGACGAACGTGTGTTGCAGCAGCTGCGCGAGCCGCCGCCCGTGCCGACGACCTCGATCTACTCGCGCAGCGACGGCATCGTCTCCTGGCGCTGCAGCGTCAACGAACCCGGCCCGATGGTCGAGAACATCGAGGTCCATGCCAGCCATGTCGGCATGGGCCTGAACCCGCTCGCGCTCTATGCCGTGGTCGACCGCCTCGCGCAGCCGCCCGGCCAATGGCAGCCTTTCGATGCGAGCGGTGCGCGGCGCTGGTTCTTCCGCGGCCAGGCCAGCACGGCGCGCGGTTGACCGCGCTCAGCCGCCGCTCAAGGCCTGCACGATGTTCACGTCGTCGCCCGGCCGCACTGCGTGCGCCAGACTGTGGATCGCCTGGCCGTCGATGAACACCCGCATGTGCGGCCGCAGGCTGTCCTGTTCATCGACCATGCGAAAGCGCAGGCCGGGGTAGCGGCGGTCCAGATCGGCCAGCAGCTCGCCAAGCGTGGCGCCGGTGGCCTCCACATGCATCGCCTTCGTGTACGAACGCAGCGAGGAGGGGATCAGGATCCGCATGTGATGCGCGCCATGGCTAGGCCAGCTCCGCGACTTCCACCGCGTAGATCTCGGGCAGGTGCTGCGCGATGCAAGTCCAGCGTGCGCCTTCGTCGCGGCTCATCCAGAGCTCGCCGCTGGTGGTGCCGAAGTACAGGCCGACCGGGTCTTGCGCGTCGCCCGTCATCGCCTGGCGCTTCACGGTCCACCAGGCCTGGCTCTCGGGCAGGCCACCGGCCAGGCGCTGCCAGGTCTTGCCGCCGTTGCGCGTGCCGTAGGCGGCGGGAATGCCCTGCGGGCAGGTGCGCGGCCAGACGTCCGTGCCGTCCATCGGAAACACCCAGGCCACGTCCGCATTGCGCGGGTGCACGACGATCGGAAAGCCGACGTCACCCACGCGCTTGGGCATCTTCGTGCCGATGCGCTGCCAGGTGTCGCCCGGCCGGTCGATGCGGTAGATGCCGCAGTGGTTCTGCTGGTACAGGCGGTCGGGGTTGCTCGGACACAGGCGCACTACGTGCGGGTCGTGGAAGGTGAGGGCGTTCGGGTCGAAACCTCCCACCACCTGCATGCCCTTGACGAGCGTGGTCCAGGTGAGCCCACCGTCGACAGACTCATGCACGCCGCCACTCGACATCGCGAAGTACAGGTGCTTCGGGTCGCGTGGGTCGATGTTGATGGAATGCAGCTTCGGCCCGTCAGGCGTACCGTCTTGCGGGCTGCCCATCCACTCGATGAATTGCGGGTCGTCGTTGACGCTGGGGAAGGGTGTCCAGCGGTCGCCGCCGTCCTCGGAGCGGAACAGGCCTTGCGGCGAGGTGCCGGCATACCAGCTGCCCTTTTCGCTCGCATGGCCGGGTGTCAGCCAGAAGGTGTGGTCGACCGTGCGGCCCTTGCTGCCTTCGGGCGCCTTCGCGAAGGCGGGTGGCTGCGCCGCCTCCTTCCAGGTCTTGCCGAGGTTGGTGGAGCGGAACACGGTAGGCCCGAGGTGGCCGGTCTTCGCAGCGGCCAGCAGCGTGCGCCCGTCGCGCGGGTCGAGCCGCAGGTGGCTCACGGTGTGGCCCAGGAAGTGCGGCCCGTCGACGCGCCAGGTCTTGCGCTTGGCATCGCCGTGGAAGAGCCAGGCGCCCTTGCGTGTGGCGACCATCAGCATCAGCGGGCGCGGGGCTGGCGCACGTTTGGCGGTCGATGTCCTGGCGGCGGACGGAACTGCGCGGGGCTTGGTGGTGGGGGCCATGGTGTCCCTGGTCAGAGATGGGTTGACGGGAAGTGCGGGCCAAAGTGTCTCGCCGCGCCGAACCCTGCGGGCCTAGGGATTTTCCCGTCGCGAACCGAGCCACAGCCGCTGCGGCCCCGGCCCCTGGGCGGCCAGCTTGTCGAGCGGGTTGCGCAGCCGGCATTTGTCGATCGACAGGCAGCCGCAGCCGATGCAATCGTCCAGCGTTTCGCGCAACTTCCTGATCTGGGCCATGTGCCGGTCCAGCTCGGCGCGCCAGCCGACCGAGAGCCGCGCCCACTCCGCGCGTGTGGGTGCGGCGTGGGCAGGCAGGGTCGCCAGGGCGGCTTCGATCGCGGCCAGCGAGATGCCCACGCGCTGGGCCACGCGGATAAAGGCGACACGCCGCAGCACGTCGCGCGCATAACGGCGCTGGTTCCCCGCCGTGCGTTGCGCGCTGATCAAACCCCGCGCCTCGTAGAAGTGCAAGGTGGAGACGGCGACCGCGCTACGGCGGGCGACCTCGCCGACGCTGAGCGTGGATGAGATTCCAGCCGAGTTTTTCGGGAAACAGCTCGGTGCGCGGGCCGACATGGGGCTGTACCGAGAGGTTTGAAGGCGCCAGCCATCGCAGGCTACAGTCGGCCGCATGGCATATGAACTCCACTACTGGCCGACGATTCAGGGTCGCGGCGAATTCGTTCGGCTGGCACTCGAAGCAGCCGGTGCACCCTACATCGACGTGGCGCGAGGCGCCGAGGGCGCAGGCCAGGGCATGCCGGCCTTGCTGGGCCACCTGCAAGACGGCAGCGCGGTGCACCCGCCCTTCGCGCCGCCCTTCCTGAAAGACGGCGCGCTCG
Organism: Rhizobacter sp.; assembly: GCA_025361845.1. GTDB lineage: Bacteria > Pseudomonadota > Gammaproteobacteria > Burkholderiales > Burkholderiaceae_C > JANYJL01. The sequence goes on from JANYJL010000039.1 coordinate 6,880, forward strand.
TGGTCGGGCAGACGGCGGCCATCCTGCACTACCTCGCGCCGCAGTTGAAGCTGGTGGCGCGCAGCGAACAGGCGCGCGTCTGGACGCAGCAGATCCAGCTCACCATCGCCGACATGGTGGGCGAGGCGCACGACACCCACCACCCCGTCGGCACCGGCCTCTACTACGAAGACCAGAAGCCCGAAGCGCTGCGCCGCGCGAAGGAGTTCTGCCACACGCGCATGCCCAAGTTCCTGAACTGGTTCGAGACCATCGTCGTGCGCAACCCGGCGGGGCCA
>JANYJL010000390.1 GCA_025361845.1 Rhizobacter sp.
GGTGCCGACGACGACGACGTTGTGGCCCGGGGTGCCGACGCTTGCTTGTTGCATGAAACTGTGTGCCTGGATGGTGTCTTGAGAAGTGGTGTTCAACGGTTCGTGTCTGGCCTCGCGCTCAAAGCGCGCGCACGGCCCAACCGTTGCCCTGCGCGACCAGTTCGCGGTCGCATTCGAATTCCTGGCCTTCGTGCTCGTGACCCGGCAGCACGCAGACGACCGTATCGCCCTGTTCGCGCAGCTCACGCACGGTCGCACGCAGCGCGGCATCCTCGGCCCAGGGCGCACGGATCGCCGCGCGCAGGCCGGTCGAGGGCGCCAACGCCGCCAGTTCCTTCACGTCGAGGCTGAAGCCGACGGCCGGCCGGTTGCGGCCGAACACGGCACCGACTTCGTCGTAGCGGCCACCGCGCAAGAGCGCGTCGCTCGAGCCCGCGGCATACACCGTGAAGTGCGCGCCGCTGTAGTACGCGTAGCCGCTGAGGTCTGCAAGATCGAAGCCGACCTCGACTTCCGGATGTGCCTGCTTCGCATGCGTGGCGAGCCATTGCAGATCGTCGAGTGCGGCGTGAATCGCCGGCACGGCGGGCAACTCGCGCCGCGCGGCATCGAGCACCTCGCGCCCGCCGTAGAAGGACACCAGGGCCAGCAGGCCTCGCTTCGCCGATTCCGGGAAGCCGGCAGACAACTCGCGCAGCTGCGCAGCATCCTTGCCCGCCAGCGCGCTGTAGATTGCCGCGATGGGCTCGCTCGCCAGCTTCAAGGGCGCGAGCAAGCTGCGCACGATGCGGGCGTCGGCGAGGTCGAGCGCCGCACCGCGCACGCCGGCACCACGCAGGCAATCGAGCGCCAAGTCCTGCACTTCGAGATCGGCCTCCAAGCCGGCGTGGCCATAGATCTCCGCACCGAACTGCAAGGGTTCGCGTGTCGCGTGCATGCCCGCCGGGCGGGTGTGCAGCACCGGGCCGCAGTAGCACAGACGGGTGACGCCACGGCGATTGAGCAGGTGCGCATCGATGCGTGCCACCTGTGGCGTGCTGTCGGCACGCAGACCGAGCGTGCGACCACTGAGTTGATCGACCAGCTTGAACGTCTTGAGGTCGAGCTCACGGCCCGTACCGGAGAGCAGCGACTCGATGTGCTCGAGCATCGGCGGCATCACCAACTCGCAGCCGTAGCTGCGGGCCACGTCGAGCAGCACACGGCGCAACTCTTCGATGTGCCGGGCCTGCGCGGGCAGCACATCGGCAATGTGCTCGGGCAACAGCCAAGCTGAAGACATGTCGAAACTGCGTCGGGTTAAAACCGGCATTGTACCGGCGTGCCACTCGGCTCTGACAGGTTCAGGACCAGAACAGCAGCAGCATCAACAGACCCAGCAACATGCTCGCCAGGCCGAGAAAGCGGATCTGGCCATCGCTCATGCGGATGGCGCGTTCGAACACACCGCGCCAGGACGTTGGGCTGAAAAAGGGCAGCAGCCCTTCGAGCACCAGCATCAATGCCCCGGCGGCGAGCAGCAGGTCCCAGAAACCGACCTCTGCCAAGGCTTACTTCCGCTCTCGCTTGGGCACCACCGCCGCGGGCTCCACGTTGCCGCGCATGGCAGCGAAGAACTCGCTGCTCGGGTCGACCACCATCACGTCCGACTTGCTGCGGAAGCTGGAACGGTAGGCCTCGAGGCTGCGGTAGAACTTGGCGAAGGACGGGTCTCGCCCGAACGCATCGGCAAAGATCACCGACGCCTTGGCATCGCCCTCGCCCTTGACTTTCTGCGCGTCACGATAAGCCTCCGCGACGATGACCTCGCGCTGGCGGTCCGCGTCGGCGCGGATCTTTTCGCCCTCGGCGCCGCCAGTCGAGCGCAACTCATTGGCGACCTGCTTGCGCTCGGAGGCCATGCGGCTGTAGATGGAATCAGTGATGTTGGCGACGAAGTCGACCCGCTTGATGCGCACATCGATGATCTCGATGCCGAAGGCCTTCGCGTCGTCGGTCAGCCGGCTGCGCACATCCTGCATGACCTTGTCGCGCTCGATCGAGAGCACGCCACCGACGGTGCGCTTGGTCACCTCGTCGTTGAAGGCCGCATGCACGATCGGGCTCAGGCGCGTTTCGAGATTGCGCATGTCGCCGCCATTGTTCAGGATGAACTGGCGGGCGTCGGTCACGCGCCATTTCACGAGCCAGTCGATCACCAAGCTCTTCTTTTCGGCGGTGAAGATGGGGCGCGTTTCCGGGCTGTCCAGCGTCTGGATTCGACGGTCGAGGAAGACGACGTTCTGGAACGGCGGCGGCAGCTTGAACTTCAAGCCCGGCTCCTGGATCACTTCCTTGATTTCACCGAGTGCGTACACGACGGCGACCTGGCGCTGGTCGACGATGAAGAGCGTCGATGCGGCAATCATCAGCACCAGCAAGGCGCCGGCTGCGATCAAACCAATGCGGTTCATGTTCGGGTACTCCTTCAGCGGCCGTCGCGGTCGCGGCCGCGCTGGCCGTCACGCGAACGGATGTCGACCGTGCCACTGGCGGCCGTCGACGCATCGGCCGCGGCAGGCGCCGCCGACACGGCAGGCGCGGTAACGCCGGCGCTGGCCTGCTGCATCAGCTTGTCGAGCGGCAGGTAGAGCAGGCTCGAATTGGCGCGGTTGTCGATCATCACCTTGCTGACGTTCGAGAACACCTGGGACATGGTGTCGATGTAGAGGCGGTCACGTGTGACGGACGGCGCTTTCTCGTACTCGGCGAGCACGAGGTTGAACCGCTGAGCATCACCATCCGCCTGCGAAATCGTGCGGGCTTTGTAGGCCTCGGCTTCTTCGCGCAGGCGCGCCGCGGTGCCCTGCGCCTTCGGGATCACGTCACTGGCGTAGGCCAGGCCTTCCTTCTTCAGGCGGTCGCCGTCTTGACCGGCCTTCAGCGTGTCTTCGAACGCGGCCTGCACCTGCTCGGGCGGCTGCACGCTCTGCACGTTCACGTTCACGACGATGATGCCGGCCTTCAGGCGGTCGAGCTGTGCCTGCACCGACTTCACGAGTTCGGCGGCAATCGCATCACGTTGCTCGTAGAGCACCGAGTCGATCTTGCTCTTGCCGACGATCTCGCGCACTGCCGATTCGGCGGCCAGCGTGACGGCGTCTTCGGGGTCGCGGTTCTCAAACAGGAAGGCGCGTGCGTCCTTCAAGCGAAACTGCACCGTGAAGCGGATGTCGACGATGTTCTCGTCCTGCGTCAGCATCGACGAATCACGCAGGCCGGTGGCTTGAACCACGGTGTTGCGCCCCACTTCGCGCGAGCGCAGTTGCGTGACGTTCACCGTCTCGTGCGCCTGGAAAGGATACGGCATGCGCCACTGGAAGCCGGCGTCGACCGTGTGGCTGTACTTGCCGAACGAGGTGATCACCGCCTGTTGGCCAGCCTGCACGATGAAGAAGCCGCTGCCGAGCCAGATCAGCGCGACCACGCCGGCGATCAGCCCGACGCCGATGCCGGCGCTCTTCATGTCCGGCTGGAAGTTCGGGCCGCCGCCGTCGTCGCCACCGGAACCGTTGCTGCCGCCGCCATTGCCACGTGGTGCGCCGCCCTTGCCGCCGAACAGGCCGCCGAGCTTGCGGTTGAAGTCGCGCCAGAGTTCGTCCAGATCCGGCGGGCCATCACCGCGGCCGTTGTTGAGCAGGCGGCCCGGGAACTTGAATTTGGAAAATGTCATGTTCGTGCGAATGAATGAACGATAGCGCTGGGCTGCGGGTCGAGCGGGTCGCCGATGTCGGCGTCTCCGTGATCGTCCAATGCGATTTGAGATGGGGCCGCACCGTCGATAGTCAAGGTACCGGCGACGGCCTCGACGATCACATCGCGCAGCACGTCGAGTCCGGTGCCCTGGACGGCGCTGATGAAAACACGCGTCGCCTGCACACCGCCTTCGAGTTCGAGCGCATCGCGCAGCACACGCGGCTGCTGCGTGGCTTCGAGCCGGTCGAGCTTGTTGTAGACCAGCACCTGCGGAATGTGAGCGGCGCCGATGTCAGCCAACACGCGCTGCACCTCCGCCATCTGGTCCGCGAGCACGGGGCTCGCAGCATCGACCACGTGCAGCAGCAGGTCGGCGTCGGCGGCTTCCTGCAAGGTGGCCTCGAAAGCCTCGACCAGTTTGTGCGGCAGGTCGCGGATGAAACCCACCGTGTCGGACAAGGACACCGAGCGCCCCGCCGCTTCGAGGTAGAGCTGGCGCGTCGTGGTGTCCAGCGTCGCGAACAGCTGGTCGGCGGCGTAGCTGCGCGCATTGACCAAGGCATTGAACAGCGTCGACTTGCCGGCATTCGTGTAGCCGACGAGCGAGACGCGGAAGGTCTGGTTGCGCTCGCGCGAGCGCCGCTGCGTGCTGCGCTGGCGCTTCACCTTGTCGAGCTTCTGCTTCACGCCCTTGATGCGTTCACCGATCATGCGTTTGTCGAGTTCGATCTGCGCCTCACCCGGCCCGCCGCGGTTGCCGATGCCGCCGCGCTGGCGCTCCAGGTGGCTCCAGCGGCGCACCAGGCGTGTCGACAGGTATTGCAGGCGCGCCAACTCGACCTGCAGCTTGCCTTCGTGGCTCTGCGCACGCTCACCGAAGATTTCGAGGATCAGCATGGTGCGGTCGGCCACCGCGCAACCGAGGTGGCGTTCGAGGTTGCGCTGCTGTGCCGGCGACAAGGTCTGGTCGAACAGCACGGCCTCGGCCTGATGGGCTTGCACCAAAGCTTTGATCTCATCGGCCTTGCCTGAGCCGACGAAGAGCGCTGCATCGGGCGCCTTGCGACGGCAGACGACACGCGCCACCGCCACATCGCCCGCCGATTCGGCCAGCAGGGCGAGTTCGTCGAGCGTCGCGTCGAAGTGCGAACGTCCGCCGAAATCCACACCCACCAGGATCGCGCGGGCGGGGCCCGACGAACCGATGCTGTCGCGCGTATCGGCGGAACTCAAGGTCGCTGCGGCCCGAGGCGAAGCGCTGCCACGGGCATCAAGGCTGCTCGGGCGTATCGGCGGCGTGGAAATTCACGGCCCGGCCCGGCACGACCGTCGAGATCGCGTGTTTGTAGACCATCTGCGTCACGGTGTTGCGCAACAGCACGACGTATTGGTCGAAAGACTCGATGTGCCCCTGCAGCTTGATGCCGTTCACGAGGTAAATCGAAACCGGAACGTGCTCCTTGCGCAGCAGGTTCAGGAAGGGGTCTTGTAGGAGTTGCCCTTTGTTGCTCACGATATGCTCCGTGATGAAAGTTCAGAAGCAGGCACGTTAACACAGCGTCGCCCGGGGAATCGGCCACCAAGGCCATTCCCTTCAGGCCGGAACGAGGCACCTGCGGAGTTGTGCAGTGAAGGCCTGAAGTTGAGCCGCCTGCGCTGCCCAATTTCATAGGGGCTTCGCTTCGGCGGCTCACTTCTCATCGAAGGGGTTTTTGCCCGAGCGCATCTCGATGCGCATCGGCGTTCCGGTGAGTTTGAAATGCTCCCGAAAGCGCCCTTCGAGAAATCGCTTGTAGCTGTCGGTCACGTGCTCCAGCGAGTTGCCGTGGATCACGATGATGGGCGGGTTCATGCCGCCCTGGTGGGCGTAACGCAGCTTCGGGCGGAAGGCGCCGGCCCGCTTCGGGGTCTGGTGTTCGACGGCGTCCAAAAGCAGGCGCGTCAGCACTGGCGTCGGCATCTTCTTCATCGCCGAGGCATGCGCATCGGCGATCGCCTTCCACACCGGTGCCAGGCCCTGGCGGCGGATCGCCGAGATGTTCATCACCGGCGCGAACTTCAGGAAGGCCAGGCGCGACTCGATCGAGCGTTGCAGCGTCTGCTTCTGGTAGTCGTCCACCGCATCCCACTTGTTGACGGCGAGCACGACGGCGCGGCCACTTTCGAGGATGTAGCCGGCGATGTGCGCGTCCTGGTCGGTCACGCCTTGCGTGGCATCGAGCAACAGCAGCACGACGTTCGCGTCAGCGATCGCCTGCAAGGTCTTCACGACCGAGAACTTCTCGATCGCCTCGAACACCTTGCCCTTGCGGCGCAGGCCGGCGGTGTCGATCAACTCGAACTTCTGGCCGTTGCGCTCGAAGGGCACGGTGATGGCATCGCGTGTCGTGCCCGGCTGATCGAACGCGACAAGGCGCTCTTCGCCGAGCCAGGTGTTGATGAGGGTCGACTTGCCGACGTTCGGCCGCCCTGCCACCGCCAAGCGGATCGGCGAGCCCTCGACGGGCTCGGCCTCTTCTTCGTCGGAGGGAAAGTCGGCGAGCGCCGCTTCGAGCAGGCTGCGTATGCCCTGCCCGTGCGCAGCCGAAATCGGGTTCGGCTCGCCCAGGCCCAGCTCGTAGAACTCGCCGAGCAGCGGCGACTCGTCCATGCCTTCGGCCTTGTTGACCGCCAGGATCACCTTCTTGCCGACGGTGCGCAGGTAGCGAGCGATGTCGTGGTCTTGTCCGGCCACGCCGGCGCGCACATCGACGACGAAGATCACCGCATCGGCCTCGGCCACGGCCTGGCGCGTCTGCTTGGCCATCTCCTTGACGATGCCGGTGGTGCTGTCGGGCTCGAAGCCCCCGGTGTCGACGACGATGAACTCGCGCTCGCCCAGGCGACCATCGCCGTAGTGGCGGTCGCGTGTCAGGCCGGCGAAGTCGGCGACGATGGCGTCGCGTGTCTTCGTCATGCGGTTGAACAAGGTCGATTTGCCGACGTTCGGGCGGCCGACCACAGCGAGAACGGGTTTCATGCCTGCACTCGCAATTCGTTCAAGGCGATTCGATCAATCGGGGCGGAATGCAAACAGGCCTCCGTTGCGGGTGACGACCAGCATCGTCGCGCCAGCCACGACCGGCGCCGACACCACCGCGCTGCCGTCCGTGGGCAGGCGCAGCAGCGCCTCGCCCTTGTCGCGGCTGAGCCAGTGCACCAGGCCTTGCGCATCGCCATAGACGACCGTCTGGCCGGTGCTCAGCGGCGTGGACAGGCCGTGGTGCAGCAGCTTGTCGGAAGTCCACGCCACCTCACCGGTGACACGGCGCCACGCGGTCAGGCGGTCCGAGGCATCGGCGCCGAACACGAACTGCTCGTCGCCGCTGACACCGTCGGTGCCGCCCGCGTTCTTCGTCCACACCAGGGTGCCGCGGTCGGCGTTGATGCAGGTCACAGCGGCTTGAAAGGCGCGCATGCAGATGCTGTCGATCGTGCGGGTCGCCGGCCCCACGAGGTCGGCCAGCCGCTCGACTTCGTTGGTGCCGCGCGGTGAGGCGGCGGCGATGTCCCAGCGCACGCTGCCACGCAGCGGGTCCAGACCCACCAGACGCGGGCCTTGGCCGACCACCAGGGTGTCGTTGAAGGTGGTCAGCACGCCGGCTTGCGACAGCGTGAGTGGATCGCCGGCACGCTGCACGGACCAGAGCTTGCGGCCATCGAGTGCGTCGAAGGCCTGCACCGAGCGATCGAGGCCGAGCACGAACACGCGCTCGCCCGCCACCAGCGGCGCGGTGGCCACGCGCACACCCAGTGGCTTGTGCCAGCTGGGCTTGCCCGCATCGAAGCTCACCAGTTCGCCATCGCGCGTGACGACGGCGGCGTAGCGCCCATCGCTGCCCACACCGGCGCTGAGTGTGGCCCCTGCGTTCGCGCGCCACAGTTCGCGGCCGTTGTCGGCCTGCAGTGCCATCACGGTGCCGTCGTTCGCGGCGACGGTGAACACGCCGCCATTCACAGCAACCGACAGCGGGAAGCCGACGTTGGCCAAGCGCTTGTTCCACACCAGTTTGCCGGCGATCTGGGGTTTGAGCGGCTCCAGCGGAATGGGCTTCGGCTTCTCGGCCGCGCAGCCGACCACCAGCAGCGCCAGGCCGATTGCAAACCCGAACACGGCGGCGCGGCGGCCGCGCCGGAGCAAAGTCATTGCACGACCCCGGCGGTCTTCGGCGTTTCGGCCGGCGGCGCGGCACCGAGCACCGTCAGCTTGGCTTCGATCAGACGGCGGTAGTCGGTCTTGGCGTCCATCGCCTGCCAGGCCTTGGTGTAGGCGGCCTTCGCGTCTTCGGGCTTGCCTTGGGCATTCAACACATCGCCACGCCGGTCGGCCACCAAGGCTTCGAACTGCTTGCTCGTCGCACTGTCGAGCTGCTTCAGGGCTTCGTCGTACTTCTTCTGATCGAGCAGCAGGCCGGCCAGACGCAGGTGGGCCACCGTCTTGTATTCGTCCTCGACCGCGTTTGCCGCGACCCAACCGAGCGACACCGCAGCCGCATCAGCCTGGCCCTTGTCGAATTGCAGCTTGGCCGCCAGCAGACCACCTTGCTGCGTGTACGCGGTGCCCGGGAAACGATCCTGCATGTCCTTGAAGATGCCGGCCGCCTTGGCCGCATCACCGGCCTGCGCAGCGCGGTCGAGTTCGTCGTACATCGCACCGGCCTTCACGGCCTGGTCGCGCTGCCACCAGTTCCAGCCGTTCCAGGCGGCGTAAGCGGCCAGCGCGGCGATCAACAGCCAGGTGACGAGGTTGCCGTACTGTTTCCAGAAGGATTTCAGCTGGTCGAGCTGTTCTTGTTCTTCGAGGTCGAGATGCGTGGCCATGGTGCGTGTGTCAGCGGGGTTCCGTGTGGAACCGGGATTATGCGTTGCGCAGTTCGGCGGCCCAGCGTGGGGCGTCGGCCAGTGCGAGGCCGCGCTGCGGCGCGTCGGCGTCGCGCAAAGACTTGAGAGCCACTTCGCCACGCGCCAGATCCGCATCGCCAAAGATCAGCGCGTAGCGCGCACCGCTCGCGTCGGCGCGCTTGAACTGCGACTTCATGCTCGGGATGCCGTCGCGGCCGGCGGCGTTCATCAGCACCGCAACACCCGCGGCGCGCAGTGCTTCGAGCGTCGTCATCGCTGCTGCCAACGCAGCAGCGCTCGGCAGCACGGCATACACATCGGGCGCCGCGCCCGGCACGACGACCCCCGCGGCTTCGAGCAGCAACAGCATGCGCTCGATGCCCATGCCCCAGCCCACCGCCGGTGTCGGTTTGCCGCCGAGTTGTTCGAACAGACCGTCGTAGCGGCCGCCACCGCACACCGTGCCCTGGGAGCCGAGCTTGTCGGTGATCCACTCGAAGACCGTCAGGTTGTAGTAGTCCATGCCACGCACGAGGCGCGGGTTGACGCGGTAGACGATGCCAGCCGCATCGAGCACCGCGCGCACGCCATCGAAGTGGGCGCGCGACTCGGGGCCCAGGAACGCCATCAACTTCGGCGCCGCTTCGGCAACGGCCTGCATCGCCGGGTTCTTCGTATCGAGGATGCGCAGCGGGTTGCTGTGCAGGCGGCGGCGCGCATCTTCGTCGAGCACATCCGCATGCGCCTCGAAGTGCGCGATAAGCGCCGCGCGGTGCGCGAGGCGCTCGGCCGGCTGGCCCAGGCTGTTGAGTTCGAGGCGCACGTCGCTTGCCGACAGCCCCAGGTCGAGTAACAAGGCCCGGCACATCAGGATCTGCTCGGCATCGACATCCGGCCCGGCGTAGCCCAGCGCCTCCACATCGATCTGGTGGAACTGGCGATAGCGGCCCTTTTGCGGCCGTTCGTGGCGGAACAGCGCCACGTTGGACCACAGCCGCAGTGGCGCGTTGTAGAGCGCGTTGTGTTCGATCATCGCGCGCACGATGCCAGCGGTGGCCTCGGGGCGCAGCGTGAGCTTGTCGCCATTCATCGCGTCCTCGAAGGAATACATCTCCTTCTCGACGATGTCGGTCACCTCGCCGAGGCCGCGCACGAACAGCGCAGTCGGCTCAACGATCGGCGTGCGCACGTTGGCGTAGCCGTAGCGCTGCATGAGCGCGCGGACCTTGCTCTCGAACCACTCCCAGCGCGCCGATTCGGGCGTCAGGATGTCGTTCATGCCCTTCACGGCCTGAAGGGCGACGGGCTTGTTTTGTTCAGCCATGGACAGGTTCTTGGGAAAGTCGAATGGGGCGCGCGCCACGCACCGCGCGGCGGCACGGGTTCAGCGTGGGCCGAGGTCAGGCGGGCACGCCTGGGTGCGCCGTGGTGGCAGCGCCGTAGCGCTTCTCGATGTAGTTCTCGACCAGGGCCTGGAACTCGGTGGCGATGCCGGCGCCGCGCAGCGTGAGCGCCTTTTCACCGTCGATGTAGACCGGCGCAGCCGGCGCTTCGCCCGTGCCCGGCAGGCTGATGCCGATGTTGGCATGTTTGCTCTCGCCCGGGCCATTGACGATGCAGCCCATCACCGCGACCTTCATCTTCTCGACGCCGGGGTAACGTGTCTTCCAGACCGGCATCTGCGCGCGCAGGAAGTCGTCGATCTGCTTGGCCATTTCCTGGAACGTGGTGCTGGTCGTGCGGCCGCAACCGGGGCAGGCGGTGACGCTGGGGTTGAAGGCACGCAGGCCGAGCGATTGCAGGATCTCGGCAGCGATCACCACCTCCTGCGTGCGCGCCTCGCCGGGCTGCGGAGTCAGCGACACGCGGATCGTGTCGCCGATGCCTTCTTGCAGCAGCACCGCCAGCGCCGTGCTCGACGCGACCGTGCCCTTGGTGGCCATGCCGGCTTCGGTCAGGCCCAGGTGCAGCGCGTAGTCGCAACGCTTTGCGAGCGCACGGTAGACGCTGATCAGATCCTGGACACCCGAGACCTTGCACGACAGGATGATCTGCTCGCCGCGCAGGCCGATCGCCTCGGCCTGCTTCGCCGACTCGATCGCCGAGGTGATGAGCGCGCGGTACATGATCTGCTGCGCGTCGAAGGGCTCGGCGCGTTTCGCGTTGTCGTCCATCATCTGCGCGAGCAGCTCCTGGTCGAGGCTGCCCCAGTTGACGCCGATGCGCACCGCCTTGTCGTACTTCGCCGCGATCTCGACGATCTGCGCGAACTGCCGGTCGCCCTTCTCGCCCTTGCCCACGTTGCCGGGATTGATGCGGTACTTGGACAGCGCCTGCGCGCAGGCCGGGGAATCGGCCAGCAGCTTGTGGCCGTTGTAGTGGAAGTCGCCGATCAGCGGCACGTCGACGCCCATGCGGTCGAGCTGATCGCGGATGTGCGGCACGGCATCGGCCGCCTCGGGCGTGTTGACGGTGATGCGCACCATCTCCGAGCCGGCAATCGCCAGCTCCTTGACCTGGATCGCGGTGCCGATCGCATCGACCGTGTCGCTGTTGGTCATCGACTGCACGCGCACCGGCGCGCCACCACCGACCGTCACGACACGCGCGCCCCAACGCACTTCGGCTTGGCGCGAACGCCGCAACGCCGGGCGCGCCGGTTCGATGAAATCGTCGAGAAGACTCAGGGGCAGATCGTTCATGTGCGCACGCTCCGCATCACTTCAGTTCGAGCTTGGCGACATTGTCGCGGGTGTAGGCCGCGAGTTCGACCGGCTGGCCGCGGAACACCACTTGCGTGACGGCGGCATTGCCGATCTTCACGCGGAAGGGGCGCGCGCCGTCGAGGCCGACGGTTTCGCCGGGCTGAACCATGCGCGACATCAGCGGCTGCCACTTGCCGTCGAGCACCTCTATCCACGATTCGGCGGTGGTGCTCACCTGCAACAGGCCGGCAACGGCAGGCGCGGTCGGGCCGGGCGAGCTGGCGGCGGCCGATTCCTGCGGTGCGGAGAACACTGTTTCGACCATCGCCGAGGCGGCCGCCTCGACCGGTGCAGCCGAAGCCGCCATGGCCACGGCCGCAGCCACTGCCGGCGCAGACGCGGCCAGTTCTGGCGCAGCGGGTGTCGACGACGTGATCGCCGGCATCGCGAACTGCGGCATGCGCAGCATCCCCGCCGGCGCGAAGTAAAGGCCGGCCGCAGCCAGCAACACCAGCAGCGGCGCCCACACGCCGGGGCGGTTCAGTGAGGCCAACCAGTCGCCCGGATCGAGCCGGCCCGAGTGCTCGCGAAACGGCGCGTTCAGCCCTTCGCTGACCTGTTCGAGCCGGTGCCCCTTCGGCGGCGGCAACAAGGCCAGCACCGGCGCGGCATCGATCTTCAGCGTGCGGCAGACCGTCTGCGCCAGCGCGCGGGTGAAGGTGGCATCGGGCAACTCTTCATGGCGATCGGCTTCGAGCAGTTCGAGCTTGCGCGGCGTCACCTTGATGGCCGCGGCGAGGGCCGCGATGTGCAGGCCCTGCGCCTGGCGCGCCTGGCGCAACAGGGCACCGGCCGTCATCGCAGCCGACTTCAAGGGCTGCGTGTCCGAAAGTTCACTCATCGAAAAGTCCCCGTTCGAACGCCGACGACTCGCGCGAGTCGGGGAACCGGGTTCGCAGCTGGTTGCCCAGCACCTGTGCCTCGGGCTGGTTGCCCATCTTGGTCTCGATGCGCGCCGCCAGCCACAAGGTCTGCGGGCTGGCGATCTCGGTGATGCTGTTGACGCGGCGGATGTAGAAGCGGGCGCGCTCGTAGTCGCCACGGCGGTACAGCAGCTCGGAGAGGTTGACGGCGGTCGAGGGGTTCGACGGGTCGAGTTCGTAGGAACGCAACAGCGTGCGCTCGGCTTCCTGCGTCTGGCCGGCGAAAGCCTGGCAGACGCCTTGCGTCAGCAGCGTGCGCGCCGAATCGGCGTACTGCGGCACCGCGAGGGCCTGGATGAACAGCGCATTCGCTTCGTTGTAGCGCTTCTGCCGGCACAGGTACCAGCCGAAGTTCTGCATCGTGTCGGCATCACGCGCATTGATTTGCAGCGCGCGCCTGAAGCTCTCTTCGGCGAGCCGGTCGTCGCCCAGGCTCGCGTAGATCAGGCCGCGCAGGTTGAAGGCTTCACCGAGGTTCGGCTCGGCCGCAATGGCCATTTTGACCTGGTCGAGCGCGGTGGACAGCTGGCCACGGCCGAAATAGGCGCTTGCGAGTTCGAGGCGCACCCGTGCGCGCTTGCTGGCATCGCTTTCATCGGAGGCGGTGATGCGGTCCTTCGATTCATTGGCCGCCGCCCGCTGCGGTGGCGCGACGACGCAGGCCGACAGCAAGGCGAGCATCAGCAGAGCCAGGGCGGTGATGAGGCGGGTCATGGTGTCCTCGCCCGGGGCGGGGCAATGGCGTGTTCGGGTCGATGAATACGGATCGGCGCGCGTGTCATGCGCACGCTCGCGTTGGTGCGGTCCTGCACTTCGCCGGCCAGTTGCCCGCAGGCGGCATCGATGTCCTCACCGCGGGTCTTGCGGATCGTGGCGACGAGGCCGGCTTCCTGCAGCACCTGCGCGAAGGCCAGCACGCGCTCGCGCGGCGAACAGGTGAGGCCCGACTGCGGGAAGGGGTTGAACGGGATCAGGTTGAACTTGCACGAGATGCCCTGCTCGGCCACCAGCGTCACCAGCTCGCGCGCTTGCGCGGCCGAGTCGTTCACGCCGTCGAGCATGCAGTACTCGAAGGTGATGAAGTCGCGCGGCGCCTTGTCGAGGTAGGCGAGGCAGGCCGCGAACAGCTCGGCGATCGGGTACTTGCGGTTCAGCGGCACGAGGTCGCTGCGCAGCGCGTCGTTCGGCGCGTGCAGCGAGACGGCGATTGCCACCGGGCAATCGTCGCGCAGGCGTTCGATCATCGGCACCACGCCCGAGGTGGAGACCGTCACGCGGCGGCGCGACAGGCCGTAGCCATGGTCGTCCAGCATCATGCGCAGCGCTGGCACCAGGGCCGCGTAGTTCTGCAGCGGCTCGCCCATGCCCATCATCACGACGTTCGTGATCGCGCGCTGGCCCTCGGGGAGGTTCAGGCGCTGGCGCAGATGGTGTTCGGCAAACCACAGCTGCGCCATGATTTCGGCGGTGCTCAGGTTGCGACTGAAGCCCTGGTGGCCGGTCGAACAGAAGCGGCAACCGACCGCACAACCGGCCTGCGACGAGATGCACAGCGTGCCGCGACCGTCTTCCGGGATGAACACGGTTTCGACCGCGTCACCCGCACCGACATCGAACAGCCACTTGATCGTGCCGTCGCTCGATGCCTGCTCGCTGCCGACGGCCAGCGGCCGGACTTCGGCAATCCCATGCAGCTTGTCGCGCAGCGACTTCGCCAGGTCGGACATCGCCGTGAAATCCGCCGCGCCCTTCTGGTGGATCCAGCGGAACAGCTGGGTCGCGCGAAAGCGCTTCTCGCCCAGACCCTCGCAGAACGCGGCCAGCGCGTCCCGGTCGTAGCCCAGCAGGTTGACGGCGTTCATGGTGTGCCTCAGAGATCGAGGCGCTTGATGTGGGTTTTCAGCGGCTGTAGACGTTCATGCCGGGGAAGAAGAACGCGATCTCGACGGCGGCCGTTTCAGCCGCGTCGGAACCGTGCACGGCGTTGGCGTCGATGCTGTCGGCGAAGTCGGCGCGGATGGTGCCCTTCTCGGCCTTCTTCGGATCGGTGGCGCCCATCAGGTCGCGGTTCTTGGCGATCGCGCCTTCACCTTCGAGCGCCTGGATCATCACCGGGCCGGAGATCATGAACTCGACCAGGTCCTTGAAGAAGGGGCGTGCCTTGTGCACGGCGTAGAAGGCCTCGGCCTCGCCGCGCGACAGGTGGGCCATGCGGGCGGCCACGACCTTGAGGCCGGCGCCTTCAAAGCGGGCGTAGATCTGACCGATCACGTTCTTGGCGACGGCGTCGGGTTTGATGATCGAAAGGGTGCGTTCGATGGCCATGTTTTTCTCCTGAAATCTGGGCTCTAGACAAAGCCTTGGATTGTAACGTGTCGTGAGTGGATGACTGGGCGGTCGCGCCGCGTGCCTCAGCGGCCGCGCCGGCCGCCACCACCACCGCTGTTGCCACCCCCTGCACCGCCGCCGCCGAAGCCCCCGCCACTGCGGTTGCCTCCACCGCCGCCACTTCCACCGCCACCGAAGCTGCCACCGCCACCACCGCCGCGGTTACCGCCGCGACCACCGCCCTTGTTGCCTTTGCGATGGAAGGCATCGGCACCGAGGTAGCCGATCGAGGTTTGCAGCGGATCGGGTTCACGCGGACCGGTGCCCTTTTTCGGCGCGGCCGGGCTGGGCGCACTGCCACCGGCACCGAAGCCGCCGCCGCCCTGGCGGAAACCACGGCCACCGGCCGGGCTGCGCGGGTTCTGCACGAAGCGTTTGTCGAAGGTCTGTTCGAGCGGATTCGGAATTTGGCTCGGGTCGATGTCGAGTTCGGCCAGGTCGGGGTCGATCTCGCGCTCTGCGCGCCGTGGTTCGACCGGCGCGACGTTCATCGGCAGGCCTTCGGCCGGCTGCGGACGGGGGCCGTTGTTGTTGAGGTTGCCGCCGTTGTTGCCACGATTGCGGTCGTTGGGACGCGGGCCGTTCTGGCGCTCGGCACGGTCGCCTCGGTCATTGCGATCGTTGCGTTGTTCACCGCGGTCGTTGCGCTCGGCGCGCGGAGGGTTCGGGCCGGCGGCACGCTCGTTCGGGTTCGGCCGGCCGGCCGGGCGCGCCTCGCGCGGCGCATCGCCGCCCGAAGCCAGGCGCCGGATCGCGCGCACATCGGCCTCTTCCAGATCGACCCACACGCCGCGTTTCAGGCCGAGCGGCAGCACCACGGTGCCGTAGCGGATGCGGATCAGCCGGCTGACCGTCAGCTCGACCGAATCGAACAGCTTGCGCACCTCGCGGTTGCGGCCTTCGGTGATGACGACGCGGTACCAGCGGTTCGCCCCGTCGCCACCACCCTCTTCGATCGAGCGGAAGCTGGCGGTCTGGCCGTCGATGGAGACGCCTTCGAGCAACTGCGCCTTGTCTTCCGGCGACAGCGTGCCGAGCACACGCACCGCGTACTCGCGCTCGACGCCGAAACGCGGGTGCATCAGCTGGTTCGCCAGCTCACCCGAGGTGGTGAACAGCAACAACCCTTCGGTGTTGATGTCGAGCCTGCCGACCGACATCCACTTGCCTTGCTGCAAACGCGGCAGGCGGCGGAACACGGTCGGGCGGTGTTCGGGATCGTCGTGCGTGACGACCTCACCCACCGGCTTGTGGTAAGCAATGATGCGCGGCGGCGGCGGCGTGATGCGGTAGCGCACCGGCTTGCCGCGCACCATGACCCGGTCGCCAAACGAGACCCGCTGGCCGATGTGGGCCGGCTGGTCGTTGACGGTGATGAGGCCTTCGAGGATCAGCTCTTCCATGTCGCGCCGCGAGCCGACGCCAGCCTGGGCCAGTACCTTCTGCAGCTTGGGTGCATCCGCGTCGGGTTGCAGGATGCGCTTGTGCGCAGCCTGTTCCTCGCTGCCCTCGCCTTCAGCTTCTTCGGCCGGCGCCTCGACGCTGTCGTCGAATTCACCCGACAGGACCTGGGCAAACAGCTGGCCCGTTTCGACCGGCGTGGCGGCGGCGGGGCGCGCTTCCTCACCTTCGCCGGCAACCGCCGCGGCGTCGCCCTCGCGCGGTTCACCTCGTTCACCACGCTTGCGGTCGCGGCGCCCGCGCCGGCGGCTGCGCTCGCTGCGCGGGCCGCCGTCCGGGCCATCACCGGTGTTCTCTTCGCCGGCCTTGTCTCCGCCCGCATCGGGCTGGGCAGCTTCGGCCGAAACGGCGTCGGGAGACGAGTCGCCGGCCGCGGCCGCGTTGAGCTTCGTCTCGATCTGAACCAAGGCCTCGGCTTCGCGAGGCGCCGGGGCTGCTTCGGGTGCCAGGTCAGCAGCGACCATCGCCTCGGCTGACTCAGGCGCGGCCACTGCCACCGCACGCCGGCGCCGGACCGGCTTGGCCGGTGCCTCGGCCGCTTCGCTCGCCGCCACGGCCGCCTCGGCCACAGGTGCCTCGGGCACCTCGGCCTGGGGTGCCGCAGCGGGTACCGCGCGCTTGCGCCGCACCGGTTTCACGGGTGTCTCGGCGGCTTCGACGTCGATTGTCGGCGGCAGTTCAGGGATGTCGTTCATGCGTGGGGTTCCAGGGGAGCGGGTTCAGCCGGCGGCGGGGGTTCAGGCGCTGCGGCGGCGGCCGCGGGCTCGGGTTCAAGGTCGGACAAGGAGGCGGTGGTGGGATCGGTTGCGGGCTCGCCTTCGGCATCGAGCACCAGGCTCGATTGCGGGTCGAGCAAGGAAGGCTGGTCGGCCAGGGCATCGATCAGCGCACCGGCACCGTTGTTCATCGAACCATCAAGCAGGGGCAACTGCTCCAGGCTCGCCAGCCCCAGGTCGTCGAGGACCTGCCGCGTCGTCGCCAGCAGCGCCGGGCGCCCGGCGGATTCGCGGTAGCCGATGGCATCGACCCAGCCGCGGTCTTCGAGCTGCTTGATGATCTGGGTGGCGACCGTGACACCGCGGATGTCTTCGATGTCACCGCGTGTCACCGGCTGACGGTAGGCAATGATGGCCAGGGTTTCGAGCACGGCGCGCGAGTACTTCGGCGGCTTCTCGGGGTTCAGGCGATCGAGGTAGGCGCGCATCTCGGGCCGGCTCTGAAAGCGCCAGCCGCTGGCCAGCGCGACGAGTTCGACGCCGCGGCCTTCCCATTCGCGCGTCAGTTCATCGAGCAGCGAGCGCAGGGTGTCGGGCCCGAGTTCGTCATCGAACAGACTGCGCATGTCGCGCAGCGGCATGGGCTGGTTCGCACAGATGAGCGCCGTCTCGAGGACGCGCTTTGCATCCTGGGTGTTCATGGGGCTTCGTTCACGTCCTCGGCCGGAGGCGTCCGGCTGAAATATTGGAAAGAGTCTCGTCTTCAGCTTCGGCGCGGCCCCTCGATGGCGAGCAAGGGGCGGAACGTTTCGGCTGGCGGAGCGGCGATGCTTCTCGCATCGAACCGGGTTGCTGCACCTTCGGGTGCGGCGTGTGCTTCTCAGTGGCCTTGGGGGTGTGCCGTGCGCATCAAACCGCGCAACACTGCAGACCGTGGCCGAGAGCAGATTGCGCGCATTGTACCCAAGCGCCGGTCGCTCTGTGTCAGGGTTTGCCGGTCACGGCCTGCCAGGCCGCGTCGAAGTCGGCCGGAAACGCGGACTCGAAGGCCAGCGCCTGCCCCGTCACCGGGTGTGCGAAGGCGAGCCGCGTCGCGTGCAGCGCCTGACGCGCCAGGCCGAGCGCGGGCTTGCCGCCGTACAACACATCGGCCACCAGCGGGTGCCCGCGCTGGGCCAGGTGCACGCGGATCTGGTGCGTGCGCCCGCTGTGCAAGGTGCAGCGCAAGGCGCTGAAGCCGGGCGATTCGGCCAGGCGCTCGACATCGGTTCGCGCCAGCTTGCCCGAGCCGACCACGGCCATGCGGATGCGCGCCTGCGGGTCACGCCCGATCGGCAGGTCGATCGAAAACTTCGCCGGCGTGACCGCGCCCTGCGCGATGGCGCGGTACTCACGGTGCACCTCCCGCGCGGCGATAGCGCGCACCAAGGCCGTCACGGCGACGAGCGTCTTGCCGACCACCATCAGCCCCGAGGTGTCCTTGTCGAGCCGGTGCACGATGCCCGCGCGCGGCAGCGCCGCCGCGCCGCGGTGATGCGCCAACAAGGCATTCAGCAAGGTGCCCGACCAGTTCCCCGCGGCCGGATGCACGACCATGCCGGCGGCCTTGTCGACCACCATCACGTCGGCATCTTCAAAGACCACGGCGATCGGCAAGGCCTCGGGCCGGAAGGCGCGGCTCTCGGCCGTCGGCACCAGATCGACCTCGATGCGCTGCCCGGCCAGCACCTTGCGCGAGGCACTGCGCTGCGCCGTGCCATCGACGCTCACGTGCCCTTCTTCGATCAGGCCTTGCAGGTGGTTGCGCGAGAACTCGGGCGCGATGGACACCACAGCCTTGTCGAGCCGCTCGCCATGGAAGGCGGCGGTCACCGTGTCCGTTCGGCGCTCGGGCTCGTCGGCCCACGCCGCATCTGAAGCCTCGGCCTCCCCTGCGGCCTGCGCCTCGGCGGGCGGCTGCGCCGAAGGGGCAACCCTATAATCATTTTTCATTTTTTGACAGGATGGCGCGCCAGCGGCTGCGCCCAAGCCCATGAATGTGATGCGTATGTTGCGCCAGCCTTTCGCAGCGCTGTCGGCGGGGCTGGTGATCGTAGTGGCCGTGGCGGGCTGCGCTTCCGGCCCGAAGGATGAATCGGCGAACTGGACGCCCGAGAAATTGTATTCAGAGGCCAAACAGGAAGCCTCGGCCGGCAACTACGAGAAGGCCGCCAAGCTCTATGAGCGGCTCGAAGGGCGCGCGGCCGGCACGGTGCTGGCGCAGCAGGCGCAGATCGAACGCGCTTACGTGCTCTACAAGTCCGGCGAAAAGGCGCAGGCCCTGGCGGCGATCGAACGCTTCATCAAGCTGCACCCGACCAGCCCGGCGCTCGACTACGGCATGTACCTGCAAGGCGTGATCAACTTCAACGACGACCTGGGGATCCTGGGCAACCTGTCGCGCCAGGACTTGTCCGAGCGCGACCAGCAAGCCGCGCGTGATTCCTTCCAGTCGTTTCGCCAACTGGTCGACCAGTTCCCGAATTCGACGTACACACCCGACGCGCGCTTGCGCATGAACTACATCGTCAACACGCTGGCGTCGTATGAAGTGCATGTGGCGCGCTACTACTTCCGGCGCGGCGCCTACCTCGCCGCGGTGAACCGCGCGCAGCAGACGCTGCAGGAATTCCAGCAGTCGCCCTCGGCCGAAGAGGCCCTCTTCATCATGGCGCAAAGTTACGACAAGCTCGGCCTGTCCGACCTGCGTGACGACGCCCAGCGCGTGCTGCGCAAGAACTACCCGGACTCGAGCCTGAAGGTGGTCGGCGGCACCATCAAGGCCAAACCCTGGTGGCAGCTCTGGTGATGTGCGGCTGAAGCCGCTGGCCCGATTCAGAACGGCAGTTCGAAGCCCGCCAGACTCGTGAGCCAGGCCAGCGCCTCGTCTTCGGTGGTGAGCAGGCTCATCGGCGGCAGCGCCTGGCGCAGGCGGCGGCCGTAATTCATGGCGGCCATGCGCGGGTCGCACACCACCAGCAGGCCGCGATCGGATTCACTGCGGATCAATCGCCCCGCGCCCTGCTTCAACGACACCGCCGCCTCGGCGACAAAGTAGTCCGCGAACGCATTGCGCCCTTCCGCTTCGAGCCGCTTCACGCGCACCTCGACCAGCGGGTCGTTCGGCGGCGGGAAGGGCAGCTTGTCGATCAACACGCATTGCAGCGCATCGCCGGGCACGTCGATGCCTTCCCAGAAACTCTGCGAGCCGACCAGCACCGAGCGCGGTTGGGCGAGAAACTGCTGCATCAACTGGCGCTTGGGGACCTGGCCTTGCAACAGCACCTGGATCGAATCGCCCTGCGCCTCGAACTCGGCACGCAATTGCTCGCCGATGGATTGCAGCGCGCGCAGCGTCGTCGTCAGCACGAAGGTGCGACCGCCAAGTGCACGCGCACAGCGTGCCGCCAAACCCGCCACGGCGGGCGCATGGCCAGGCTCGTTCGGCTTCGGGAAGGCGCGCGGCACGTACAGGCGCGCGTTCTCGGCATAGTCGAACGGGCTGCCAAGGCGCAGCGTGCGCGCGTCTTCCAGGCCGGCCGAATCGGTGAACCAGGACAGGCGGTCGTCGTCGCCGAGCGTCGCCGACGTGAAGACCCAGGCCTTCGGCGCAGCCGCCATCTGCTCGCGCAGCGCATCGCGAATGTCCAGCGGTGATTCGACCAGCCGCGCCTGGTGCGGCGACACATCGATCCAGCGCACGTTGCCCGTCTTCGCGGGCTCGCTGAAGGTGCCCGCCAGCGCGCCGAGCTGCGCCGCGCGTTCGGCCAGCTTGCTGAATTCGGGTGACAGCTCCGACACCATGTCGAGCCCGACCCGCGCCGCCACGCAGGCCTCACCCAATGCCGCCAGCGTGCTCGTGAAATCTTCGCGCGTGGCGCGTTCGTCCCAGCGCAGCTTGAGCGTGCCGCGCAGGTCGCGCAGCGGGCCGGCGGCAGCGATGCGCAGATCGCGCGCGGCCTTGTCGCAGCGCGAAGCCAGCTCGCTCCAGGGCACCAGGCCCCGCGCGAGTTGCAGGCCGGCGCCGAGCATGTCGCGCGCGAAGTCGATGACCTGCGCGCTCGACAGCGTGGTGCCGAGGAACTGCACGCCCGCCTCGGCCAGCTGATGCGCTTCGTCGAACACCGCCACCTCGACACTCGGCAGCAACTCGGCCACGCCGGTGTCGCGCAGGGCCATGTCGGCGAAGAAAAGATGGTGGTTCACGACCACCAGATCAGCCGCCATCGCATCGCGGCGCGCCTTCACGACATGGCAGGCACGGAACTCGGGGCATTCACTGCCCAGGCAGTTCTCGCGCGTCGAGGTCACCAGCGGGATCACGCTGCTGCGTTCGTCCAGGCCCTCGAGTTCGGCCAGGTCGCCGCTGACGGTGCCGCGCGACCACTGCTCCACCTTGGCCAGGGTGCGCACCGCCCAGCGGTCGGGCAAATCGGCCGACTGGCGCGCCTGGTTCATGCGGTGCAGGCACAGGTAACTGCCACGGCCCTTCAACAAGGCAACGCTGACGGGCAGCTTCAGCGCGTCACGCAGGCGCGGCAGGTCGCGCAGGAAGAGCTGGTCTTGCAGGCTCTTGGTGGCGGTGCTGATGAGCGCGCGCGCGCCGCTGAGGAGAGTCGGCACCAGATACGCGAAGGTCTTGCCGACACCGGTGCCGGCCTCGGCCACGAGCGCGCTCTTGTCTTCGATCGCCTGTGCCACGGCGAGCGCCATGCGCACCTGCACCTCGCGCTCCACGTGGCCGGCGTCGGCCTGGGCGAGCGCACCATCGCGCGCGAAGGCGGCGCTCACCGCATCCTGCAAAGGCGTCATCGGATCGGGGTCGGTGCCGTCACGCCGGCTCGGGCGGGTCGAGCTCCGCCTCGATGCGCGCGATCTTGTCGCGCAGCACCAGCCTGCGCTTCTTCAAGCGCCGCAGCACCAGTTCGTCGTCGGGGCGGTCGATGGTGGCGCGGTCGATCAGGTCGTCGAGATCACCGTGCTCGATGCGCAATTCGATCAAGCGACGCGGCAGGGAATGCAGGTTGTTGTCCATCGACGCGCGACTTAGTCGCGGGTATTCGGCATTTGATTCGGCATGTGCAAGGGTGCAGAACGATTATAGTTTTCGACCATGAGCACCAGCGCCCCGGGTTACCGCCTTTCCGCCGCCACCGGCATCCACCGCGGTGACCGTGCTTATCAGCAGGACCAAGTGCAGATCATGCCGCACGACCGCATGCCCGGCTGCGTGATGGCCGTGCTGGCCGACGGCATGGGCGGCAAGAGCGGCGGGCGCAAGGCCGCCGACCAGGTGCTGCTGACGGCCCAGCAGTTGTTCGAGCGTTACGCACCCAGCCGCGACAACGCCGCCGAAGCCCTGAAACAACTGGTGCTCGAAGCGCACCTGATGATCAAACTGACCGCCATAACATCAGAAGAAGAGCCGCACAGCACCGTCGCCTCTTTCCTCGTCAGCCCCTCGCGCGAGTGCGACATCGTGCATGCCGGTGATTCGCGGGTCTACCATTTTCGTGGGCCGGACATGGTCTCGCGCACCAGCGATCACTCCTACGTGCAGCGCCTGGTCGACGAAGGCCAGATCACCGAGGAAGAGGCGAACAACCACCCGCAGTCGAACCTGCTAACCGGCTGCCTTGGCACGCTCCAGGATCCGCCGCTGTCGGTGAACCACATCGACCGGCTCGAAGTTGGCGACAGCGTCATGGCCTGCAGCGACGGCCTGTGGCACTACTTCACCCCGCGCGAGATCGGCGCCATCGTGCACGCCCTGCCGCCACGCGAAGCGAGCGAAATGCTCGTCAGCAAGGCGCGCCAACGCGCCCGGGGCGGCGGTGACAACCTGTCGCTGGCGCTGGTGCGGGTCGACCCGCTCGGCTGAACGCCTCTGGCCGCCGCCCTTTCAAGGCGTGGCGGCACTCGCAGGCACCGGCAGCGGCAGCGAGGCCTTGCCCTTCAGGGCGCGCTCGGCATTGCGCCGTTCCACCGAAGCCCGGCGGGCTTGCGCTTCTTTCACACGGGCCTCGAAAGCGGCGGCGCGCGCAGCTTCCTGTGCGCGGGCGTCGGCGCTGTCGCCGTGAGGCGCGGCCTGCGGCTTTGAAGGCTTCGGCAGCTTGGCCGGCGCAGGTTCGGCGCCAGATGCAGATGAGGCCGATGCAGCAGACGACCCGGCCGCCGCCCGCGCCTCGCTGGCACGCACAGACCGCGGCGCGGGCGGCGGCCCGATGCTTTGGGCCGTCTGGTTGGCCAGCCTGTCGATGCGCTCAGAAGCGCGCTGGCGGCGCTCCGCCTCGTCGATCAAGGCCTGCTGACGGCGCAACTCGGCCAGCCCCACGCGATAGGCCTGCTGCGCGTCCTCGACACACGCGGTGACGGCAAAACGCGTGTGGCACTCGCGTTCGCGCTCGATGCGCGTGGCTTCGAGGGCGGCGCGCTCCTGGTTGATCCGTGCACGTTCAGTCGGCTCCGCCGCCCGCGCCGGGT
>JANYJL010000397.1 GCA_025361845.1 Rhizobacter sp.
TCCTGCGCCAGCCACGCCTCTGCCAGTCGAACCCAGTAGGTGGCACCCAGCGGAATCAGCTCGTCATTGAAGTCGTAGCTGGGGTTGTGCAGCATGCAGGGGCCGCCGCCGTGGCCCATCTCACGGTGGCTGCCGTCGCCATTGGCAATGAAGCAGTAGGCGCCGGGCTTGGCCTGCAGCATGTAGGCAAAGTCTTCGGCACTCATGGTGGGCTCTTGCACCAGCACCATGGCTTCGCCCACAATGTCCGCCATCACCCGGCGGGCAAAACCAGCCTCGCGGGCCGAGTTGATGGTGGGCGGGTACTTGCGCACAAACTCGAACTCGCAGCGGGTGTCGAAGGCCGCGCAGGTGTGCTCGGCGACCTCCTTCATGCGGCGCTCGATGAGGTCGAGCACTTCGAGCGTGAAGGTGCGCACCGTGCCCTGGATCTCGCAACTGTCGGGCACCACGTTGGTGGCTTCGCCGGTGTGGATCATCGTCACCGAGATCACGCCGGCATCGATCGGCCGCTTGTTGCGCGTGATGATGGTCTGGAAGGCCTGCACCATCTGGCAGGCCACCGGCACCGGGTCGATGCCGTTGTGCGGCATCGCGGCGTGCGCACCCTTGCCACGGATCGTGATCTTGAACTCGTTGCTCGACGCAAACGCCGGCCCGGGCTTCAGCGCGAACTGCCCGACCGCCATGCCCGGCCAGTTGTGCGCGCCGAACACCGCTTCCATCGGGAACTTTTCGAACAGGCCGTCGCGGATCATCTCGCGCGCCCCACCACCGCCCTCTTCGGCGGGCTGGAAGATCAGGTAGACGGTGCCGTCGAAGTTCCGATGTTTCGACAAGTGCTTGGCGGCCGCGAGCAGCATCGCCGTGTGGCCGTCGTGCCCGCAGGCGTGCATGCGGCCGGGGTGCTTGCTCGCGTGCGCGAAGGTGTTGCGCTCGGTCATCGGCAGCGCGTCGATGTCGGCACGCAGGCCGACGGCGCGATCGCTCGTGCCGGCTTGAAGGATCGCGACGACGCCGGTCTTGCCCAGGCCGCGGTGGATCGGGATGCCCCAGTCGCTGAGCTGTTTTGCGATCAGGTCCGAGGTGCGGACCTCTTCGAAACACAGCTCCGGATGAGCATGGATGTCGCGTCGCACGGCGGCGATGGCCGAGGCGTCGGCGAGGATGGATTCGATCAGTTTCATGCTCGGTCCTGCGCCTGAACAATTCGATCGTTTCAGTTTACTCGCCGATAAATGCCATGCCGGGCGCTGTGCCATAGTGGCGCGATGAGCACCACCGTCGTCCGCGCCGCCTGCCCTCACGACTGCCCCGACACCTGCGCGATGCGCGTCACCGTGACCGATGGCGTCGCGGTGAAGGTGCAGGGCGATCCGGACCACCCGCCGACGCATGGCGCGCTGTGCACCAAGGTCTCGCGCTACCCCGAACGCACCTACCACGCCGAGCGGGTGCTGCACCCGCTGCGGCGGGTCGGGCCGAAGGGCAGAGGGCAGTTCGAGCGGGTGAGCTGGGATGCGGCGCTGGGCGAGATCGCGACACGCCTGCAAACCATCGCGGGGCGTGGGCCCGGCGCAGCGCAGGCGATCCTCCCCTACAGCTACGCCGGCACGATGGGCCTGCTGCAGGGCGAGAGCATGGACCGGCGCTTCTTCCACAAGCTCGGCGCCTCGCAGCTCGACCGCACGATCTGCTCGTCCGCCGGCGGCGATGCGCTCGCGGCGACCTACGGCGCGAAGGTCGGCATGCACCTCGCGCACTACGCCGAGAGCCGCCTGATCGTCATTTGGGGCAGCAACTCGATCGCCTCGAACCTGCATTTCTGGACCTTCGCGCAAGCCGCCAAACGCGCCGGCGCGAAGCTGATCTGCATCGACCCGCGCAAGACCGAAACCGCCGACAAATGCCATCAGCACATCGGCCTCCTGCCGGGCACCGATGGCGCGCTGGCACTCGGGCTGATGCACGAGTTGATCGTCAACGACTGGCTCGATCACGACTACATCGAAGACCACACCGAAGGCTGGCCGAAGCTGCGTGAACGGGCCTTGCAATGGCCACCCGAACGTGCGGCCGAGGTGTGCGGCATCACGGCCGATGAAGTACGCAATCTGGCACGCGACTACGGCACGACACAGCCCGCCGCCATCCGCCTGAACTACGGCATGCAGCGGGTGCGCGGTGGTGGCAATGCGGTGCGCCTGATCGCGATCCTGCCCTGCCTGATCGGCGCCTGGCGGCATCGCGCGGGGGGTTTGCTGCTGTCGGCCTCGGGCTGGTTCAAGCCGGCGGTCGATTCCGCCGCCTTGCAGCGGCCCGACCTGATGCCGACACCACGCCCGCGCGTCATCAACATGAGCACGATCGGGGACGAGCTGCTGCGCGAGGCCTCGCCTGCGTTCGGCCCGAAGGTCGAGGCACTGATCGTCTACAACAGCAACCCGGTCGCGGTGGCGCCCGAATCGACGAAGGTGGTGCGCGGCTTCGCGCGCGAAGACCTGTTCACCGTCGTGCTCGAACACTTCATGACCGACACCGCCGATCTGGCCGACATCGTGCTACCCGCGACCACCCAGCTCGAACACCTCGACCTGCACACGAGCTACGGCCACACCTACGCGCTCATCAACGAAGCGGCCATCGCGCCGCTGGGCGAGGCGAAGCAGAACACGCAGATCTTCCGCGAGCTGGCCGCGTGTATGGGTTTCACCGACGCGTGTTTTGCCGACAGCGACGAAGCCCTCGCCCGCATCGCCTTCAAGCGCGACGTGAGTTTCGACGCGCTGCGTGAACACGGCTGGGTGAAGTTGCCGATCGCCGATGCGCGGTTCGCGAACGGCGGCTTCGCGACACCCAGCGGAAAGTGCGTGATCGACTCGCCGGTCCACGGCGTGCCGGACCATGTGCCGAACTACGAGTCGCCCAGCAGCGCGCCCGAACTCGCGCAGCGCTTCCCGCTCGCGATGATCTCGCCACCGGCGCGCAATTTCCTCAACTCCAGCTTCGTCAACGTGAAGAGCCTGCGCGACATCGAGGGCGAGCCGCTGGTCGAGATCCATGAAGCCGACGCACGGGCGCGCGGCATCGTCACCGGCCAGCAAGTGCGTGTCTTCAACGACCGCGGCACGCATGTGTGCAAGGCCGTGCTGAGCCCGCGTGCACGGCCCGGCGTCGTCAACGGCCTGGGAGTGTGGTGGCGCAAGCTCGGCCCCAACGGCACCAACGTCAACGAGCTGACGCACCAGCGCCTCACCGACATCGGCCGCGCGCCGGCCTTCTACGATTGCCTGGTCGACGTGCAGCCAGCCGACGCCTCCGCGTCGTGAAACGACGGGCGCTGCTGATGGCGAGCCTGGCGTCCGTCGGCGCGGCCTTGCTGGCCGGCGCCACGCTGTGCCTGAGCAGCGGCTGCAGCACGATCGCCTACTACGCGCAATCGGTGGGAGGGCATCTGGGCATCGTCAACAGCGCCAAGCCGGTGTCGGAGTGGCTCGCCGACCCACAAACCCCCGAGGCGCTGAAGGAGCGGCTCGCACTCACCCAGCGCATGCGCGAGTACGCCGTCACCGAACTGAAGCTGCCCGACAATGCCAGCTACCGTCGCTTTGCCGACATCAAACGCCCGGCCGCGGTGTGGAACGTGGTGGCCGCGCCCGAGCTGAGCCTGGCGCTCAAGACCTGGTGCTTTCCGGTCGTCGGCTGCGTCGGCTATCGCGGCTACTACGAGCGCGAGTCGGCCGAGGCCGAGGCCGCACAACTTCGCGCCGGCGGCCTGGAAGTGAACGTCTACGGCGTGCCCGCGTACTCGACCCTCGGCACCCTGCCCGGCAACTGGCTCGCCGACCCGCTACTCAGCACCTTCATCAACTACCCCGAAGGTGAACTGGCGCGCTTGATCTTCCACGAGCTGACGCACCAGGTGGCCTTCGCGGCCGGTGACACCGTGTTCAACGAATCCTTCGCGACCTCGGTCGAGCGCATCGGCGGCACACGCTGGCTCGCGACCCAATCGAACGAAGCGGCACGCGAGGAGTACGCACGCTACAACGGCCGCCGCGAAGACTTCCGCGCACTCACGCAGAAGTACCGCGACGAACTCGACGCACTGTTCCGCGGCCCGCTGCCCGATGCCGAAAAGCGGCTCGCCAAAGCCACGCTGATGCAGCAGATGCGCGCCGAACACGAGGCCCTGAAAACCGAGCGCTGGGGCGGGTTTTCCGGGTATGACGGCTGGTTCGCGCGGGCCAACAATGCATCGATGGGCGTGCTCGCGGCCTACAACGAACTGGTGCCTGATTTCGAGCGGCTGTATGCACGCGAAGGCGGCGATTTCGGCCGCTTCTACGCCGAGGTCAAACGCCTCGCTGCCCTGCCGATGGACCAACGCCGCGCCGCCCTCGCCCTTGCCCCCGCTCTTGACACGAAGTCACCTTGAGGAAGTACCCGCCATGCCCGACATCCGCATCCACCGCAAACACAAGCTCGGCCTAGCCAAGGCGCGTGAAGTGGCCTGGGCCTGGGCCGAAGAGGTGGAGAAGAAGTTCGACATGGACTGCACCGTGGTCGAAGGCAAGACGACCGACACGGTGGAGTTCAAGCGCCTGGGCGTGAACGGGCAGTTGCTCGTCGCGGCCGACCGCTTCGAGCTGGACGCCAAGCTCGGCTTCCTGCTCGGCGCGTTCAGCAAGACGATCGAGAGCGAGATCGAACGCAACCTCGACACGCTGCTGGAAGCGAGCACCAAGCCGGCGGCCAAGAAGGCGCCGGCCAGGAGCGCGAAGAAGTAGCGGCTACTTCAGCGACTCGATCAACTCCACGTACTCGCCCATCGCCACCTCGGTGGTCGTGCCCTTGATCTCGTTCCACGCGTCCCACTTGGCGCGGCCGACCATGTCGGAGAAGCCGGGCCGCTTGCCATCCACATCACCGGCGCTCGCCTGCTTGTAGAGCGCGTAGAGCTTGAGCAGGGTCATGTTGTCGGGCTTCTCGGGCAGGCTCTTCGAGTCCTTGACGGCTTGTTCGAACTGGGCTTTCAGATCGGCCATGGGAATGTCTCCTGTGGGTAGAAGTGTGCATTGACGGAGCGGATGTTACCCAGCATCTTGATCCCCTTCGAAACCCCAGTTCCCCCGATGTCACAAGCCGCCGAACGCATGTCGCGCGTGGACACCGCCTGGTTGCGGATGGACAACGACGTCAACCTGATGATGATCGTGGGCGTCTGGCTGCTCACGCCGGGCGTGCCGCACGCGGCCTTGTGCGAACGCGTGCAGGACAAGCTGCTGAAGTACGCACGCTTTCGCCAGACCGTGGTGCAGGATGCGATGGGCGCGAGCTGGGTGGAGGACGAAGACTTCGACATCCAGCGCCACGTGCTGCACGAAAAACTCGAGCGCAAAAAAGGCCAGAGCGAACGTGCCGCCTTGCAGGCGCGTGTTGGCGAATTGGCGAACACGCCACTCGACCCGGCACGCCCGCTTTGGCAATTCCAACTGATTGATGGCTACGAAGGTGGCAGCGCGCTGATCGCCCGCGTGCATCACTGCATCGGCGACGGCATCGCGCTGATCTCGGTGATGCTGTCGATCACCGATGGCGGCATGGATCCGCCGACCCGCAAGAAAAAGGACGCGCCGGAGGACGAGGACAGCGACTGGTTGTCGGACGCCGTCGTCAAGCCGCTCACCGACATCGCCGTGAAGGCGATCGGCATGTACGGCGGAGGCGTCGCCAAATCGATGGAGGTACTGTCGAACCCGCAGCAACTGCTGGGTTCGATCGACATGGCGCGCACGGGCATTCAGGTGCTGCGCGACGTGGCCGCGATGGCCCTGATGCCCGACGATTCACCCACGCGCCTGAAAGGCAAGCCGGTCGGCCGCAAGGTGGTGGCCTGGGGCGAGCCGCTGCCGCTGGACGCGGTGAAGAGCATCGGCAAGGGCCTCAACTGCTCGATCAACGACGTGCTGCTGGCCTGTGCGGCGGGCGCCATCGGCCAGTACCTGCGCGACCAGGGTGACGACCCGAGCGGGCAGGAAATTCGCGCGATGGTGCCGGTGAACCTGCGCCCGCTGGAAAAGGCCTGGCAGCTCGGCAACCGCTTCGGCCTGGCACCGCTGGTACTGCCGATCGGCATCGAGAACCCGATCGAGCGCGTCTACGCGGTGCGTGCGCGCATGAACGAATTGAAGGGCAGCTATCAGCCGCTGCTGGCCTTCGCGGTGCTGTCGGTCGCAGGGCTGCTCATCAAGCCGGTGCAGGACACGCTGCTGGGGCTGTTCGCGAAAAAGGCGACGGCGGTGATGACGAACGTGCCGGGGCCGGCGAAGGCCTTGAAGTTCTGCGGCTCGACCTTGCGCCAGACCATGTTCTGGGTGCCGGCGTCGGGCGACATCGGCATGGGCGTGAGCATCCTGTCGTATGGCGGCGGGGTTCAGTTCGGCTTGATCACCGACGAGAAACTGTGCCCCGACCCGCAGCAGATCATCGACCGCTTCGAGCCCGAGTTCGAGAAGCTCGCCTTGGTGACGATGATGCTGCCGTGGGTGTGATGCGGCGGCGTGAGGGGCTGGAGTGGCCGCGGGCGTTCAGAAATGAATCCCTCGCATCATCTGCTGCATCGCCACCGCCTCGGCCGACAGCGCCGGTTTGCCCGACTTGTCGCCCTTGGCGGCCGCTGAATCCGGGAACATGCGGAAACTGGTGTTCATGACGATCTGCGCGATGCGCGGCGCCACGGCGTGCAGCAGCTCGCCGCTGATGCCCATGCGCGTGGCGATGCGCACGGGCTTGGCGATGCAGGCCTGCGCGATCAGGTCGGCCGCCTCTTCGGGCGCGAGTGTCGGCACGTTCTTGTAGATGTTGGTCGGCGCGATCATCGGCGTGCGCACGAGCGGCATGTTGATCGTCGTGAAGGTGATGCCCTGGTCCGCGTACTCGCTCGACGCGCAGCGTGTCCAGGCATCGAGCGCGGCCTTCGAAGCCACGTAGGCCGAGAAGCGCGGCGCGTTCGTCAGCACGCCAATCGAGCTGATGTTGACGATGTGGCCCTTCTTCTTCGCCACCATGCCGGGCAGCACGCCCATCGTCACGCGCAGGCAGCCGAAGTAGTTCAGCTGCATCGTGCGTTCGAAGTCGTGGAAGCGGTCGTAGCTGGCTTCGATGGCGCGGCGGATCGATCGGCCGGCGTTGTTGATGAGGAAGTCGACCCCGCCATGTTTGGCGATCAGCAACTGGATGAAGCGGTCGGCATCGGCCATGTCGGCGATGTCGGCCGGGTAGGCGATGAACTGGTAACCCTTGGCCTTGGCTTCCTTGCAGGCTTCGTCGAGCTTGTCCTGGTCGCGCCCGCAGATCACGGTGATGGCGCCGGCTTCGGCGAACTTGTGCGCGGCCGCGAGGCCGATGCCCGATGAGCCGCCTGTCACCAGCACCACCTTGCCGCCGACCGTGCCCTTGAGCGAGCGGTCGATGAAGAGTGCCGGGTCGAGGTGCCGCTCCCAGTAATCCCACAGCCGCCAGGCGTAGTCGTTCAGGTTCGGGCAGGCGATGCCGCTCCCCTTGAGCGCGGCCAGGGTTTCGCGGCAGTCGAAGCGGGTCGGGTAATTGACGAAGGTCAGCAGGTCTTCGGGCACGCCCAGGTCGCTCATGACGGCGTTGCGCGACGTGAGTTTCGAGCTTCGCAAGGGCGAAGTATTGGGTTTGGTGGGCCG
>JANYJL010000040.1 GCA_025361845.1 Rhizobacter sp.
AGCACCGGCGCCGGCACCGGGTCGAAGCGCAGGAAGGCACCGAGCGGCAGCGCGACCTTGGCCGCGTTGGCGTCGTCCAGGCTCAGGCTGTTGCCGGCCAGGTCCACGGCGCGCAACCGGCAGTCGTACGAGTGGCCGAAGCGCAGACGCGGCAGGCTGCCCGGCGGCACCGTAAAACGCACGTCCAGACCGAGGTTGCCGGCCGGAGCATCGGCATCGCTCGCGCTGGCGCCGTCGATGCCGATGTGCCGGCCGGGCCGCGGCGCCGCGAGGCTCCAACCCTGCCAGCGAAACCAGGTCTCGTGCGCCCAGGGGCCGCTTTCCGCGGAACCCGGCAATGCCGGATCGAAGGCGTGAAAGCCGATCGTCCCTTCATCGGCGGGCCAGTCGCGCGTGAAACCTGCGCTGGTGAATCGATAGCGGCCCTGGCGCTGGCACAGCGAGCGCCAGGTCGGCTCGCCATGGACGCGGATGTCGACGCGAAAGCCCTGCAGCACTGGCTCGGCGCCCAACTTCAGCGGAGCGGCGTCGTCAGCATTGGCGAGCCCGACGTCGAGCTCGGCCTGCGCACGGATGAGCGCGGCGAGCAGCGCGCCGTGCGCCTCGCGCGCCAGCGCCAGCCCGTCGCTGCGCGGCGTCGGCAGCGGCGCGCTGGCGAGCGCGTCGGCGACCGAGGCCCCGCGCGCGATTTCGGCATGAAAGCGTGCTGCCGCGCTGCGCACGCCGTGGTGCAGTTCGCTCAGGTTGACGTCGACGCTGCAGAGGTCGTCGTCCGGGCTCGCCGGCATGAGCATGCGGTCGCTCAGGTCGGTGTCGCCGGCGAAGTCGTCACGAGAGGCAGAGACGAAACGCTCGCCCGGGCCGAACTCGTAGCGTGTCGCCAGCGTCGGCTCGAGCGCCGCGCCCGCCGCGGGGCTGGGTGCCGCGAGCCGCACGCTCAGCCAGCCGCGCGCGGGCAGCGCCAGTTCGTCGACCGGCAGTTCGAAATCGAACAGCAGGCCGAGTGCGCGCATCAGCGCCGGGTAGCGCGACGCGACGGCGATCGCGGCATGCAGGTCGAAGTCCGGCGGCGCGTGCTGGAAGTTCTTGTCCTTCGCCGCCGCGTAGCGCGCCTTCGCACCGTCGGACAAGCCGTTGTAGAAGCTCGCCATGCGGTCCATCTCGAGCACCTCGGCGCTGAAGCCGGAGTCGGGCGCGGCGGCGGCGACCGTCGTGCGCGACAGGGTGCCCAGTTGCGCCTGCAGGTCGCGCGTCACCCGTCGCAATGCATGGGCCGCTTCGGGCGTAGCGGGGAAGAGCCGCGTCCAAGGCGGGACGATCGCGAGTTGCGCCTGAGGGCGAGGCGGCGAGAAAAGAGGCACGCGGTACGGCGTCACCAGCGCATCGCGCGCTGCCCGCACGCTGTAGCTGCCCACGGGCGCGCCTGTGGCGGCGGGCAGTTCGTGTGGCTCGATCGCGAGCGTGTCGGGCAGCAGCGCGCGCCACACCGTGTCGTCGGGCAGCGTCGGGTCGATCGGGCTCACACCAACGTCGCCCGCGCTGCGGATGTCGCTCCACGGCGCATTGCCGTCGGCACTGGCGCGCAACTCGAAGCGGCAAGCGCGCGCCTTGCTGGTCCAGGCGCCGCTGCCGTCACTGCCGGACAGCAGCGGGCATGCCGCCAGTGTCGCGGCGCCGCTGACCCTCGGTGCGAGGCGCACCGACAGGCGCAACAACAGGCGCCCAGTCGCATCGCGGCGCAAACCGTCGGGCAGCGTGATCCACAGCAGTCGGGTGGTGACGGTCGGGTCGGACATGGTGGCCTCTCGCTCAGGTTCTGGTGGCTCGCGCGGGCTCAGGCAAAGCTGGCGAAATACACCTGCCAGTCGTCGCGGCTGTTGCCGAATGCGCGCTCCACGCCTGGCAGCGGCAGGGCGACCTGCGTCTGCAACTGCGCCGGCTGCGCAGCGCCGCTGTTGCCACCGACGATGAACTCGCGCCGCATCGACACGGTCACGCTCTTCGACAGGCAGCCGAGCGACACCTCGACCATCAGGCTCGCTTCGCCCCAGATGACCTTGACCGTGTCGCTCGATTGGTAGGTGAGGCCCAGGTAGAGCTCGACATGCAGGCTCAGGATGCCGAGCACCGTGAGCTCGCCGCCGGCACGCACGAAGCCGGTGATCTCGGTGCTGGTCGGCACGTAGTGCATGTAGACGCCGACCGCGACGTGTGCGCTGCCGCTGGCCACGCCGAGGTCGAGCGCCACGCTCGCCGCCACTTCGACCGCGAGTTCGATGCTGCGCGGCCCGTCCGCACCGACCTCGATGGCGAAGAAGCCGCCGCCACCGACGAAGGCCACGGTGACGAGGAAGTGATGGTCCTTCTCGCCGAAGTTGAAATCGAACGCAAGCGGCTTGGCGTCGAGCGGGATCGCGAGGCCCACACCGATGCGGATGTTCTCGAGGTTGAACACACCGATGCCGAGGTTCGGCAGCGCCAGCGCATAGCCGACCCGGAGCACGCCGCCGGCCAGGGTGACCGAAGGCCCGGTGCCGAGCAGCTTGCTGGCTTCTTCGAGCAGCGGCTGAAGGAAGTCGATGTTGCCGAGCAGACGCAGCGGGCCGGGGACCGTGGTCAGGTCGGCGAGCGCGAAACTCAGCTCGGGCTTGCGGCCGCTGCGCTGCGTCAACTGCATCCGGCGCACCGCCACCGAGACCAGGCCTGCGAACCCGATTTTGAAATCATCGACCGTCGCGATGACCAAGGATTCCGGATCGGCCGAGGGCCGCAGCTTCAGGCTCGAGTGCAATTGGATCGGGCCCTTCACGCCCACTGCGCCGGAGCCCGCCGGGGCGGCGTCGAAGCTCAGCGTGACGCCGGCGCCGGTCGAGGACGTGACGTAGGGCATCCAGTCGTACGCGATCTCGACCTGCGTGCCGCTGCGCGTCGTCACGAGCCGGGGTGCCGCATCCAGCGCGGCGCCACCGTCGATGGAAGGCAGCACGTCGAGCAGGCTGACGCCGCCGAACAACTGCGGCGCCGCCTGGCCGAAGAAGTCCACCGGGTTGAAACTCGGCACCGCGGCGGCGAGTTGCGACAGATCGCCGCCGAGCGGTCCGTGGCTTTGCGACAGCCCGGTGATGACCATGTCCGGCGTGGCCAGACCACTGCCGTTGGCGCCGCCGAACTGCAGCGCCACCGGCGCGAGCAGGTTCGCGAAGACGCCAGCCGGGTTGTCTCCCTTCACGTAGTCCGCGAAGTAGCTGATGTCGACCGTGCCATCGCCCGGCAGGTGCGCGAGTTGCGCCGCGTCGGACAGCCGCACGCGCGCGTTCGCGATGCGCGGCAGGGCCGCATCCGGATCAGCCGCCGCACCAGGCAGCGGCAGCGAAGACACGTTGCGCACGGCGATGCCGAACTGCAGTCCGAAGGTGTCGAGGTCGGCATGGCCGCCAGACTGCGGCGGCGCGAACGCGATGCGCTTCGGCGCCGCCGAGAAATCCTGCCAGCCGTAGGCCGTGGCCAGGTTGTAGGCGGTGATCACGTCGTCGAGCTTCGCGTCCTCGAAGCCGTCGGGCACGAAGATCGCCATCGCCGCCACCTCGACCAGGCGCCCGCGCGCATCGTCGCTCACGTCGAGGTCGCGCAGGTGCATCGGAAAGTGCATCGGGAGGTCGTCACCGCCGGCCGGGTTCGGCAGGAAGACCCAGAACGGCGACCCCGCCGCGTAGGGCGCGACGACCGGATGCTGCGCCGGCGGGCTGATCTCGGGGGTGCGCCCGATCAGCATCTCGGCTTCGGTGAACGGCAGGTCGCGCCGGCTCGGGAAGTGGCGCAGGCGCTGCGTGATGACGATGTGGTCGTGCTCGATCAGGTAGGCGCTGTTCTGGCCCGGGCCGACCGGCCCCGCGCCGAAATGCCGCTCGGCCACCGAGACCAGCGCCGCGCGGTGGCCCCACGGCAGCAGCCAGCCCAGCTGCGTGACTTCGACCTTCTGGTCGCGCCCCATCGCGACGTGCTGCAACCAGTGCGCCACCATCCCCGAGTTGAGCGCCACGTTCCAGTGCCCTTCGGCCTCGAGCCAGCCGCCGAGCGAGGCGAGCATCAGGCGCCGGCAGTCGATCAACGCCTCGTCGCGGCCGAGCTTGGTGTTCTCGACGATGTCGCGGCGCTTCGTGCCGTCCATCAGGTTGGCGATCGGATCGGCCGGCAACTGGGCGGCGATGTCGTCCGGCGAAGTCACTGCGCGCAAGCGCCGCGCGGCGAGGGCCGCGGCGCTGTCGCGCTCGTCAATGAAAGGGCCGTGCGGGCCGTTGCGCCGCACGCCCAGGCGTGTCGTCGCGAGCGCGTAGCGCTCGCCCGAAGGCAGCGCCGGCAGCGGCGTCCATCCGGTCTCGCTGCCCGGCGAGAGCCCGAGGCGATACGGCAGCTCGACGAGCGTTTGCAGCGCCGAAGGCGGACCGTCGGTGAGCGGCTCGTTCAGACGCTGGGCGTAGGCCGACCAGTCGAACAGTGCACTGTCGAGCGCGATGGCGGCGCGCCCGGCGGGCACCGCAAAGGCCAGCCGCGACGGCTCGGCCAGCCGGCTCGGCAGCGGCGGCGCGGGCACCACGTCGGTGAAGCTCGGCTCCACCAGATGCTGCGGCGCGAAGCTCGCGACCAGCGTGCCGTCGACTCCTGGCAGCGCCGGTGCGAGCGTCGGCGGGCCTGCCGCGCCGGCGCTCAGCGCCATGTTGGTGAAGTCCAAGCGCAGCACGAACAGGTCGGCGCTGCGCAGCATCGCCAACGCGACGTCGCGCAGCACCAGCGTGGCCTCGGCAGCCGTGGCGCCCAGCTGCAGCCAGTTGCGCAGCTTCGCCGCATCGGGGCGCGTGCTGGCCGGCACGACGGACAACAGACCGCGCACCGCGGCCGCCTCGGCGATGCAGTCGGCCGGCGCGGCGGCCACGCTCGAGTACGGCAGATCGCAGGCGAGCAGCGTGGAGGCGGTGCCGTCGAACGCGACGGCGAAATTGCTCACCGTCGGTTCGAGCGTGCGCGCGCCGAGCCGAATGCCGACCGCACCCACCGGGAGCCAGAGTTCGTCGGTGACGGCCCCGGCGTGCAGCTCGGCGTGCGCTGGCGTGCCGTCGAAGAACCAGCGCAACACGCCGCGCGCGAGGCTCACGACGACCGGCTGGCCCGCCGCATCGCCGAGCCCGCCGCCGAGCGTCAGCGTGTACTGCTGCGCGAGCGAACGGGTCGCGTACTGCACCGCCTGGCGGCGGCGCCCGTCGAGGTTCTCGCCGACTTCGGCGAGTGCGTTGTCGTACAGGTCCGCAACCGCGTGCAGCTCACCCACCGGCGTGTGCAGCGTCGGCAGTAGCACGCGCCAGGGCGCGGCGCTGCCCAGCGTGAGCCGGCTGCGCAGTGGCGGCGCCACGTCGGCCGCGAACAGCACGCGGTCGGTCGGTGGCAGCAGCGTCAGCTGCAGGCTTGCGACGCCGAG
Source organism: Rhizobacter sp. (assembly GCA_025361845.1). Taxonomy (GTDB): domain Bacteria; phylum Pseudomonadota; class Gammaproteobacteria; order Burkholderiales; family Burkholderiaceae_C; genus JANYJL01. The sequence goes on from JANYJL010000040.1 coordinate 5,471, forward strand.
CACGCCAGCCGGGCCGCTGACTTGCGCCAGCCCCGGCGCCGCCAGCGCGATGAAGCCCGGCCTGAACTGCACGGTCACGGGCGCGGTGGCGACGATGCCCAGCGTCTGGTCCGGGCCGACCCCGCACACGTTGCCGCCCACGGTCAGGCTGGCGGTCGCGGTGCCGTCGTAATTCACGTCCGAGCTGTACTGGCCACTGCCGAAAGACCAGCCGAGTTCGACGTCGATCTCGACACCGTCGGGCGAATTCAGACGGCTCACCTGCAGCGTGAAGTCGGCCGGCAGGTCGGTGCCGGGAAAGCGGGCCGCCGTCAACGTGACCGTGAGGATCCTCGATTTCAGCGGCCCGACGAACCTGCGTCGCACGCCGAGTGTCGGCTGGCCTGCGAACCAGCGCCGATCGAAGAGCCAGGCGACGCGCCCGTCGCTCATCACCATCGAGACACTCTGCGCCCCGTCGGCATCGCTGCCGACGACGATCTTGAAACCCAGGAAGTCGTCGGTGAGGTAGGTCAGCGGGCCCGGCGCGGGCAGCGGCAACGGCAGCGCGCGTACCCGTGGGGCGCCGTCGGGCGCGTCCAGCGCGAGCCGCATGCCGTCAGGCGTTGTCGCGAGCGTCACCTCACCGTGGATGCCGAGCGAGAACAGGTTGCCGGTGATGCCCTGGTCGATCTGCACACGAAAGAAGTCGGCCGGCAGCACACGCAGCCGCAAGGCGCCGGTCCACGTGGGTGGCAGCCCGCCGATGTCGGGCAGGCCGAGCAGCCGGCTCACTGCGCTCACGTCCACCTCCACCGGGAAGCCGTGGAAGCGCAACGCCGGCGTGCCGGCGCCCGACAGGCAGCCGCCGGCGGCCGCATCGAAGGTGGGGTCGTAGACGAAGCGCCCGTCGATGCCGATCGCGAAGAACAGGTTGCACACCACGCCCGAACCCTGCTGCACCATGTAGTAGGGCTGCGGCAGCATGCGGCAGGTGTGTACCAGCAGCCACGGGTCGCTGCCCATCGGGATCGAGGCGAACAGCACGCCGCCGCCGGCGCCGTGCGCGAGCTCGCTGGCGTCGAACGAGACCTCGAGGCCGACGAGCGTCAGCAGAGCGCTGTCGCGGCCGCTGGCAAGCGCATCGAAGGCCGGATCGAAATCGATCGTGCCCAGCGGCGTGACAGTGAACGCGAAGTCCGTGTACACGCCGGACTGCACCTGGACCGAGTAGGTTCCGGCCGCAAGTTGCAGCGTCTGCACCTGCCGCGCATCAAGCCAGCCAAGCTGGGTTTGGGGCAGCAGAATCTGCCGGTAGTACAGCGCCGTGGCGTCGATTTGCACCGTGTAGTCGCTCACGCGGACCTCCCCGCAGGAAGACGCCGACGTTCCACCCGACCCACTGTCCGGCGAATGCGGCCTCCCGTGCGCAACCAGACCCACGTAAGCGCGCTTTTATTCCCCCGCTTCTGGCGACCTTCGGGATGCACTTGCCGCCCGTCCGGGCGGAGAACGTGCATGGCTTTGGCTGAAAGCTCGACGTGCCCGCCGCATCATTCAGATGCCACGCCCGCCTTCCCGTGCGCGAGTCCCTGGACGAAAGCCGCCAGGTCGGCACCGTTGAGGTCGGACGCGGCGAGCCATTCCATCTCGGCGCCGTGGGCCACGGCCAGGTTGAAACCGCGCACGGTGTGGACGGCCGGCGGTGTGGCGGTCCGACGAGGCCACTTCGATCAGGCGGTTGCCCAGCGTGGCGCGTGTGTGCAGCCCGACGAGCTGGGTCGACAGGTCGTCGTCGCCGAATTGAAACCACGAGCCGGAGAAATCACATGGCCAAGTCGACCTTTGTGTATGCCACCTGCATCCGCACCAAGCCGCAGAAGTTGTGGTCCTCACTCACCGGCGCCGGCCAGGACGAAGCGGTAACTTTTCCAGTAACTGCCGCCGCGCATAGCTCATCAAGATCGTGGCCCCGTCAGACCTTGCGATATCAATTCGATCCTCATCCTGTCCACCACCACACATCAGGGCCCGCCTGTCAGCGGGCCCTGTTTTTTGGGGGCCAGCCGGTCCGCTGCACGCAGTTCGCCCGGTGCGGAACCCGTCCATTGTTTGAAGGCACGCGAAAAGCTCTTCTCGCTGCGAAAGCCCGCTCGCGCCGCCACCTGCTTGAGCGGCATGGCGGTTCGGCGCAACAGGTCCAGCGCGATGTCTTGCCGGGCTTCGTCCTTCAGGGTTTGCAGCGATGCGCCTTCATCGGCCAACTGCCGGTGCAGCGTGCGTGCGGAGACGTGCAAACGCTCGGCGACGCGGCCGGCATTGTTCATGTCTTCAGCGTGCGCGCGCAGCAGTTGTCGCACCCGCTGAACCAGCAGGCGGTCACGCCGGTACTGGCGCACCGTCAGCGGCAAGGCACGCTGCAACATCGTGCGCAAGGCGGCTTCGTCACGCCGCAGCGGCAGTGCCAGATAGGCATGGTCGATGGTGATGCCAGCCTGGTGCGTGCCGAACGCCACCGGGCCGGGAAACATCAAAGGGTAGACGGTGTGATGGCGCGGCGCATCGAACGGGAAGTCGACGGCCACCAGGGGAATGCGCGAGTCGATCGCCCAGCAGGCGTAACCATGCAGGTAACGCAGCAAGGTGAGCAGGCAGAACTCGCGCATCTCGCCCAGCGGCACCGCTTCCGTCACGCTGATGGTGACGGTGTCGGCGGCCTCCTCGTAGTTCAGCACGATGTCCTGCGTCAACAGCCGGTGGTGGCGGCACCAGCGCTTGAGCGCCACCGCCAGCGTCGGCGCCATCGTCGAGGCGCGGCACAACATGCCGTAGCTGCCCCAGGGCAGGCGGCGAGAGAACCAGCCCAGGGCCTCGTCGTCCAGCTCGCGCATCGCGGCGTTCGAGATCAGCTCCATCTGCGAGGCGGTGATGCGGCCCGCGCGCCGCTTCAAGAGTGCTGGCGCAATTTGCGCCTGTTGCAGCGCCGCCGCCGGGCTCACCCCGTAGCGTTCGTAAGCGCGCAGAATAGCCTGCACAAAGGCGACGGGTGTCGCAGCGGTTTCGGTGGGCTCGGTGCGCATCGGAGCAGTCTGCGATGGCTTGGCACGATTTGCAACCGTCTTGGCGACATCTGCCGCGCCAGCCTCCCTAAGCTCAGCGACCGCACAAAACCGCAGGAGACTCCGATGACCCCGCTGCCCGGATTGAACTTCGCCCTCGGCGAGACCATCGACATGCTGCGCGACGCCGTGCAGAGTTTCGCCGCCAGCGAGATCGCGCCGCGCGCCGCGGCGATCGACTGCGACAACCTCTTCCCCGCCGACCTCTGGCGCAAGCTCGGCGACCTGGGGCTGCACGGCATGACCGTGGGCGAGGAATACGGCGGCACCGGCCTGGGCTACCTGGCGCACATGGTGGCGATGGAAGAAGTCTCGCGCGCCTCGGCCTCGGTCGGCCTCTCGTATGGCGCGCACAGCAACCTGTGCGTCAACCAGATCAATCGCAATGGCAACGCGGCGCAGAAGACGCGCTACCTGCCCAAGCTGGTGTCCGGTGACCATGTCGGCGCGCTGGCGATGAGCGAACCGAACGCCGGCTCGGATGTGGTGAGCATGAAGCTCAAGGCCGAAGCCCGCGGCGACCGCTATGTGCTCAACGGCGCCAAGATGTGGATCACGAACGGCGGCGATGCCGACACGATGGTCGTCTACGCCAAGACCGACGCCGAGGCCGGCGCGCGCGGTGTCACCGCCTTCATCGTCGAGAAGGGTTTCAAGGGCCTCTCCTTCGGCGCCAAGCTCGACAAGCTCGGCATGCGCGGCTCCAACACCTACCCGGTCTTCTTCGAGGATTGCGAGGTGCCGGCCGAGAACGTGCTCGGCCAGGTCGGCGGCGGTGTGAAGGTGCTGATGAGCGGGCTCGACTACGAACGCGCCGTGCTCTCGGGCGGGCCGCTCGGCATCATGGCCGCGTGCATGGACGTGGTGCTGCCCTACATCCACGAACGCAAGCAGTTCGGGGCGAGCATCGGCGAGTTCCAGCTCATCCAGGGCAAGCTGGCCGACATGTACACCACGTGGCAGGCCTGCCGGGCTTACCTCTACGCGCTCGGCCGCGCCTGCGACAGCACCGACCACGCGCGAACGATGCGCAAGGACGCGGCCGGTGCGATTCTCTATTCGGCAGAGAAGGCCACCTGGATGGCGGGCGAGGCGATCCAGGTGCTCGGCGGCGTGGGCTACACGAACGACTACCCGGCAGGTCGGCTCTGGCGCGATGCCAAGCTGTACGAGATCGGTGCCGGCACGAGCGAGATCCGCCGCATGCTGATCGGCCGCGAGCTGTTCTCGGAAACGATGTGAACGGGGCGCGATGATGCAGACGATTGCCTCCCAGATCGACACCCGCTCGGCCGACTTCAAGGCCAACGCGGCGGCCATGCGCGCCCTCGTCGACGAGCTGCGCGCGAAGAGCGACCAGGTCGCGCTCGGCGGCGGTGAAGCGGCGCGTGCCAAACACAGCGCGCGGGGCAAGTTGCTGCCGCGCGATCGGGTCGATCAACTGCTCGATCCCGGCTCGGCCTTCCTGGAGATCGGCCAGCTCGCCGCACACGGCATGTACGACGATGAAGCGCCAGCGGCCGGCATGATCGCCGGCATCGGCCGCATCGAGGGCCAGGAGTGCATGGTCGTGGCGAATGACGCCACCGTGAAGGGCGGCACCTACTACCCGATGACGGTGAAGAAACATCTGCGCGCGCAAGAGATCGCGATGCAGAACCACCTGCCCTGCGTCTACCTCGTCGATTCGGGTGGTGCGTTTTTGCCGCGTCAGGACGAGGTGTTCCCGGACCGTGACCACTTCGGCCGCATCTTCTACAACCAGGCCAACCTGTCGGCGATGGGCATCCCGCAGATCGCCGTGGTGATGGGCTCGTGCACGGCCGGTGGCGCCTACGTGCCGGCGATGAGCGACGAGACCATCATCGTGCGCAACCAGGGCACCATCTTTCTCGGCGGCCCGCCGCTCGTGAAGGCCGCGACCGGCGAGGTGGTGACGGCCGAAGACCTGGGCGGTGGCGACGTGCACACGCGCCTCTCGGGTGTGGCCGACCACCTGGCCGAGAACGACAGCCACGCGCTCTTCATCGCGCGCCGCATCGTCGCCAGTCTGAACCGCCGCAAGCCGGAGACGGTGACTCTGGAGCCGAGCGAGGAGCCGCTCTTCCCTGCCGAAGAACTCTATGGCGTGATCCCGCACGACACACGCAAGCCCTACGACGTGCGGCAGATCGTCGCGCGGCTTGTCGACGGCTCGCGCTTCGATGAATTCAAGGCGCGTTACGGCAGCACGCTCGTCACCGGCTTCACGCGCATTTACGGCATGCCGGTCGGCATCATCGCCAACAACGGGACGCTGTTTTCCGAGTCGGCGTTGAAGGGCGCGCACTTCATCGAGCTGTGCACTCAGCGCGGTGTGCCGCTCGTGTTCTTGCAGAACATCACCGGCTTCATGGTCGGCAAGAAGTACGAAAACGCCGGCATCGCGCGTGACGGCGCCAAGCTCGTCACCGCCGTCGCGACCGCCCAGGTGCCCAAACTCACGGTGCTGATCGGCGGGAGCTTCGGCGCCGGCAACTACGGCATGTGCGGGCGCGCCTTCGCGCCGCGGTTCTTGTGGATGTGGCCGAACGCGCGCATCAGCGTGATGGGCGGCGAGCAGGCGGCGAGCGTGCTGGCGACCGTCAAGCGCGATGGCATCGAGGCCAAGGGTGGCGCCTGGAGCGCTGACGAGGAAGCCGCCTTCAAGGCGCCGATCCGCGCGCAGTACGAAACGCAGGGCCAGCCGTACTACGCGACCGCGCGACTGTGGGACGACGGTGTCATCGACCCGGCGCACACGCGGCGTGTGCTCGGCTTGTCGCTGTCGGCAGCGCTCAATGCGCCGATCGCGCCGACGACGTTCGGCATCTTCCGCATGTGAGGCGGCCATGACCCACACCACTGTCGACATCGAACGGCGCGGCCCCTGCGCCTGGATCTGGATGAACCGCCCGGAGGCGCACAACGCTTTCGACGAAACGCTGATCGCCGAGCTGACCGAAGCCTTCACGAGGGTCGATGCCGACGACGCCGTGCGTGTCATCGTGTTGGCCGGTCGCGGCAAGAGTTTTTCGGCCGGCGCCGACCTGAGCTGGATGGCGCGCCAGGGTCAGGCTTCGCCCGAAGAGAACCTCGCCGATGCGCGCAAGCTGGCGCAGCTGTTCCGCACCATCGCCTTGTGTCGCAAGCCGACGATTGCCTGCGTGCACGGCGCCGCACTCGGCGGTGGTTTGGGCCTGGCGGCGGCGAGCGACATCTGCGTGGCGTCCACGAAAGCCGTGTTCGCCACTTCCGAAGTGCGCTTCGGCCTCATCCCCTCAGCGATCGGGCCTTACGTGCTCCGGGCCATCGGCGAACGCCAGGCGTATCGCTACTTCCAGACGGCGGAGCGTTTCTCAGCCGAGCGCGCGCGCGAGATCGGTCTGGTGCATGAACTCGCCAAAGTCGATGCACTCGATGCTGCGGTTCAGCGCATCGCCGATGCCTTGTTGCTCGGCGGTCCATTGGCGCAAGCGGCGGCGACCGAGCTGATCCGCGCGGTCGCGAACCGACCGATCGACGATGCGGTTGTCGAAGACACCGCGAGACGCATTGCCGGCCTGCGCGCCACACCTGAAGCTCGGGAAGGTCTCGCCGCCTTCCTCGACAAACGCGCAGCGGCGTGGACCCGCGCGTGAACCGGAGCCATCGATGTTCAAGAAGATCCTGATCGCCAACCGCGGCGAGATCGCTTGTCGGGTCATCAAGACGGCGCGCCGCATGGGCATCGCAACCGTCGCTGTCTACTCCGAAGCGGATGCCAATGCGCGCCATGTGCGCCTGGCCGATGAAGCGGTGCTGATCGGCCCGCCCGCCGCACGTGAGTCCTACCTCGTCGGCGCGAAGATCATCGAAGCCGCACTCAAGACCGGCGCCGAAGCCGTGCACCCCGGCTACGGCTTTCTCTCCGAGAACGATGGCTTCGCCGATGCCTGCGCGGCGGCCGGCATCGTCTTCATCGGCCCGCCCGCATCGGCGATCCGCGCGATGGGCTCGAAGTCGTCGGCCAAGGCCTTGATGGAAAAGGCCGGCGTGCCGCTCACCCCCGGCTACCACGGCGACAACCAGGACCCGGCCTTCCTGCACGAACAAGCGACGCGCATCGGCTACCCCGTGCTCATCAAGGCCAGCGCGGGCGGCGGTGGCAAGGGCATGCGGCGTGTCGATCGCAGCGAAGATTTCGACGCAGCACTCACCTCCTGCAAGCGCGAAGCGGCGAGCGCCTTCGGCGACGACCATGTGCTGATCGAGAAGTACATCGTGCGGCCTCGCCACATCGAGATCCAGGTCTTCGGCGACAGCCACGGCCACTGCGTCTACCTGTTCGAGCGCGACTGCTCGGTGCAACGCCGCCACCAGAAGGTGCTCGAAGAAGCACCCGCGCCGGGCATGACCCCCGCGCGCCGCGCAGCGATGGGCAAGGCCGCCGTGGATGCGGCGATGGCGGTGGGCTATGTGGGTGCCGGCACAGTGGAATTCATCGCCCACCAGGACGGTAGCTTCTCCTTCATGGAGATGAACACCCGCCTGCAAGTCGAGCACCCGGTGACCGAGATGATCACCGGGCTCGACCTCGTCGAATGGCAACTGCGTGTCGCTTTTGGTGAGCCGTTGCCGCTCAGGCAGGAGCAACTCACGCTCGATGGCCACGCACTCGAAGCGCGCATCTACGCCGAAGACCCGGACAAGGGTTTTCTGCCTTCCACCGGCCGCTTGCTGCACCTCGCACCGCCGCCCGAATCGGCGCATGTTCGTGTGGACACCGGTGTCGAACAAGGCGACGAGATCACGCCGCACTATGACCCGATGATCGCCAAGCTGATCGTCTGGGGCGCCGACCGCCACCAGGCGCTCGCACGCATGCGCCAGGCGCTGGCGCAGTACCGCATCGTCGGGGTCGGCAACAACGTCGACTTCCTCGCCCGCCTTGTCGCGGTGCCGGCTTTCGCGAACGCCGACCTCGACACCGGCCTGATCGAACGCGAACAGGCCCTGCTGTTTCCCGAAGCCGGTCCGCCGCCGCAGGAGGTCTGGATGTTGGCAGCACTGGCCGAAACCTTGCGTGAAACCCAGCTCGCCGACAAGAAGGCGCTCGCCTCCGCCGATCGCCACTCGCCCTGGCGCGCCACCGATGGCTGGCGCCTGAACGGCTCCGCACGGCGCAAGTTGAAACTGCGCCTGGTCGAGACGACGCAGGAGATCGGCATCCGCCATGTGACGAACGGCCACGAACTCGAGATCGACGGCCATCGCGTCTTCGCCCGCGGCACGCTCGCACCCGACAGCGAACTGCACGCGCAGCTCGGTGAGCGCCGCCTGCGCGCTGCCGTGGTCGCGAGTGGTGAACGCCGCCATGTGTTCTTCGAAGGCCGCGCTTGGCCTCTGGTGCGGGTCGATACCCTGCATGTCGGCGGCGCAGGCGACCACCACGATGGCGGCCTGCGTGCACCGATGCCGGGCAAGGTGATTGCCCTGCTCGTCGCAGCCGGCGCCGCGGTGGAAAAAGGCACGCCGCTGCTGGTGATGGAGGCGATGAAGATGGAGCACACCATCACCGCGCCGCGCAAGGGCATCGTCAAGGCCTTCTGCTGCGCACCGGGTGAGCAGGTGGGTGATGGCGCCGAGCTGGTGGAACTCGACCCTGCCAACACCTGAAACGCGCGCGGCAATCACAATGCTCGGCTGTTGCGGCCGGCGATTCCCGCTCGACCCGCGCGTTCAGGAGTAGCAGAGCAATGAGTTTGTCTGGCGTTTTTGCGCAAGTGGTGGCACGGGTGGGTGATGCGGCGATCGTCTGGCGGCGGCTGCAAGGCGGCGAACCTCCGCAGGCCGTGGGTGCCACGCCGACCATCCCCGCGGCGCGGCCGCAAGGCAGCATCCCCACGCTGAAGATGCCCACGGCGCGCGGCTGGGCACCGGGGCAGAAGCCGACGGCCGCACCCGGCCTGCAAGTGAACGCCTTCGCCACCGGGCTCGACCATCCGCGCTGGATGCACGTGCTGCCGAATGGCGATGTCACCGTCTCGGAGGCGATGTTCCTGCCCGAGCCCGTCAAGTCCGTCTTCGACTACGCGATGGTCAGCACGATGCGGCGCGCCGCTGCGGTGGGCAACAGCCCGAACCGCATCACCCTGCTGCGTGATGCAGACGGCGACGGCGTGGCCGAAATCCAGGAGCGCTTTCTCGAAGGCCAGAGCCAGCCCTTCGGCATGGTCTTGCTGGGCGATACCTTTCACGTCGGCAATGCCGATGGTGTGCTGGCGTTTCCCTACACGCCGGGCGCCACCCGCCTGACCGGGCCGGGCCGCAAGCTGGTGAGCTTCAAGGCCGGCGGGCACTGGACGCGCAGCCTGTTGCCGAGTGCCGACGGGCGCAAGCTCTACGTCGGTGTCGGCTCGCTCAGCAACATCGGCGACAACGGCATGGAAGCCGAAGCGGGCCGCGCCTGCATCCACGAACTCGACCTCACCACCGGCGCGAGCCGCATCTACGCGAGCGGCCTGCGCAACCCCGTGGGCCTGGCCTGGGAGCCGGTGACGGGCCAGCTGTGGACCGTCGTCAACGAACGCGATGGCCTGGGCGACGAGACACCGCCCGACTACCTCACCTCGGTGCGCGAGGGCGGCTTCTACGGCTGGCCGTATTGCTACTGGGGGCAGACGGTGGACGACCGGGTGCCGCAAGACCCGGCCGCGGTGGCGAAGGCCCTGGTGCCCGACTACGCGCTCGGCGGGCACACCGCCTCGCTCGGCCTGTGCTGGCTGCCGGCCGGCACCCTGCCCGGCTTCCCCGACGGCATGGCCATTGGGCAGCATGGCTCCTGGAACCGCAGCAAGCTGAGTGGCTACAAGGTCGTGTTCGTGCCCTTCGTGAACGGGCGCCCCGCCGGGCCGCCGCGCGACATCCTGTCCGGCTTCCTCGCCCCGGACGAACGCGAGTCCTACGGCCGGCCGGTCGGTGTGACGATCGGCCCCGACGGCGCCTTGCTGGTGGCCGACGACGTGGGCGACACCATCTGGCGCGTGACGGCGACGTAGTCGGCTCGGATTTGCCGCTCACAAGCGGCATTCGACCGCCGGTCGGCGGTGCATCCGGACGTGCCAAAAAGTAACGACCGGTTAACGCCAGCCTTCGCTACAGTCGCCACGCACATTGGGCAAACCCGTCGAAAGGCGGGGACGCAAAGCCTCCGGTCTTCACGCAGCGATGCGACAGATAGCGGGGTTGCTTCTCTCGGAACTTCCAAGTTCCGTGGGTGACGCGTCCCATCGGTTTTCCGGGTGCAGTTCGATCCACCCCAGAGGTCGCCAGCGACCTCGCCGACTCGGAAGCCATCACCATGAAACTCCACCCCATCGTCCTCGCCGCGTTCGCGCTGCTGAACCTGTCGCTCGCTCACGCCGCCGACAAGCCCGTCACGACCACCCCGACTGCAGCACCGATCGCCGCACCCATCGCGGCACCCATCTCTGGCATGTTCCGCATGCTCAAGGCCGATGGCGCCACCGCCATCAGCCAGGCCATCCTGGCTCCGGGCGTGATGCAACTGGTCGGTGTGAAAGCGAGCGACGCCATCGTCGCCGCGAACGGCCGTTGCGCCTTCAACGTGAGGATCGACGAGGTCTCGCCGCTCGCGTTGAGTGCGACCACCACCCGCGTGTACAGCAACGACACGCTGGTGGCCCAGGTCACCCGGCTCGACCTCGCGGCGAAGACACTGAAGTCCTTCGTCACCCAGCCTTACCTCTATGCCGGGCACAACAACGTGAAGCTCGTCTTCAACGCCGAATCGGCCACGCCCTCGGTCGCCTGGGTGCAGGTGATGGTCGATGGCACGTGCATGGCCTCCCTGCCCGCTGCACCCGCCCCCACGGCCAGCGCGGTCGCACCCAAGCCGCCCGCACCGGCGCCGGCTCCGATCAAGGCCGGTACGGCCGACTGGAACAACCTGTTCAACGCCTACGGCTACAGCAACTACGCCGTCACCGGCTTGAAGGGCAAGGGCTATCGCCGCTACGATGAACTGGCCTCGGTGAACGCGGCGCTGACCGCGGCGGTGAAGGCCGGTGCGATCGAGCGCAGCGCGTACGCCGCCTTGATGGCACGTTGGGCCGCACTCACGAACGATGCCGACTTCAGGTCGGCGATGGCCAAGGTGGTGCCGGGCAGCGACCGCAAAGCTTGAGGCAGCGCGCGTGGCGGCATGCTCAGTGCCGCGCGGCTTCCGCCGCGATCCACACATCCACCTCGCGCTCGAGCATCGACAGGGGCAGCGCCCCCTGATCGAGCAAGGCCATGTGAAAACGGCGGATGTCGAAACGCTCGCCGAGCTGCGCCTTCGCACGGTCGCGCAGCTCGGTGATCTTCAGTTTGCCGATCATGTAGCCCAGCGCCTGGCCCGGAATCGAGATGTAGCGGTCGACCTCGCTTTCGACGTTGCCGAGGTTCATGCCGGTCTGCGCCACGAGGTAGTCGATGGCACGCTGGCGGTCCCAGCCCATCACATGGAGGCCGGGGTCCACCACGAGGCGCGCGGCACGAAAGATCTGCCCTTGCAGGTGCCCGAAGCGGCTCGCCGGGTCCTGGTACAGGCCCAGCTCGAAGCCCAGGGTTTCGGCATACACGGCCCAGCCCTCGCCATAGGCCGTGAACCACGCGGCGCGCCGGAATTTCGGCAACTCGCCCAGCTCGGCGGCACGCGCCATTTGCAGGTGGTGGCCGGGCACGGCTTCATGCGCCGTCAGCGTTTCCTGATCCCACTTCGGGCGGGTGCGGAAGCCTTCGGCATTCGCGTTGAACCAGCCGGGCCGGCTGCCATCGAGCGGGGGCGGCTGGTAGTACTCGGCCGCGTCCGGGCCGGTGAATGCCGGCATCGCGCGGATGCCGTAGGGCGCGCGCGGCAGCTCGGCGAACAGGCGCGGCAACTCGGCGTCGATGCGCTTGGCGATGTCGCGGTAGCTCGTCAGCAGCGCCTCGGGCGTGGCGTAGAAATACGCCGCATCGGTGCGCAGGTGCAACACGAAGGAAGCGAAATCGCCCTGCCACTGCATGGCCTGCATCACCTTGTCGATCTCGCCACGCAGGCGTGCCACTTCGCGCAGGCCGATGGCGTGAATCTCCGCCGGGCTCAGGTCCGTGGTGGTCTGCGAGCGCACCGTGGCGGCATACACCGCCGCCCCGCCGGGGTAGCTGCCGAGGGCGCCGCTGGCGGGCGCAGCGGCGGCATATTCGCCGGCCACGAAGTCACGCAAACGCAGCTGCGCGGGCAGCACCTGCTTGACCACGGCATGTCGCGCGCGTGCACGCAAGCTCTCCTGATCGGCCGCTGAAATATCGGAGCCCAGGCTCGCGAAGGCTTCGAAGAACGGACTCACATCAACCACCGCCGCGAGCTGCGCATCGAGCGCGGCGAGCACGCGGTCGAGCACCACCCGCGGCGGCACCCAGCCCAGCGCCATGCCCTCGCGCAGGCGCACCAGTTCCTGGTCCACCCGGCGCGGGTAGGCCGCCAGGCGCGCGAGCACCTGTTCGACCTCGCCCTTCGTCGAGACCGGGCTCACCGTCAGCAGTTCGGCCAGATCGTTCTGGAAGCCGTCGATGGCCCCCAGTGTCATGCGGCGATAGCCGACGAAGGCTTCGTAGACCAGTTCGTCCTGAAGCCCGTGCACGAAGAGATCGAGCGAGTTGCGGTCGGTCGGTGACAGCGCGTCACGGTCGACCGCCTGCGCCGCTGCCAGAAAGCGCCGCGCATCGGCAAACGCCTCGGCCTCGACCGCGGGCGAAGCATCTTCGAGCCGGCCGCCATGGCGCTTGTCGCCCATGGCGGTGGCCAGCTCGGGCTTGCGCCGCAGAGTCGCTTCCCAGGCTTCGTCGAACAGTTGGTGCAGGTGCTGTGCCTGGTCGCTCGAGGGCTGGGGGTGGGGCAGGTTCATGGGGCTCGGTCCTTCTGCTTCGGGTGCGAGCCTCATGGTGAAGGAATGTGCCCGCGTGGCGCAAGCCCCCAGGAGGTCGCCGCGCAGGCCGCTCAGAACGCCGCGAAGCGCAGGCCGATGCCCACCGAATCCTGCCGCTGGGTGTAGTTCGACAGGGTGTTGAGCGGTCCATGGTTCACGCGCACGTAGAGCGGTAGGGGCCAGTGTCGCGGGCCCTGCCAGCCGAGGCCGAAGGAGTCGGTCTTGAAGCCGCTGTCGCCTACCGTCCAGCGCACCTCGATCGAGCCCATGGAGCCGACCTGTTTGCCGATGCGCACGCACAACCTGTCGTAGTCCGACAGCCGCACACCCGAACCCGCCAACGGTCCCCAGGTCACGGCCGTGTTCTGCCCCAGGTAGGCCCGCGCTCGTGCGTGGATCGCCACCGGCCAGCCCGTCGCCTGCTCCGACAGCACGGCCGCGAACGAGAAGAAGTTCGAGCCCCGGCTGACCTGATCGAAGTACGGCCGGTCATGGCCGCTGTAGGCCCGCTGCGCGGACTCGACTTCGCGCGCGCTCGTCACCTCGATCGTCTGGCCGTCGGACTCGTGTTCCAGGCCGAGATCGAAGTGGTCGGTCGGCAACGCCGTCTTCATGAAATCGAAGTCGCTGGCGGCCCAGCGCACATGCAGAGCCGGGTTGCTGATGCGGTTGACCACCGGGTCCGAGGGGCGTGAGCCCATGTAGAAATCGAACTCGCCCGTGTACGACAGCGACACATCACGCCGGCCGTTGCCGATGAACACGTAGTGGAAGGAATAGTGCGCCCGCAGCGCCCGCTCGTCGTCGCCGGCCCAGCCGTTGTTCTTCATGCGGTGCAGCAGCAGGTAGCTGTCTTCGTAGGGGCGGAACAGCGCGCGGTCGCCGAGTTCGATTTCCGCCGTCTCGCCCACCGGCTTGACGGTCGGCGCAGCGCTCGCGGCATGCAGCCCCGCGAACCAAGCCGCCAACGCGCCGATGAACAGCCTGCTCTTCATGTTTTTGCTCCGGCCACTGGACTGCGGAAATTCTGTGGCGGGCAAGCCCCGCAGCGCGTCCCACGTTTGCAGGATGCGGCAAGCGCGTGCCACTTCCTACCATCGCTCTTCTGTCCAACCCACCGCGAAGAGAGGTGCGTCATGAAGTCGTTCCCGTTGCCATCCCGGCCGTCGATCATTTCGTGGGCATGTGTCGCCGGCCTTGTTCCAGGCGCTGCGTTCGCTGCGGCAGGCGATCCGCCCGAGTCGGTGGCCGAAGTGCCCCGCAGCGCGCCGGGCGACTTCATCGGCGATTGTTTCAAGACCATCGCGACACCGCCCAAGGGCGTGAGCCTCGACCTGCCTGCCAACAGCGACTGGAACGTGGTGGCGCAGGCCCCTCTCGGCAAGGACGACAAGGAGCTGACCCTCGCACCCGCCAAGTTCCACGGCTGGGGCGTCAGCGGCTGGTGCGCGGACGCCCCTGGCGCCGAGCAACGCGTGAAGGCCAGCACCTTGCTGGCCACCGGCGCGAACCGCTACGGTTGGGCCTACGGTGTGCTGACGCTCCCGTTCAAGTACCACATCCACGACAAGAGCTTCACGCCCGGAACCTTGAACATCGGCCCCTTCCTCGGCCGGCGCTGGGCCTCGGCCGGCTCGGCCGTCACCCTGGCCGCAGCGGCCACCGTGGGCACCGTGCGCGGCGAATCGCGCGACACGGCCGGCAACATCACCGGCACGCCCGATCTGGCGGCCTTCTCGGTCGCCGTCGGCTTGATGTTCGACGTGAGCAAGAACCCGGACCTGAAACCCTTCAAGGTCGGGCTGTTCTACGGCAACGATCGCGTCACCGACAACACCGTGACGACCTACAAGCACAACCGCGCGCCGTGGCTGGCCTTCCAGATCGGGTTCGACTTCACGGACAACAAATAGTCAAGCCCGCCAGCGCGCCCCCTCGCGCCGCGCGCGGCCCAGGGCTTCGAGGGTGAGCAAGATGCCGGGCAGGCGCTTCTTCCACGGGCCGCGGCCGGTGAAGGTTTCGGCGAGCAGCGCTTCGTCCACGGCGCCGGGTGCGGCAGCGAGTGCATCGGCAACGGCGCGCACTTGTTCGGGCAAGCTCGCGGGCCAGGGGCGGCGCAGGCTCGCCGCCGGCACCTTGCGGCCGGCTTGGGGCGTGGCGCTGGCTGGTGTTGTTGTCGATGCGGCGGGTTGCGCTTCCTGCGCGATTTCTTCTTGCACCGGCGTGGGCAACACGAGCGCGGCACCGGCGGCGCGGCGCGCCGGGTCTTGAAACTCGGGGCGCAGCCAGCGCACCTCGCCGCGCGCTTCTTCGGCGGCGCGCTCGGCGTTCAGCGCGACCAGGCGTTGCAGCAACTCTTCTTCGGCCGCGGCCAAGGCGGCCGGCTTCTCGGGCCAGGGCAGCGTGCCGCCGGCCTGGCCGACGAGGGCCGGCGCCAGATCGGCCCAGCCGTAGGCTTGCAGCACGAGGGCATCGATGCGGTCGTGCAACTCGGCCAGCACGCTGACGAGGCCGTGGGTGTGCGTGAGCTTTTCTTTCGCGGTGAGCGTGCGGCCGAGGCGCAAGGCATCGAGCACGTTGTACATGTCGGTCAGCGTGAGCGTGGGGTGCGCGGCTTGCTGGCCTTTGCGGTGGGCGTCGAGTTCTTCGGCGGTGGTGGCGAGGTCGGCGGCGACGGTCGGCTGGAGCGAGAGGTTGGGGAAGGGGAAGGGTTCGAAGCAGCGCGTCTTGTTGTAGCGCGGGTCGTTGCCGACACCGAGCCTGCCACCCGCCGCCAACGCCCATTGCACATGCACGCGGCTTGAAAGAACACCGAGGTTGACGGCGTCAGACAGCGCAATGGCAATGAGCATGTTGTCAGGCGCAATGCTCGCGTCGAGAAACTGGAAAGTTCGGTGCTTCGCGGTTTCGACGGTAGCGATGTAGCGTGGCAAGCCAGCCAGCGCTTGCCGAATCGTCGGCCGTGGTTTGCCGTGCAGCCACCACAACGCGGCATACGCCGCACCGTCCTTGCTGTGTGCCTTCGCGTCACGTCCCGGCTTCACACGCTCGAGGAGCCACTGATAAACCGCAGGAAAGCGCAGACGCACCTCGTCTGCGGCAAGACCGAACAAGTCGATCACCAGCACGTTACGTGGACGGTCTGTGAGGTCACGGCCATTGCGGTACTCGCGAATGCGCGCTTCAAGGCCAAGTGTGCTGCCGAGCCCAAGCGACGCAGCCTCGTCTCGGGTGACGATGAAGCCTGCGCCGTGCAACTTCAGGCCGGGCGAACTCATGTCCTGATTCGCCAGCAGCGCGTTCGCTGACACCACGTCTGCACCAACTCTCAAGTCCGCGTGAATCAACCCACGACGGGCGTTGAAGCTCAATTCCGAACTGCCATCACTCGCCGGCGTCTCGCGCGTGACGCTCAACAACTCACCCTCACCCGCACCCGGCGCGCCCACCGTCATCGCAATCCGGATCGCCGCATCGCCGCTGTTGTCCACCCACGGGTGGTCCGCAATCGCGTAGGCCAGATGCACCGGCGGCTCACCATCGAGCGCGGCTTGCACGACACGCCGGTTGAAGGTCTGCGGCAGGCTGTTGGTGGTGATGAATCCAAAACGCCGCGCCTGCCCGCGCGCCACGGCCTGGGCCGCAGCGTGCCACCAGTGCATCACGAAGTCGGCGCTCTCGGGCACATCGTTCCAGGTGCTGCGCAGCGCGTCGGCATAACCATCGCCCAAGGCGCGGCGCACCGTGCTGGCACCAATGAACGGCGGGTTCCCCACGATGAAATCCACCTGCGGCCACTGCGCCTTGCGCGGGTTCGTGTACGCCTCCAGCACCGTCTGAAAGGCTTCGTCCGGCACGGCCTCACCCGTCACCGGGTGCGGCTTGACATGCACGCCGTCCCAACGGGTGACGGGCCGGCCTTGGGCATCCAGCACCGGCTCGATGCGGTCATAGGCCAGCACCGCGTCACGGCATTCGATATTGCCGTAGTCGTGCACCACCGGCTCGGCCACGCTGGCGTTGCCGTGGGTGCGGATGTGCCATTGCAAGAAGCCGATCCACAGCACCAGCTCGGCCAGCGCGGCGGCACGTTCGTTGATCTCGATGCCGAGCAGCTGTTGCAGGGTGACGGTTTCGCCGGCGAAGCCCAGCCTGTCCTGCGTCTGCCCGTACATCTGCAACTGGTTCAGCACCTCGCCTTCGAGCCGCTTCAGATGTTCCAGCGTCACGTACAGGAAGTTGCCGCTGCCACACGCCGGGTCGAGCACGCGCGTGCTGCACAGCTGGTGATGAAAGCGCTTGATTTCATCGCGCGCCTCGGCCAGCTTGCCTTCGTTGGCGAGCAGCAGCGCCGCGGCCTGCGCGTTGGCCCAATCGTCACGCAGCGGCTGCACGACGGTGGGCAACACCAGCCGTTCGACGTAGGCACGCGGTGTGTAGTGCGCGCCGAGGGCGTGGCGCTCGTCGGGCGCGAGCGCACGTTCGAGCAGGGTGCCGAAGATGGCGGGCTCCACCTCGCGCCAGTTGGCTTGCGCGGCACGCAGGAGGCCGTCGATCTGCTCGCGCTGGAGCGGCAGCACGTAGCCATCGACGGCCGATCCCTTGAACAGCTTGCCGTTGAACTTGAGCACGTCGCGGGCGAGTGCGGCGCTGAAGCCGCCGCGGTCCATGTCGGCCCACAGCACGCGCAGCATCTTGTGCAAGGTGGCGGGCTCGTCGCGGTGGCGTTCGAGCAGTTCCTTGAAGCTGCGTTCGGGCAGCAGGCCCACATCTTCGGCAAACATGCTGAACAGGCAACGCGTCAGGAAGGCGGCCACGGCTTGGGGCGCATGTTGGCCATGCGGGCCAGGGGCTTCGAGCGAGGTGGCGAGCCAGGCCAGCTCGGCCGCCACTTCGCGTGTGACCTTGGCGCTGGCGCGGGCCGGGTCCAGCGCCTGCGGGTCGAGCCACAAAGCGCGCAAGCGTTCGCGGATGCGTTCGTCGTGCAGATCCTTCAGCGCGATGCGGTGCGAGCGTGGGTCGGGGAAGGGCGTGTAGGTGGCGCCGCTGCGGCTGAACTCGGCATAGAGCTCGATGACGTGGCCGACATCCACCACCACCAGAAACGGCGGGCGGCCTTCGGACGCAGGCAGTGCACGCGCATAACTTTCGGCCTGGGCGCGGGCGCGCAGCAGGGCATCGTCGAAGGCCTTCGGCGTGTGGCCGGTGGCGGCAGCGAGCGGGCTCACTTTGAGCTTCTTCGATTCCCAGATGAAGGCGCCGTGGCGGTAGCAGTCGATGCGGCCGGCACTCGTGCTGCCGTCACCGTGGCGGAAGGTGACGGGGCGCTCGAACATGTAGCCCTGCGCGGCGGTGGCGTGCGGGCGCGGCACACCGAGCAGATCACACAGCGCGATGACGAAACTTTGCGAGGTCGACAGTTCCGAGGCGGTGACGCCTTGCCAGCGTTCGATGAAGAGGGTGGTGGCGTCGCGCTCGGTGCTCATCGGGGAGATCATAGAAGCCCGCGTGATCGGGCCATGTGGCCTCGGTCACCAAGCCTGTCATGACAGCATATGCGCTATCATTCCCAGCATGCCGACTGTAGTGCTCGACACGAACATCCTGGTCGGCGCGCTGCTGCGTGGCGGCAGCAGCGCCCGGGCGGTTCTGCGTGCCTGTTTGACAGCAAGGTATCGACCGGTGATCGGCCCGGCCTTGCTTGCCGAGTACGAAGATGTGTTGGGCCGCAGCGAGTTGTTTGCGGACTCGGTTCTCTCTGCCAAGGAACGCGATGATCTGCTCGATGGTTTTCTGAAACAGTGCCGCTGGGTCGAGGTCTTTTATGCGTGGCGACCCAATTTGCCCGATGAAGCAGACAACCACCTGATCGAGTTGGGTGTGGCCGCGCAAGCCGATGCGATCGTGACCCGCAACCTGCGCGATGTGTCTCGCGGCGAATTGAAGTTCCCTTCGCTCAGGGTTTTGACGCCTGAACAATGTTTGGAGGTATTCCCATGTCCACCTTGACGATCCGCCTGCCCGACGACAAACACGAACGCCTCAAAGCCCTGGCGCGCTCCAATTCGATCAGCATCAACAAGCTGATGGACGAACTCGCGACCGTGGCGCTGGCCAACTACGACGCCAGGGTGCGCTTCGAAACGCGGGCCGCGCGAGGCAGCCCGAAGCGGGCGCTGAGCCTGCTCGACAAGCTGGATCGCGCGGGATGATGCACCCCGCCCAACGCTCGCCCTGCCCCGCCCGACCGCATGACCTCACCTCACCCTGACACACGCGCCGACACCAGCGTGGCCCTGCCCAACCCCCGCCACGCCCCTCGCCTGCCCGCGCACATCGGCAAGGCGCAATTCGCGCGCATCCGGCAAAACGCATTCAGCCTGCCCCAGGTCGTGAAGCCGGCCGACTACCTGGCCGAGCGCAGTGCGGGCTTCGAGGATCACCTCGACACACTCGGCCTGGTGCTGCTGCAAAAGGCCGCGGCCGGCGCACGGCCGAGCCGCTGGATCGCCCCCGCGGACATGGACGCCGCGCTCGCCCATCTCGATGCGGTGGGCACCGGCCCGAACGTGCGCGCGCTGATGCTGGAGCGCAGCGCGAGGCTCGATGCGCTGGGTGTCTCGCGCCACGCGGGTGTGTGGACGCGGCTGATCAGCCAGGTGTTGCCACTGCCGCTGGCTTTTTCGGAGACGAAGGCGGAGTGGCGTGTGCCGGTGCTGTTCCGCGTGCCGATCGATGCGGCGCCGGTCTGGGCCTGGTACCGCAGCGGCGACAGCGCCGCGCTGCTGGCCGCACTCGGCACGCCGCCGGGCCACCCGCAGGCAGCCGAGTTGCAGGCGCACCTGGCCATGCTGGTCGAGCGCAGCCGCGTGTTCCGACCCGAGCACATCGATACGCTGCTGCCGCGTTTGCTGTCCGAATGCGCCACGCCCCAACCGGCCGCCGATCTGATGACGGCATGCACACGTGCGCAGGAACGTTGGGAAAGCCGCGTCACCGAACTCGACACGCTCGAAGGCCTGAACACCGAACTCGCATTCCAGGGTTACCCGGACACGTTTGAAAAAGCGCGCCACCTGCAACGCAGCGTCACGCTGTACGTCGGCCCGCCGAACAGCGGCAAGACCCACGCCGCCTTCGAGCGGCTGGCGCAGGCGCACGACGGCGCCTACCTCGCGCCGCTGCGTTTGCTGGCGCTCGAAGGGCGCGATCGGTTGGTCGCACGCGGTGTGGCCTGCTCGCTGCTGACGGGCGAAGAGAACGTGCCGATTCCCGGCGCCGGGCTGGTGTCGAGCACGATCGAGATGGTCGGCACGAACAAGCCGATCGACGTGGCGGTGATCGACGAAGCGCAGATGATTTTCGACAACTCGCGCGGCTGGGCCTGGACACAGGCGATCGTCGCGGTGCCAGCGAACGAGGTCATCATCATCTGCTCGGCCTACGCCGTGCCGGCGATCGAGAACCTGCTCGGCCTGTGCGGCGAGCGCTGCACGGTGCGGCACTTCGAGCGCAAGCAGCACGTGGATCTGCTCGCGCACCCGGTGCCGATCAGCGCGCTGAAAAAGGGCGACGCGGTGGTGGCATTCAGCCGCCGCGATGTGCTGATGCTGCGTGACCAGATCGCCGCGAGCGGCCACCCCGTCTCGGTGATCTACGGCGCGCTGCCCCCCGAGGTGCGGCGCCGCGAGGCGGAGCGTTTTGCGACCGGCGAATCGGACATCCTGGTCGCAACGGATGCGATCGGCATGGGCCTGAACCTGCCGATCCGGCGTGTGCTGTTCAGCACGCTGACGAAGTTCGACGGGCAAGGCGACCGCACGCTGAGCGAATCGGAAGTGCACCAGATCGCCGGGCGCGCCGGGCGTTTCGGCATGCACGAAGAAGGCCACACCGGCGTGTTGAAGGAAGCCGAACCCGCGGCCGCGCGCACGCTGAAGGAACTGCTGGGCAAAGCGCCCCGCGCGCCGCACGACTACAAGGCGCCGGTGGCACCGAACGGCTGGCACGTGGCCACCATTTCGCAGCGCCTGCAACTGACAAAACTGCGCGCGGTGCTCGACGTCTTCATGCAGCAGCTGAAACTCGACGACGCACACTTCGCGGTGGCCGAGCTGGAGCAGATGCTGGTGCTCGCCGAGCAGCTCGACAAGAGCGCGGCCCGGCTCACGCTGAAGGAACGCTTCACCTACGCGCAGGCGCCGGTGGACAGCCGGACCGAATCGCAAGTGCAGGAGTTTCTCGACTGGAGCAGCAGCCACGCACTCACCGGCCGCGCCGGCTCGCCCTGGTTTTTGCAGGACGTGGACGGCCACAGCCGGCTCGAACGCATGGAGCAGGCGCTGCGCTCGTGCACGCTGTGGTTGTGGCTGGACCTGCGCTTTCCCGGCGTGTACGGCCACCTCGACGCGGTGCTCGCCTTGCGCAGCTCGCTGAACGACGGCATCGAGCGCCAGCTCAAGGGCAAACGGCCGCTGGCGCAGGTGCGGCAACGCACACGACGTTAAGCCGCCGTGCGGGCACAATCGCGCACATTCCTGTTCGACGCCTTCGGGTCGCCTGCTTTGATTTCCACACCGTCCATGCCCTCGACTGAACCTGTGCCGACACCGGCTGAAGAATTGCCCGCGGCCGGGGAGGCCGCTCCCGATGTCATCGCCGAAGCCCCCGCGGCCGCGCTGGCCGAGCCCGCGACGCCGGCGCCCAAGCCCGCCGAGCTGAGCCCGGCCGCCTGCGCGCAGCAACTCAAACAGCGTTTCCCTGCCTTGTTCAGCGGCGCGCCCAAGCCCATCAAGTTGCGCGTGCAGATCGACATCCAGGCGCGTGCGCCGGGCGTGTTCACGAAGAACGCGCTGTCGGCGTTTTTCCGGCGCTACACCGGCAGCACCTCGTACCTGATGGCGGTGGCGAACGGCAAGCAGCGCTTTGATCTCGACGGCCAGCCGCAAGGCGACATCAGCGACGAACACCGCCAGATCGCCGCCGACGAACTGACCCGCCGACGCACCAACCACGCTGCCGCGCAGACCGCGAGCCGCGAGGCCGAAGAACTGCAAGAGCAGAAGCGCCGCAACCGCGCCGGGCTGCTGTACGACTACGAGCGCACGACGCTGACACGCGCGAATTTCTGCGTGCTCAAGGGGGTGGCCGAAGCGGAGCTCGACGGCTTCCTCGCCATCGCGCGCGAAGAGGCCGCGCAGCCGCGCGGCCCGGATGTGCGAGGCCCGCGCGATGCACGTGATGGGCGCGATGCCCGTGATACGCGTGATGCACGCGGCCCACAAGGCCCGCGCCCCGAGCGGGGTGGCCGCGACAACCGCGGCCCGGCCCCTGCCCACTCGCAGCGCAAGCCGCGGCCGGCCAGCGGTGGCTGACATGGCCCCTGACTTCGCCACGTTCGAGGCCGATGCCCGCGCGCGGGGCTATGACGAAGTGCTGGTGCGCGACTGGCAGCCGCTGACCGTGCTCGACACGCACACCCACCCGTTCGCCGCGCAGGCCCTCGTTGTGGCCGGCGAGATGTGGCTGACGCAGGCCGGGCAGACCTTGCACCTGCACCCCGGCGACACCTTCACGCTCGAACGCGACGAGCCTCACGCCGAACGTTATGGCGAGGCCGGTGCGAGCTACTGGGTGGCGCGCCGCCACTGAGCGGCTGCGCGGATGACGCCGCCGCCGTTGCCGCCCTCTCCGTGACCGCATCAGACCTGCGCGCACTGACACGCGAGTTCCCTCGCCGTGGGTGCGTGGAAGCCTTGTTCCTGCGGCCGGCGCGCGGTGTGGCCTCGATCGCGGTGCCCTCGGCCAAGGTGCTTGTCGGCCGCGGCCTCGACGGAGACCGCAGTGCGGCACGCGCACCGACACCGCCCGATGGGCACAAACGCCAGGTGAGCCTGATCCAGGCCGAGCACCTGCCGCTGATCGCCGCGTGGCTCGGCCGCGCCACCGTCGATGCCGCCGAGCTGCGACGCAACATCGTGGTCTCGGGCCTGAACCTGCTGGCCGCGCGCTCGCCCTGGGCCGGCGAAACACTGCACATGCACCTCGGCGACGAGGTCGTGCTCGAACTCACCGGGCCGTGCGACCCGTGTTCGAAGATGGAAACCACGCTCGGCCGCGGCGGCTACAACGCGATGCGCGGGCACGGTGGTTTGACGGCGCGCGTGCGTAGCGGCGGCAGCGTCCGCGTGGGCGATGCGGTGTGGGTCGCGCTGGCGCCGGGCGCGACCGGCGACACAGCGCACGGCGAGAGCCGCTGAAGCCCGCGCTCTCTCATCGCGCCATCAACGCGCCATCAACGCACCTTTAGCCAGCGCAGGCAATCGTTGGCCCACGGCAATTCGGTGTTCAGCCCGAGGCCGTGTGCACCTTGCTCGTACAAGTGCAATTCGAAGGGCACGCCGTGCCGCCGCAAAGCCGTGGCGAACAGCAGGCTGTTCTCGACCGGCACCGACGCATCGGCCACGGTGTGCCAGATGAAACACGGCGGTGTTGCGCTCGTCACGTGCAGCTCGCACGAGGCTTCGGCGAGCATGGCCTCCGAGGGGGCCTCGCCGAGCAGCCGCTCGCGCGATTCGGCATGCGCGTGCGGGCCGGTCATCGTGATGACGGGATAGCAGAGCACGCCGAAATCGGGCCGCAGCGACACCGGCGCCACGCAGCGCCCGTGGCCCACCAGCGCGTGCGCCGCCAGGTGCCCGCCAGCAGAGGAACCCATCACGCCGATGCGCCCCGCATCGAGCCCCCATTCCGCCGCATGTGAGCGCACGTGGGCGATCGCGAAAAGCGCGTCTTCGAGCATCGCCGGGTGG
>JANYJL010000059.1 GCA_025361845.1 Rhizobacter sp.
GCACCCGGAACGACTGCGCCAGCACGGGTGTGCTGCAAGCAAGCGCACCGATCAAGGCCAAGCCGGGAGCGGCCAGCCGCACAGCGTTTCTCGTCGAGATCGAACCTAGTTTCATGACATCCCCCAATGAGCGTTGTCCGCCAGCGGTACAAAGCTTCTTTAAGGCTTTGCATGGGTGCCAAGATAGGTCTCGCAACAGTTTGTGTCGTTGGGGGTCGGCCCTTCACAAAAAAGCGGGTTCCTCCCCAATCCGAAGACCCAGACCTGGGGGTGCGCGACGCTTTCTTAAACGGCCCTGAAGCGAAGGGATTGGTTGGCTCTGAGCCACCCCTTGTTCAGGGGGTCACCGGGCGAATCAGCGCGACAACGCAGGTGCCGGCTGGTTGGCTTGCGCAGTCGGCGCGTTGTCGGCAGTGCCGCCGAAGAGGACCTGCACGCGCAACCCGCCCAGCGGCGAGTCGAGAAGCTGGATCCTGGCGCGGTGCAGTTCGACCACGGAAAGAACGATGGCCAAGCCCAGGCCGACGCCTTCGGTCCGGGTCTGGCCGAGCCGGTTGAAGCGCTCGAATGCGTGCTCGCGGTCGCGCAGCGGAATGCCAGGTCCGGAGTCATCGACGATCAGCGCGATGGTGTCGCCTCGGGCCTCGGACAGCACCTCGACCCTGCCACCCGAGGGGCTGTAAAGCACGGCGTTGGCGATCAGATTGCGCAGCAACAGGTGAAGCGCGAACTCATGGCATGGGATCGCCTCGACCATGAACCTGGCGCCACAGACGACGTTCCTTTTCTCGGATCGAGGCCCGATGTCGGTCATCACGTGCTGGTAGACATCCGAAACGCTCACGGGTCGCAGCGGCGTACCGCCGTTCGCAGGTTGCGCTTCGAGGTGTGCCAGGTTCAGCAGCTGTTCGAGCATGTGCGAGGCGCGATCCACGCCCAATTGCAGCGACCGGAGGGCGTCCTGGAGTTCTTCGTCATTGCGTGCGGCGCTCGCCAGTTGGGCCTGCGCCCTCAAGCCCGCCAGTGGCGTGCGGAGCTCGTGCGCCGCGACGGAGGTGAACCGGCGCTCGGCCGACAGGGCATTGCGGACGCGCGTGAAGAGCGTGTCGATCGAGACCAGGACAGGCAAAAGCTCCTGGGGCGGCGCCTGCAACTGCATCGGCGTCAGGTCGAGCGGGTTGCGATCGCGCAACTGGTTGGCCATGGCATCGATGGACTGCATCGAGCGGCGCAGCAGCAGCCAGGTGACGCCGAAGACGAGCGCCAGCGGGATCAGCAGAAAGCCCACGTAGTAGGCCGTGATGAGGCCGTTCTCGGACCAGCGTTCATCGATGTTCTCGGCCACCTGGATCACGTACTTCTGGTCCTTGGTCGGAAGGGCAAACGCTCGGTACTCGTCACCCTTGAAGCTCACGGTGTCGAACCCGAGCTTCGACAGGGGCATGAGCGGAGAGTCGGCTTTGGCTTCGAAGCTGCGCAGCAACAATGACCCGTCGCGCGACCAGACCTGGTAGCGGTACAGCAGCGCCGCAGTCGGCCGAGTCTTGAGGTTGTGGTACTTCATGGCGCCGGAGGGATCCGGCTCATCCAGTTCTTCCTCGACGAATGCCAGCACGGTCGCACCGAGGTGCTCAAGACGAGCGTCCAACATCTGGTCTTCTTCAAGACTGGCCGCCCAGTAGATGGCCAAGCCCCCGAACGCGAGCGAGGCGACCATCGCAAACATCGCAATCAACGTCAGGCGCCGACGCAGCGACCAGCTGGAGGTTCTGTCCTGCATGCGCTTCTCGTCAGGGGAGCAGGACGGCCACGTCCTGATCGAACCGGTCGATGCTGCGCACGACCTTGCCGTCAACAGACAACAGCACGATCTTGAAGTCGTGCATCGTGTGTTCGCCGTAGCGCCAGTAGCGCACGCCCAGTCTGTTCGCCATGTGGCGAACGGACTGCTCGTCGCCGGTCAGAAATTGCCAGTTGGCTCGAGTGAGCTTTCGCTCGGCCCGGAAATCGGCCCAGTCGGCCGGCCGGTCCTGGCCGGGATCGATGCCGACGACAACAAAATTGAGCGCGATGTGGCGTTGATCGGCAACGCTCTGGAGTGTCTCCAGCATGCGCAGGCTGGTGGAACAAACGCGCCGGCAGGCGCCGTACGCCATCGTCAGGACCGTGGGCGTTCCGTGCAGCGCCTCGAGCCTGTAACCCTGAGCTTGGTCGTCGAGCCACCGTCCGTCGGAGCGTAAGAGATCTTGCGACCACGCACCTGTCACCCACCCGCACAGGAGTGCAGCAATCGCCAATGACGCAAGACGATGGGTGGCCATGCGAGGTCTCTACAGGGGTGAAGCCGCTTTAGCGTACCGCAATTCGGCTGTGAACCAGTGGACGAATGGCACGAAAGCGGCGCCGATCATCCGAATGCGGGCGGCTGGTTCGCCCACGGGCAGGGCATCGTCGCTAGACTTGCCGGACCTATTGGCCAAGGCTGCCGGCGAGGGAGACGCATGCTGAAATCCTACCTGCTACTTGCGAGACGTTTGGGTTCCTGCGTGGTGATCGGTACCTGCATCTCGGCGGCCCCAGCTGCATTCGCAGACGACCAGGCCGAGCGCATCAAGTCGCTGGAAGATCGCCTGGAGCGCAGCCTCAAAATGATCGAAAAACTCTCGGCGCGGCTCGCCGAAGTTGAACGCAACGCGAAGACTCCGCAGCCCAAGCCAGACGAGGCGTCCGCGAACCGGCACGAGCCGGCGCCGGACGTCGCACGGTTGCAGGACAGCGTCAACCAGATGTCTGACAGCCTCGGCAAGCGCAGCAGCGACACTGGTTTGCCAGTGCATGGGTTCGCGGACGTGGGCGCGGCCTGGTCAAGCGGTGCGGACCCGGCGCCCCTGCGTGGCTTCAGTGTCGGAACGCTCGATCTTTACCTCACCCCTCAGGTGAGTGACCGGGTCAAGGCCCTCGCGGAGATCGCCTTCGAGTTCGACCAAAGAAGCGAGGGCTCGGTCGACATGGAGCGCCTGCAACTGGGCTATACCGCCAACGATCAGGTGACGCTGTGGGCAGGCCGTTTCCACACGCCTTTCGGGCTGTGGAACACGTCGTTCCACCATGGCGCGAACCTGCAGACGTCGATCTTCCGACCGCGTTTCGTCGAGTTCGAGGACAAGGGCGGCATCATCCCGGCGCATTCGGTCGGCGTGTGGGCAAGCGGCAGAGCGCGATTGGGAGTCAGCCGGTTGACCTACGACGTGTACCTGAGCAATGGGCCGAGCATCCGCGCACGCCGCCTGGACCCGAACCCCTTCACCGACGACACGTCGAACAAGCTGGTCGGGTTCAACGTGGGCTACCAGCCTGCCGGCGTGGCAGGCGGGCTCACGATGGGCGTGCACGGCTTTGGCGCCACGGTGGACACATTCACGCCAGCAGCCACCGTGCTCAACAGCACACGGTTGCGTGCGGCCGGTGTGTACTTCGGCTACGACGCCGACGAGTGGGAGACCATCGGTGAGTACTACGCGTTCCGCAACGTCGATGTCCCCACGGCCACCGGCCATTCGAGCAACGCCGGCTTCCTGCACGTCGGCAGGGCCTATGGCGCGTTGACGCCCTACGTCCGATACGAGCGAACGTCTCTGAACCCCGCGGACAACTACTTCCGCAGCCAGGCCCAGGGGCGCACCTACCTTCGTAACGTGGTTGGCGCGCGCTATGCGCTCGACCTGCGGTCCTCGCTGAAGTTCGAACTGAGCCGCACCCGTGAGGCGGCGCAGTTGCAACTCGATGAGACAGGCGCGCTGGTGCCATTCAGCGGCGGCACCTACCGCCGGGCAGCCTTCCAGTATTCGCTGGCGTTCTGACGCCCGGGCGCAGTGAAGACCTCGCTCGCTGTCGTCGCACTTTCGGCGCTGCTGTCGATGGGCCCGGCGCGCGCGGGAGAGGTGATTGCCCACCCATCGGTCAACCTGACCGCGGACGAAGTTCGCGACGCCTTTCTGGGCGAGAAGCAACTCGCTGGCGACCTTCGCCTGATCCCCGTCGACAACACCGCGATACAAACCGAGTTCTTGTCGAAGATTCTTCAGACCGACGCCCGAAAGTACGCTGCGCGCTGGACCCGGAAGACCTTCCGAGAAGGCATCGCGGCCCCGGCAATCAAAGGCAGCGACGCGGAGGTGATTGCGTTCGTCCGGTCCACACCCGGCGCGATCGGCTACGTGAGCGCTGCGCCCACAACCGCGATCAAGGTGCTGGAGAAGTTCTGATCCGCGCGCCGCCCGGCCTCAGCCCAGCTGGTAGCCCACGCCGCGCACGGTCTGGATCAGGTCGCTAGCGAACTTGCGGCGCAGAAAGTGGATGTAGACCTCCACCGCGTTGCTGCCGATCTCCTCACCCCAACCGTACAGCGTTTCCTCGAGTTGCGCGCGCGAGAGCACCTGGTTCTTCTTGCGCAGAAAGGTCTCGAGCAGCCAGTACTCCTTGTTTGTCAACTGCACCGGCTGGCCATGCCAAGTGGCAGCCCGGCGCGATGGCAGCAGCTTCAGTGCGCCGTGCTCGATCTCGGCCTCGGGGTTGTGCGTCGTGTTGACGCGCCGCGCCACCGCGCGCAGCCTGGCGGCGAGTTCGTCGAGGTCGATCGGCTTGACCATGTAGTCGTCGGCCCCGATGTCGAGCAGCGTGATGCGATCGTGCACCGCGCCGCGCGCCGTCATCACGACGACCCACACGCCATGGGCGTGGTGCCTGATGTATTCGAGCAGGTTCTCACCCGAGGCGTCCGGCAACCCGAGGTCGAGCAACACGCCTTCGTACTTGTGGGTGCGCAGAGTCAGCGCGAGGTCGTTGCCCTTGGTGATCCAATCGACGGCATAACCTCGGCGCGTCAGCCCCTTTTGGACGGCAGCCCCCAGAAGGTCATCATCTTCGACGACAAGCAGTCTCACGGGAAGCTCCACGACGCAGGCCAACGAATGTGCAATTATTCCATTTAACTTGCGGGGTCCGCAACCGCAGTTCCCCTGACCACTTGGGCGCCACACACGGCCACCGCGCGCTCATATGCCAGCCACCGCGAGGCTGCGCATGAACTGCTCGGTGTTCTGGAACCCGATCACGCGGGCGCCATCGATTTCATGGCCCTCGCGGTCGAAGAAGATCGTGCCGGGCGGGCCGAACAGGGCGAAGCGCTTGAGCAGGGCGCGGTCGTCGGCGTCGTTCTTCGTCACGTCGGCCTTCAGCAGCAGGACGCCAGCGAGCTTGCGCTGAACCGCGGCGTCGCTGAAGGTGTAGCGCTCCATCTCCTTGCACGAGACACACCAGTCCGCGTAGAAGTCGAGCATCACCGGGCGGCCCGCGGTTTGCAGCGCGACGTCGAGTTCGGCGATGCTGCGCACGAGCTTGAACTGCGGCGCAGCGGTGGGTGCGCCGCGCAGATGCGCCAAGGGCTGCAAGGGATCGGCCCCCCCCGAGGCCGCGCCGACGAACTGCAACAGGCCGACCAGGCCCAGCACGCCGGCCACGCCGTAGCGCCACACAGCGCGACGCGACGCACCCGCATGAGCGCCGATCACCAGCACCGCCGCGGCGATGGCCAGCGCGCCCCACAGCGCCAGCACCAGCGGTGCAGGCAGCACGCTCTGCACCGTCCACAGCGCCACGCCGATCAGCAGCAGCCCGAAGAAACGTTTGACCTCGTCCATCCACGCGCCGGCCTTCGGCAGCAACGCGCCGGCGGAGGCGCCCACCAGCAGCAGCGGCACGCTCATGCCCGCAGCGAGCGCGAAGAGGGCCGTGCCACCGAGCCACACGTCGCGCGTCTGGCTCAGGTAGACCAGGGCACCGGCCAGCGGCGCGGCCACACAAGGGCTGACGATGAGGGCCGAGACACCACCCATCGCGAACACGCTGGCCGCACGGCCTGCAGGCAGGCGCTGCGAGGCGCCGGCGAGCTGGTTCGTCAGCGCGCCGGGCAATTGCAGTTCGTAGACACCGAACATCGACAAGGCGAGTGCGACGAGGCCGGCCGCGAAGACGCCGAGCACCCACGGGTTTTGCAAGGCCGCGGCCAGGCCTTCGCCAGCCAGCCCGGCCGCCACGCCGAAGGCGGTGTAGACCAGTGCCATGCCGAGCGAATAACTCAAGGCCAGGGCGAAGCCGCGGCTGCGCGACGGCGTGCCGCCGTGGCCGACGATGATGGACGAGAGGATCGGCAGCATCGGCAGCACGCACGGCGTGAGCGAGAGCAGCACACCGGCGAGGAAGAACACGCCGACGACCGGCCAGAAACGGCCACCGCGCAGCGCCGCATCGAGCTGCGAGGCATCGCCCGGAGCGGCTGTGTTGACCGGGACCGCACGCGCTGCGATGGTGGTGCTTGCAGGCGCCGCGGCCACCGCGCCGGGCAGCGGGATCTCGCTGGCCGCCAGCACCCGCACGCTGCCATCGCCGCCAAAACCGGCCAGGCTCAACTCGGCTGCGCTCTGCATCGGTGGGTAGCACAGGCCTTTGTCGGCGCAACCCTGGCTCGTGACGGTGAGGCGAAAGCGCTGCGCCGCCTGCGTGACCGGCACGCTGATGCGCACGGTGTCGCGGTGCGTCTCGACGTCCTTCTGGAAGGTCTCGTCGAACTTCACCTCGCCGGCGGGGAAGACGGGCGTGCCGAGCTGCGCATCACGCGCTTCGAAGCGGAATTGCTCGCGGTAGAGGTAATAGCCGGGCGCGACCTCAAAGCTCACTTCGACCGAGCGTTCGTCGAGCGCGCGCGCGGCGAACTTGAAGGCGCGCTCGGGTTCGAGAAATTCGTCCGTCGCACGCGCGGCATGCGCGCCCTCGCCGAACATCGCCAGCCCGAGCACGACGAAGCGCAGAAAATGAATGAGGAAGGCGAAGCCGGGCATGTGCAGTTCGATGTCGAAACGTGGAAGACTGACCTTGGTCGTGCGCGCGGGTTCCGCGCTTACTTGAAGAATCTGCGGCGCGTGAGCACCAGGGCGAGGTAGTAACCCCCAACTGCGTAGGCCGCCAGGATCAGCACCGGCCGCAGCACCTCGGTGGGCAGCGTACCCAGCACGAGCGGGCGCACCAGGTCCACCGCGGCCTTCAACGGCAGCACTTGCGCCACGCCTTGCAGCCAGCCCGGCATCTGCTCGATCGGAAAGTACACGCCCGACAGAAAGGTCATCGGCGTGATGACGAGGGTGAAGTAGTAGGTGAAGAAATCGAAGCCCTTGGCTAGCGCGTTGAACACCAGCGCGACCGACGCAAAGGTGATGCCGACGAAGCCGAGCACGGGCAGCGCCAGCAGCATCGTCGGCGCGCGGCTGATGCCCAAGGCGAAGACCACGGCCATGATGGCCGTCGCCGAGATCAGCGCCTTGAAGGCGGCCCACAGCATCTCGGCGAACACGATGTCGTCGAGCGCGATCGGCGCGTTCATGATGCTGTCCCAGGTGCGCTGGACCTGCATGCGCGAGTAGGCCGAGTAGAGCGCCTCGAAGGTCGCGGCCAGTGCCGCACTCACAGCGATGCTGCCCGAGGCCAGGTACTCGATGTAGGGCCGCTCTCCGATGCTGCCGACGAGTGCGCCGAGGCCGTAGCCGAAGGCCACCAGGGTGATCAGCGGTTCGGCCACGTTGCCGATGACGCTGGCCACCGCGAGCTTCTTCCAGACCAGCAGGTTGCGCAGGAACACCGGCCAGAAACGGCGGGTGATGTGCGGGGCGGCGTGGAAGGAGACGAGCATGCGGTAGGGTTCTCGAAGGACTACGCGTCGTCGCGAATCTGACGGCCGGTGAGCTTGAGGAACAGGTCTTCCAGATTGGCCGGGCGATGCAGGTAGCGCACGCTGTGATTGCTGGCCAAGGCATCAAGCAGCGGCTTGGGCTCACGCAGGTAGAAGAACACCGTCTCGCCGCTGGTCTCGACACGCTGCGCGTGGTGCCCGAGCGCTTGCGCGGTCTGCGTGGCACCTTCGCCATAGACTTCGACCACATCGCTTTCAAGATGCTCGGCGATCAGCCCGCGCGGCGTGCCTTCAGCGATGCAGCGGCCCTGGTCGAGCACCAGCAGGCGGTCACACAGGCGCTCGGCTTCATCCATGAAATGAGTCGTCAACAGGATCGACTTGCCTTGCTGCAACAGACTCTGCAAACGCTCCCACATCAGGTGGCGTGCTTGCGGGTCGAGGCCGGTGGTGGGCTCATCCAGCAACAGCAGCGCCGGGTCGTTGATGAGGGCGCGCGCCAGGCTCAGGCGCCGCTTCATGCCACCCGAGAGTTCACCGGGTTTGGCCAGCGCCTTCGATTGCAGGGCCGCGAAGTCGAGCAGCTTCGGGATGCGCTGTTCGATCGTCGCCTTGCTCAAACCGAAGTAGCGACCGTAGACGCGCAGGTTCTCGGTGCAGTTGAAATCCGGGTCGAGACTGTCGAACTGGGTGACGACACCGATGCGCTGCTTGGCTTCACGCACCTGTTGCGGAATCGGCAGGCCGAAGGCTTCGATGAGGCCCGCATCGGGCGCGGCCAGGCCCAGGCACATGCGGATCGTGGTGGTCTTGCCGGCGCCGTTCGGGCCGATCACACCGAGGCATTCGCCCGCGCCCATCGAGAAAGACAAGTCGTTGACGACCGTGTTCGCGCCGAACTTCTTGACGAGGTGTGAGACGCTCAGCAGGGCTTGCGACATGAGCCCGAGTGTGCCAAAGGACGCGGGTGCACGTGCGCGGATGTGGCGGCTTGAAAATGCAAAAGGCCGGCAAACGCCGGCCCTTCTTCACGGTGACGCCATCGGGCGTCGATCCGCCTTACGCCTCGGCCTTGGCATCGACAGCCGCGACTTCCGGGCGGTCGACCAGTTCGACAAACGCCATCGGCGCGTTGTCGCCGATGCGGAAGCCCATCTTCAGGATGCGCGTGTAGCCACCCGGGCGCGTGTTGTAGCGCGGGCCGAGCTCGTTGAACAGCTTGGTGACCATGTCGCGGTCACGCAGGCGGTTGAACGCCAGGCGGCGGTTGGCCAGCGTCGCGACCTTGGCCAGCGTGATCAGCGGCTCGACGACGCGGCGCAGTTCCTTGGCCTTCGGGACTGTGGTCTTGATCGCCTCGTGCAAGAGCAGCGAGTTGCACATGTTGCGCAGCATCGCCTGGCGGTGCTCCGAGGTGCGGTTGAGTTTGCGAAGTCCGTTTCCGTGACGCATGGTGCTTTGTCCTTTACTTGCTTATTGAACCCCAGCCGTATCAGGTACTGAGGCTTGCACGATCAAACGCGCAAGCGCGTTTGTCATCCGTTGACGGCCTTCAGGCCGTCTTTCCTGTAAGCGCTAGCGCTTATCCAAGCCCTGGGGCGGCCAGTTCTCGAGGCGCGCGCCGAGCGAGAGCCCGCGCGAAGCCAGCACTTCCTTGATTTCGTTGAGCGACTTGCGACCCAAGTTCGGGGTCTTCAGCAGCTCGGTCTCGGTGCGCTGGATCAGGTCGCCGATGTAGTAGATGTTTTCGGCCTTCAGGCAGTTCGCCGAACGCACCGTCAACTCCAGCTCGTCGACCGGGCGCAGCAGGATCGGATCGAACGAGGTGCTGCGGTTCGCCGGGCTGTCGAAGGTCGGCATCTCGTTGGGCTCGAGGCCCGTGAAGACGGCCAACTGCTCGACCAGGATCTTGGCCGACGAGCGGATCGCTTCTTCCGGCGTGATGGCGCCGTTGGTCACGATTTCCATCACCAGCTTGTCGAGGTCGGTGCGCTGCTCGACGCGGGCGCTTTCCACCGTGTAGCTCACACGGGCGACCGGCGAGAACGACGCATCGAGAACGATGCGGCCGATCGACTTGGTCGGCTCGTCGCCGAA
>JANYJL010000078.1 GCA_025361845.1 Rhizobacter sp.
CATGGGTGCAGGCCGAGTGGAAGGCGCACCGGGCGGAGTACGACAACAACAAAACCGCGTTTGCCGCTGTCTATAGCAAGCTGGTGGCTGACAACTACCCTTGGCAGACCGATGGCAAGGACCACAAGAAGGGCGACCCTATGAGGATCAACGCAACGACCATTGCGACGCGCTGGCTCCCCAAAGACTGAGACAACGCCCTCATGC
This sequence comes from Rhizobacter sp., assembly GCA_025361845.1. GTDB lineage: Bacteria > Pseudomonadota > Gammaproteobacteria > Burkholderiales > Burkholderiaceae_C > JANYJL01. Next base: position 208 of record JANYJL010000078.1, read on the forward strand.
AGTGTTGAAACGCGCCGCTGGCGCGTTTTTTTTGGCCATCTGATACCTCGGGAGAGGTGCGAGTTGTTCGGCCCTGCGTGGGCCAGCACGCATTGCCGGCAGTGCGTACACAAAGCCGGCTTTGTGTCTTGGATATCGCGTGCTGACTCGCGAAGATGCCCGGGACGAATGCACATGGGCGTGCTTCGCAGCGGGTGGTGTGGAACCCTGGCCCGTCAACACTGGAAGCCCCTCAATGAACTTGACCCTTGAAGCAACAGCGACGCCGGCCGTGATCGCAGCGGAAGAGCCGCAGCGGCCGGCGGCGTTTGTGGACGCCAATCCCTGGTTGTTCGAAAGCATCCATTCCTACGACTGGTTCGTGAGAATGAATTACGACGAGTTGGTCGCGGGCGGCGCACTGATCAGGCCCGCCGGGCGGAATCTCGTGATACCGGCCGCGTTCAAGCGCGTCGCCATGGCCATCGGGCAGCGCCGCGCAACCAGGGGCGGATCATGACGAACCGTCTGGGACGACCTGCGCGCCTGGGTCGAGGTCGGATTGAGTATGTGCAGACGCCTGCACACCGCGCACCCGCTACCACTCGCTGCGACATCTGCATCCGGTTCCACGGCGCCGGGCATCACGCGGCGGTTGTTCTTCGCGTGGCCAGCGTCGCATGATCGACGTGACGTTGCAGCGCCTCGAGGGCGTGCGCCGTGTCCGGTGACGACCGACACGCTGAAGAGGCCGCCCCCGTCGTCGGCCCAGCTCGCGAGCGCCCACCTGCCGATGCTGCGCCGACAGTCGATGGCTCAATGGGGATTGTCACGATCGAGGGCGACGGCGACATGGCCAAAGTCTGCGACGAGATCGAGTACCTGCTAGTCGCCGGCTGTGCGCCCATATTCCAGCGCGGCGGGATGCTTGTGCGCGTGGTAGAGGACGCATCCAGCAGGCGAGGCATCAATCGCGACGTGGGCGCACCGCGGATCGTGGCATTCGATGACCTGGCGTTGGCAGAGATGCTCACGCGCAGCCTGCAAATATGGCGCCGAAACCGCAAGACCCAGGACCTGGTGCGCGTCGACTGCCCGCGCCTAGTGGCGCAGACGCTTCTGTCCCGCAAGCAATGGTCCTTTCGTCATCTCGAGGCGGTTGTAGAGCACCCCGTGATGCTTGCGGATGGCTCGGTGCTTTGGACTGACGGATACCACGCCGAGACAGGCCTCTTTCTGGCCCTGCCGCTCATGGCATTTCAGTCTCCCTATGACACACCGTCGCGGCGCGATGCAGAAGCAGCGTTGGAAACACTGCGGGACTTGTTGGAGGGCTTCCCGTTCCTCGAGTCAATCGATGAAAGCGTCGCTTTGGCGCTGCTGTTGACGCCGTTCGTGCGCCCGATTCTTCCAACGGCTCCAGGGTTCGGAATTGACGCGCACACGGCAGGAAGTGGCAAATCGACGCTGGTCAAGACGGGGTCTGTACTGGCGACGGGGCGTGATCCGGCGTTCCTGAGCTTTGGTGATGACATGGTCGAACTCGGGAAGGTGCTGTTCTCTTCGTTCCTCGAGGGGGATCAGCATGTGGCAATCGACAACGTGGTCGCGCCGCTTGATTCGCCGCTGCTTTGCGTTGTGCTCACGTCTCCGGTGTATCGCGGGCGTGTGCTTGGCCAATCGCTCAATGCAAACGTGCCGACCAAAGCTGTGGTGACGGTGAACGGGAACAACCTGGTGATCTCCGGTGACCTGACCCGCCGCATGCTCGTGGTTCGGCTCGATCCGGGGTGCGAGCGGCCTGCGGAGCGCCATTTCGTCTTCGATCCTGTGGACGAAGTCAGGCAATGTCGCAGCGACTATGTGTTGGCAGCGCTGACCGTGATGTCGGCCTACATCGCCAGCGGCGAACGCGGCGACGTTCGGCCCTTCGGAAGTTTCGAGGATTGGTCGCGCATGGTGCGTGAGCCGTTGATCTGGCTTGGAATGGAAGACCCGGTGGACTCCATTCGCGCGCTCGAGGCCGCTGACCCAGAGCGCACGCAACTCCGCGCGATGTTGCAGGCCACCCGCGACGTGATGGCCACGCGCGACTTTAAAGCGGCCGACCTGATTGCCACTGCCACCAAGCGGGCTTCTGGACAGCGTGATTTTGGTGGCAGCAGCGCGGTCAGTGAGTCCGACCAAGCGCAGCTGCAGGAGGCGCTGCAGGCGGTGTGTGAGCGCAACGGGGATCTGAGCGTGAAGGCACTTGGGCGATGGTTGACGCGAATGCAAGGGCGCATCGAGGGCGGTCAGCGTTTCGTGCACAGCCACATGGTCAAAGGCTCCTTCAACTGGAAAGTCGATTCTGTCGCGGAGTCTGATCCGCAGGGGGTTTGACGGGTTTTGTGGGTTTGCTCCTTACCCCCCTGCGAGACATGAGAAGTAGTAGATCAGTAATACATATGCATTGGGGTGGCAGAGAGCAAACCCACAAAAGTCACGAAACCCATTCGAAACGGAGATCGAACCCATGTCCAACTTTGTGAAGGTGAGCAGCAACGTTACTGCTTTCATAGCATCCCTTGCGCTCGATGCGCAGGCCATGCGCGACGCCACGCGCATCGCGCTCAACAAGACTGCGGAACAAATGAAGACCGCGTTGGCGCGGGAGATCGCGCAGGCCGGCTACAAAATGAAATCGTCCGCCATCAAGAAGGGAATTCGAATCGTGCGAGCGTCCGATGGAAGCCTGTCGGCACATGTCATTGCCAGCGGTCGCCCTATCCCCCTGGTCGAGTTCAATGCCAGAGCGACCGCGAAGGGAGTATCGGTGTCGGTGCTCAAGGGCCGCAAGATCATCAAGGGCGCCTTCATCGCAACCATGCCCAACGGCAAAAGGATCGTGGCGATTCGTGAGCCCAACGCAAGGCACCGCAAGGTCAATAAGGGCGACAAGCCTCGATGGTCGGCGCTGCCCATCCGGCAGCTGTACGGCCCTTCTATTCCGGACGCTGCGATCAACCCAGCGGTTGTTAAGGCGGTGTACGACAAGTACACCGAGAAGTTCCCTCAGCTTCTAGATCACGAATACCGCCGCTTGCTCAACAAGATCAAGCGGCCATCGAAGGCTCTTGTCGACCTCTAGGCAATGCACTCGACTGCCGTCGCAAAAATCTCGGGTCCTTCCCCAAGGCCTCTAACAGCGGGTCCGATGATCGCGAAATCTCCCTACTTCCCACCGCTGGCTGGGGGCGCATGTGCCTCGCTGACTATCCCCCTCCCTCGATCAAAGGAACGAAGATGACTCACCCCATGCTGCCCATCGTGGCCCCGACTTCCGAGGCCGTGGCCGGCCTCCTGGCCGCTGCACAGGCAGCCGGCCTACGCACTGGTCCCGCGTATCTCTGGTGCCGCGCCAATCGCGTCTTCGCCGTGCTCATTCTTGAGGCTGGCGAGGTCGTTCATTGGCAACTTGAGCCGGCGCCTGACCAGGCCGCGGCAGACGCGCTACAGGCGCGCTACGCGCAGGCGGCGCGGGGTCTGGCCGACTTCCAGCTCGAACACGGCGCTGATAGCTTTCCTCAAGAGTTCCGCGCCATGCTCGAACGTGTGGTCACCACCGTTCTCGGTCGTCGTTCCGATCATTGAGAGTTTGGGAACCTGTTCAGGTCCATGGTGCAATGGCACTGCGTTTGAGTCTGGACGCATGAGCCTTGCAGTGCCCACGTGCGCGCTGGGGTGGAGCGCCAGACGGGAAGTCCGGTTTGTGAGAGAGAAGGTCGCCGCGTTCATCGGTGGCCGTCTCGGTCTCGGCGGGCTTGGTCAAAACGAGTGGACCTCCCCGGCGGGAGACTCATTTGTCCGACCAGGCTCGCCGATTCCTTTTTGGCCGGACGCATTGGAGCATTGATGCACCACCCAACGATCACACGCAGTCCTGACCCGCAGGCGCGGGGAAGACCCAACGCGGCGCCAAGAACCCGGCCGCCACCCACAGGCAAGCGTATGGTGCGCTTGCTTCAAACCTCGAAGGCCCCCGTCGTCGACCTGGCCGCGCGTACCGTTGCGCTGAGCTTCAGCAGCGCGGCCGCGTGCGAGATGGGGTACATCGTCGAGGTGCTGTCGCATGCACCAGGCGCAGCCGACCTATCGCGCCTGAACGCCGGCGGGCCGCTGCTGTTCAACCACAACATGGACGACGTGATCGGCGTCGTCGAGTCGGCAGTCATTGGCGGCGACGGCAAGGGCCGCGCCATCGTGCGCTTCGGCAAAGACGAACGTGGCGAGTGGGCCATGCAGCAAGTGGCTGACGGCATCTTGCGGAACGTGAGCTTCGCCTACTTCGTAGACAAGTACTCCTCGGAAGGTGCAGACGCCTGCACCTACATCGCAGAGCGCTGGACCGCGCTCGAAATCTCCATCGTGACCGTGCCCGCTGATGTCAGCGTCGGTGTCGGTCGCTCATTCAAATCGAAGGAAGAACAGACCATGGGCTTTGACAACGACAACGACAACGACACCGCCGCCTCGTCGGCTGACTCCACGACCCGCCGCCAGCGCGCACGCGCTGCGGACCTGCGCGCCGCCGGGGCCGAGGCCGCGGAGGCTGAGCGCGACCGCGTGCTCGGCATCAAAAACATTTGCCGCACCTACGGCATCGAACACGATGTCGATCGCTACATCCAGGACGGCACGGACATCCGGGAGATTCGTGCCGTCGTGATGGAACGCATGAACCGCAACCCCCCGCGTCCTGTGGCTTCGTTGCCCTTCGACGACCCGCAACTCGGCATGTCGTCGAACGAAGTTGACCGCTTCAGCATCGTGCGCGCGATCAACGCTCAGATCACCGGCGATTGGAGTCGCGCGGGCTTCGAGCGCGAGTGCAGCCGCGCCACTGAACGCAAGCTCGGGCGGCCATCACAGGGCTTCTTCGTGCCCGAGGACGTGTTGCAACGTGGCAGGTGGCAGCAACGCACGCCGTATGCGGTGGGCGCTCTCGCCACCGGCGGTGCAGCGGTGGCCACCAACTTGCTGGGCGACCAGTTCGTGAACGCGCTGCGCAACCAGTCGCAGGTCATCAATGCGGGTGCGCAGGTCCTGTCCGGCTTGGTGGGCAACGTGGACATTCCGCGCCAGACCTCGACGACCACGACCTACTGGGTGCCCGAGTCCGGTGCGATCACCGAGGCGGAGGCGACCTTCGACAAGGTGTCGCTGCGACCCAAGACCCTGGGCGCGCTCTCGAAGATGTCCCGCCTGATGCTGCTGCAAGCGACCCCGGCCATCGAACTCCTGGTGCGCAGCGACATGCTGGCGCAAATGGGCCTGGGCATCGACCTGGCGGCGCTGTCGGGCCTCGGCACGGGGAATCAGCCGACCGGCGTGGTCAACACTGCCGGCGTGGCCAGCGTCGTGATGGGCACGAACGGTGCGGCCATCACGCTCGATGCGCTGGTCGCGCTGGAAACCGCGCTGTCGAATTCGAACGCGCCACTCGAAGGCCGCGGGTACCTGTTGAACACCAAGACCATCGGCACGCTGAAGAACCTGAAGTCGTCGACCGGCCAGTACCTTTGGACGGACAGCGCGCCCGGCCAGCGCTCGGCGACGCCGCTCCAGTTCAACGGCTACCCGGTCTTCAGCACGAACCAGGCGCGCAGCACGCTGACGAAGGGCACATCCAGCGGCGTGTGCAGCGAGCTGTTCTACGGCGCCTGGCAGGAGCTGCTGATCGGGCAATGGGGCGTGCTCGAGATCTTCGTGAACCCGTACGACAGCACCGGGTTCACGACAGGCGACGTGCTTGTCCGGGCCATGCAGACGATCGACATCGCCGTGCGCCATCCCGCGTCCTTCGCGTTCATCTCGGATGCCCTGACGCCGTGATGGGCTGCGCCGCCAATGGTTCGCCCTGGCGGCGCGATTCGGGAGACCTGAATGCACTACGTTCAACAACACAGCGAACAGCACCCGCACGCCCCTGCACGCAGCATGCGCGCCGCGGTCAACCGTGCGGCCAAGAAATGCGCGGATGAGGCCTACTGCGTACATCGAGACCGGCTTCTCGCGGAGCTTGCAGATGCGCAAGACTCTGGCCAGGAAGCCCACTTCCTGGCGCGCTTGAGGTCCTACCTCGATGCGCCGCGGGGTAGTGACCCTTGAGCCGTCCGCTGGGGCCCTTGGGACGCGCGCTGCTGGGCGCGTTGGGCTGCCGGGAACTCACCGCCAGAGACTTGGCGAATGAGCTGCGCCGACCCGTGCGCGAGGTCGTGCGTCAGCTCCACCGCTTGCTCATTGCTGGCCGGATTGACGTTGCATGCCATGTGCACGTGCCGCATGCGAAGCGCCCCGTTGCCCGATACCGGCTCAAGCGGCCACACGACGTGTTTGCTGCCTGGCGCATGCCCGCGGCGATAGTCGGTTGACAATCGGGCATGCCATCCCAACGAGAAATTGCAGACCACCTTGGGATCGATGAATCCAGGGTCAGCCGCCACATGAAGCGCCTGGGCATCGACTGGTTGACGACAAGCATGGACGACATCCGCCTCGCCTACCTCGAGCACCTGCGCCGCGTAACGGCTCCGATGACTCAGGCCGACGAAGGGGGCCTTACCGCACAGCGTGTGTTGACGGCGCGAGTAGATCGCGAACTGAAGACGATCGCGCTCGCGGAAAAGAGCGCCGGGCTGGTCAACATGGCCCAGCTCGTGCCGGCGCTGCAAGCCATGTACACGACTTACGAAACCGAGTTGCGTGCGCGCGACCGCGCCTTGAAGTCGTCGATAGATGCGGAGTACCACATCGATGTGGATCGGCAGCTCATCGACGCCCACACCGACAACGCGCTCGCACAGCTCGCGGCGTGGCGCACCTTTTGCGAATCGATTTCACGCCATACCTGACCGTCGAATTTGGGCCCTCGGAGTACGTGTTTCTCGGTGCTAAACTGAGTGCTAGGGAGTCTGGACTTGGTTTGCAAATCCGTAGAGCCCAGTTCGACTCTGGGCCGCGCCTCCAGAACGTTCAAGGCCTCGCCACAGCGCGAGGCCTTTCTTCTTGCTGCCCGCAGCCGACGCGCCCCGATAATTGCCAGCCGCCCGGGTGGTGAAACTGGCAGACACAGCGGACTTAAAATCCGCCGCTTCTCGGAAGAGGGCGTACGGGTTCAAGCCCCGTCCCGGGCACCAGCACTACAGACCGCGCGGCGCGGTGGCAACCTCGCAGTCGAAGGGCAAACAACGGCGCGCAAAGCGTTCGAGTTGGGCGGCGTCGCCGGTCGTTTCAAGCAGCACCCCGGCTTCGTCGTGGGCTCGCTCCGGCAATGCGGCAGGCTCGGCCAACAGAGTCGCCGCGTGCCTCGCCACCGCCACTGCCGTGTCCACGATATGTACATGAGGGCCGAGCGAAGCCTGAATGGCGGCCTGCACAAACGGGTAGTGCGTGCAGCCGAGCACCACGGTGTCGACAGCTGCGTGGCGCAAAGGCCGGCAATGGGTGTCGATCAATGCCAGGAGATCGGGTGCATCGAGTTCGCCACGCTCGATGGCCGCAGCGACCCCGACGCAGGCTTGCAGATGGATGAACTTCTCCGCGCCGTGCGTGGCCACCAGACGCTGGAACTTGGCGCTCGACAAGGTTGCAGCGGTCGCCATCACGCCGATGCGGCCGCTGCGCGAGAGCGCCAGCGCCGGCTTGATGCCGGGTTCGACGCCAATGAAAGGCAGTTGCGGCCAGGCCGCTCGCAGCTGCGACACAGCGACGGCCGTGGCCGTGTTGCAGGCGATCACGATGGCTTGCGCGCCGTGGTCGACGAGGTGCGACACGACCCGCATCGAGCGCTCGATCACGTGCGCGTCGTCACGCTCACCGTAGGGCGCGTGTGCCGAGTCGGCGACGTAGTGCAAGTGATGGCTGGGCAAGCTGCGTTGCAATTCGCGCAGCACCGACAGACCGCCGATGCCGGAATCGAAAACGCCGACGCGCCGGACGGTGGCAGGTGCGGTCGAAGTGGGCGCGCTGGTGGCGGGGCGGGGCATGGCGGCCGGCAGTCTAGCAGTGCGACATTCGTGCGCATGGCGGCTTGGTATGCCCGTTACATCCGAGGTCGGGATAGAATTGCGTTAAAATAGCACGATCGTTCTATTTCTTGAGTCGCCCTCGCGCTGACAGCGAGCCGCAAGGCACCGGGAACTAGAATTCTCGCCACATCCAGGTACGCATCTCAGGAGCTTCTCGAATGAAGGTACTCGTCGCGGTGAAGCGGGTCGTTGACTACAACGTCAAGGTCCGCGTGAAGAGTGATGGCAGCGGCGTGGACATCGCCAACGTCAAGATGAGCATGAACCCGTTCGACGAGATTGCCGTCGAAGAGGCGGTGCGCTTGAGAGAGAAGGGTGTCGTCACCGAAGTCATCGCCGTGTCTTGTGGCGTGACGCAATGTCAGGAAACGCTGCGCACCGCGATGGCCATTGGCGCCGACCGTGCGATCCTGGTCGAAACCAC
>JANYJL010000209.1 GCA_025361845.1 Rhizobacter sp.
TGCTGGCTTTGCCCGCGCTGAAGGTCACCGGACCGTATCTGGCGATGGTGACGCTGGCCTTCGGCACCATCATCCAGATCCTGATCAACGAGATGACCTTCCTGACCGAAGGCCCGATGGGCATCACGATGGGCAAGCCGCAGGCCTTCGGCATCACGCTCGAGACGCGCGAATTCTTCTGGCTCGTCGCCGCAGTGCTGGTGTTCAGCCTGATCGTCGTGCACCGCATCCTGAAGAGCCACCTCGGCCGCGCGTTCGAGGCGCTGCGCGGCAGCCCGGTGGCGTCCGATTGCATGGGCGTCTCGGTCTACCGCTACAAGGTCTATGCCTTCGTCGTCAGCGCGGGGCTCGCGGGCCTGGCTGGGGCGCTGTACGCCTACTCCGAGCAGTACATCTCGCCGAACACCTACAACTTCGAGCTGACGGTGATGTTCCTGCTGGCCGTCATCATGGGCGGTCGCAAGACACGCTCAGGCTCGCTGCTCGGCGCGGCCATCGTCGTTCTGCTGCCGAAGCTGCTGGACGACATCCAGATGTTTCGCTGGGTCGCCGTCGTGATGGCGGTGGTGGTGTTGATCGGCGCGCTGGTCGGCCTGCAACGCGGCAAAGCGACCCTCAAGACCGCCGCCATCCCCGTGGTCGGGACCATTGCGCTGGCGCTGTTGTCGTTCAGGTTGCAGACCATGACCGACTGGCGCCTGTCGATCTTCGGCCTGATCACGCTCTTCGTCGTGTACTACCTGCAAGACGGCATCGTCGGCTTCGTGCGCAGTGCGCTCAACATCAAGACCCGGGCGACCGACGATGCCGAAGGCACCGATGCCGCCGGGCTGCCCGCCATCAGCGATGCCTTGTCCACGGCGCAGGGCGGCGGTGGCGAGCTGCTGAAGGCGAGCGGCGTGCTGATGCAGTTCGGTGGCCTGAAGGCGTTGAACAACGTCGACCTGATCGTCAAGCGCGGCAGCATCCACGGCCTGATCGGGCCGAACGGTTCGGGCAAGAGCACGATGATGAATGTGCTGACCGGCATCTACCAACCGACCGCGGGCGGCGTGGCGTTTGCGGGCGCATCGGTGGTCGGTCGAACGTCGTCCGACATCGCGCTCTCGGGCATCGCCCGCACCTTCCAGAACGTGCAGCTGTTCGGCGAGATGACGACCCTGCAGAACGTGATGGTCGGCCTGCACCACAGCTTCGCCAGCAACCTGGTCGACGTCGCCCTGCACCTGCCGCGTTATGTGCGTGAGAACCGCCAGGCCACCGCGCGTGGCATGGCGCTGCTGAAGTTCGTCGGCCTCGACGCGCTGGCGCATGAAGAGGCGCGCAACCTGCCGTACGGCAAGCAGCGTGTGCTCGAGATTGCCCGCGCGCTCGCGCTCGACCCGCAACTCCTGCTGCTCGACGAACCCGCCGCCGGCCTGACCGCACCGGACATCAAGGAGCTGATCGCCATCATCCGCAAGATCCGCGAACACGGCGTGACGGTGATCCTGATCGAGCACCACATGGACGTGGTGATGGGCCTGTGCGACACCGTCTCGGTGCTCGATTTCGGCCAGAAGATCGCCGAGGGCGAGCCGGCCGCGGTGCAGGCCGATCCCAAGGTGATCGAGGCCTACCTGGGTGGCGAAGCCGCCGCGATCACCGCCTGAGCGCCGGAGAACCAAGCCATGTTGACCATCGACAAACTCTCCGCCGGCTACGGCAAGGTGCAGGTGCTGCACGGCATCTCGATCGAGGTGCCGCGCGGCAAGGTCGTCACCCTGATCGGCTCCAACGGCGCCGGCAAGACGACGACGATGCGCGCGGTCAGCGGCATGATCGCGCCGACCGGCGGAACGATCACGCTGAACGGCAAACGCATCGACGGGCTCGAACCCTTCCATGTCGCGAAGCTGGGCCTCGCGCATTCACCCGAAGGCCGGCGTGTCTTCGCGACGATGACGGTGACCGACAACCTCACGCTCGGCGCCTTCCCGCGCCTGACCGGCAGCCGCCCGCGTGGCGATGTGGCGGGTGACCTTGAACGCGCGCTCGAGATGTTCCCGCGCCTGAAGGAGCGCCGCACACAGCTCGCCGGCACCCTGTCTGGCGGCGAGCAGCAGATGCTCGCGATGGCGCGTGCGGTGATGCTCAACCCCGAGGTGGTGTTGCTCGACGAACCCTCGATGGGCCTCGCGCCGATCCTCGTCGAAGAGGTGTTCCGCATCATCGCGCGGCTCAAGTCGGAAGGTGTGACGATGCTGCTGGTGGAGCAGTTCGCCGCGGCCGCGCTGGCGGTAGCCGACTATGGTTATGTGCTGGAGAACGGCCGCATCTCGGTGCACGGCGCGGCCGCGAAGTTGCGCGACGACCCGGCCGTGCGTGCCGCCTACCTGGGCGGCGGGCACTGAGCCTGCGAGGGTCGCTTCAGGCCACCGTCAAACGATCGCGCCCGTCGCTCTTCGATCGGTACAAGGCCGCATCGGCCCGCGCGATCAGCGCGGTCGCGTCGTCGCCCTCCCGCCACTCGGCCATGCCGCCGGAGATGGTCACCGACAAGAGCACGTCCTGCGTCTTGCGGTTGCGGATCTTCATCGCCTTGGTGCGCGTGCGGATCGCTTCGGCCACCTGCGCGCATTCCTGGCGGGTGGACGCGGGCATCAGGACCGCGAACTCCTCGCCGCCGTAACGCGTGACCGAATGCGCCGGGTTGGTGACCGTGCTGCGCATGATCTCGGCCACACCCTGGATCACGCGGTCGCCCATCAGGTGGCCGTGCGTGTCGTTGACTTTCTTGAAGTGGTCGATGTCCAGCATCACGACGAAGTGGCCTTCGCCCTTGCCCGGCGCGGTGCCGAAGAGGGCCGCGATCTGCTGGTCGAAACCCTTGCGGTTCAGAATGCCGGTGAGCGGGTCGAGCAGCGCTTCGCTGCACGCGCGGTCCAGGTCTTCGCGCAACTTGCGGATCTCGCTTTCGCCCAGCGCCACACGCTGTTGCAGCGCATCGACCGAGCTTTGCATGTCGGCCGTGCCGGCCGCCATTTCGCTCAGAAACGGGGCGAGTTCGCTCGTGTCCTTGTTGCCCAGCGCGGCGGTAAGCCCGCTGAGCTGCTCGCCAAAAGCGCCCGCCCGGCTGCCTGTCTGCGAAGCCGTCAGGACCAGCCCTTCCATCACGCGCTGCATGTCGGTGCTGATGCGGCTCATTGCGTCTTCGCCGATCGGGGCGATGTGGGCGGCGTGGAGCTGTGCCACCACCTCGTCGTCGATGCGCCCGCCTTCGCTCACGCGCTGGTCGAGCGCGGCGTTCAGCGTCGGGTTGATGCCGGCGGCGTATTCGTACCAGAGCGCAAAGGTGATCGGGTTGAACGCAGCGGCATGCCGGCCCATGTGGGCGAGCGTCAGCCGCAGCAGCTCGGCGCTGCGCTCTTTCGGTTCGCGGTAGCGCTTCGCGGCCATGTCAGCCTCCCGCGCCTCGGCCCGGGCGATGCGATTCGGTCAAACCCACCTCAGACGTCATGCTGCTTCCTGCGTTGTTCGATGGCCTGGCGGGGCATGCAGGTGTGCGTGCCGCGCCTCGGCATTCTGGATATCGGATGCGATAAATTGTTCTGTAGGTGATTTGTGTTTCATCCGCCGAACAGGCCGTGATTTGTGCCGCACTTCGATCTTTGCACTGATGGCCGCCGTGGTCCACTCCCGACAAATCCTGCCTCTTGCGGCGTGCCCATGTTCCCCCAAACCCTGGCCCTGGTCGACGACGACGCGGTGTACACCGAGATCCTGGCCCACGTGCTGAAGGGCCGCGGTTGCCGGGTCGATGTGTTCGGCGACAGCAACGAGCTGCTCGCCCACGCCCACGCCTTCGACTACGATTTCTACATCCTGGATCTGATGTTGCCCGGCGTGGGCGGCGTGGACCTCATCAAGGTGCTGCGCCAGCGCAGCACGGCGGGCATGCTGGTTGTTTCCGGGCGGCTGGCGCCGGAGGTGTTCGCCGATGTCGTCGGCGCGGGTGCCGACATGTACCTGGGCAAACCGCTGGATGCCGAGCAGGTGGTGCTCGCGGTGCAGGCCGTGCGGCGCCGTGCGCTGATGGCCAGCCGGGCCGATGCGCCCTGGCGGCTCGAACGCCGCGCCCGCCAGCTCACCGCGCCCGATGGCGCGCGGGTCGACCTGAGCGAAGGCGACCTGGCCTTGCTGGAATGTTTTGTCGAAGCCGACGGCGCAGCCGTGACGCGCGAGACGCTGCGCCTGTGCCTCGGCCACACCGCCGACGGCGATGCGACGGACGGCCTGAACAGCACCATCCACCGCCTGAAGCGGCGCATCGAGCGGGCCACGCAGGGCGCCGCGCCCTTGCAGTCGAAGTCGAAGGTGGGCTATGTGTTCCGGGCGCCGTTGAAGGCAAGCTGAGCCGACGCGATGTGACGTCTCAGCGCCGCTGCTTGCGGCGCGTGTACAGCGCCATCAAGGGCGTGACCGAGACACCGTGCACCACGATCGAGGCGACCACCACGGCGAGCGTCAAGCCCACCAGCGTCTGCGCCAGTGCAGGCGCCACGCCGTGGTTGATCGCGTAGGCCAGATAGAACAGCGAGCCCATCCCGCGGATGCCGAACCAGCCGATCAGGCGGCGTTGCAGCGTTGATGTGCGCGAGCCGGCGAGGCCGAGCCACACTGCCAGCGGCCGCACCGCCAACAACACCAGGGGCACGAACCAGATTGCTGCGTGTTGCCACGGCACCGCCCACAGCAGCATGCCGACGATGATCACGCCGACCACTTCGCCGATGCGGTCGAGCTCCTCGTTGAAGCTCAACACCGCATGCGCCAGATAGGCGAATGCGTGCCGCGGGTGGGTGGCGAGCTGGTCGGCTCGGCTCATCGACGGGTCCGCCGCGGCGGTCGGTTGCACGCCGGCAGCGGCTGCCACGGTGGCACGCTGTTCGGTGTGGCGCAGCGCCAGCCCGGCCGCGAACACGGCCAGGAAGCCCGAGCCCTGGGCCAGCACCGTGAGGCCATAGGTCAGCCCGATCAGGCCGAGCGCCAGGAAGCTGTCGTGGCCCACCGCCTCCTTGTGCGTGCGCCGCAGGTAGGTCACGAGGTGCCCGACCGAAGCACCGAGCAGGGCGCCGATGGCGAGGCCGCAGGCCGAGGACCAGAGCACATCGACCGCCAGCCAGCGCCAGCCGAAGGTGCCGATGTCGTGCAGGCCGAGCAAGCCCAGGCCGAGCATCACGACCGGGAAGGCGGTGCCGTCGTTGAGGCCGCCTTCGCCGGTCAGCGCGAAGCGCAACTGGTCGCGGTCGGTCGGGTCGGAGAGTTGCACTTCGGTGGCCAGCACCGGATCGGTCGGCGCG
>JANYJL010000210.1 GCA_025361845.1 Rhizobacter sp.
TCGATGATCGTCAACCCGGTGCCCACGCGCGCCGAGGTCAGCGACGTGGCGAACGCCGTGCTCGACGGCACCGACGCGGTGATGCTCTCGGCCGAAACGGCCGCCGGCAAGTACCCGGTCGAGACCATCGTGCAGATGGCCGCCATCGCACTCGAAGCCGAGCGTGCCGACGATGTGACCTTGGAGACCGACTTCACGAACAAGAAGTTCGGTCGCATCGACCAGTCGATCGCGATGGGTGCGTTGTTCACCGCCCATCACCTGGGTTGCAAGGCGATCCTGGCGCTGACCGAATCGGGCTCGACCGCCCTGTGGATGAGCCGGCACAACGTGAAGGTGCCGATCTACGCGCTGACTTCGCAGGTCGTGTCGCAGCGCAAGATGACGCTCTACCGCAACGTGCGCCCGCTGCTGATGCCGACGTTCTCGGACCGTGATGAAGCGCTGGCCAAGGCCGAGTCGATCCTCGTTGAGCGCGGTGTGCTCAAGAGCGGTGACAACTACGCCATCACCTGCGGCGAGCCGATGGGGCATCCGGGCGGCACCAACATGCTGAAGGTGTGCAAGGTCGGTTGAGTTTTCCCTCTCCCTCTGGGAGAGGGTAGGGTGAGGGTCGCTCAGTGGCCACGGCGCTGCCGCACGCGCCCTCACCCCAACCCTCTCCCCTGAGGGGAGAGGGAGCAATGCAATGACGCTCACCATCGAAGATATCCGCGCTGCCGCCGAGCGGCTGCGCGGGCATGTGCTCGAAACGCCTTGCCTGCCCTCGCGCACCCTCGGCGAGCTGGCGGGCTGCGAGGTCTTTCTCAAGTTCGAGAACCACCAGTTCACCGCCTCCTTCAAGGAGCGCGGTGCACTCAACAAGATCGCGTTGCTGAGCGAGGTGGAACGCGCCCGCGGCGTGCTCGCCGTCTCGGCCGGCAACCACGCGCAGGGCGTGGCGTATCACGCGCAGCGCCTGGGCATTCCGGCGACGATCGTGATGCCGCGTTTCGCGCCGGCCGTGAAGGTGGACAACACGCGCCGCTTCGGTGCGACGGTGGTGCTCGAAGGCGACACCTTCGACGACGCGCGCACCCACGGCCTGCAACTCGCGCAGGAACGCGGCCTCACGCTCGTGCACCCGTACGACGACCTCGCCGTCGCGGCCGGGCAGGGCACGATCGGCCGGGAGATGCTGGCGCAGCAGCCGCGCATCGATACCCTGCTCGTGGCCGTCGGCGGCGGTGGTCTCATCAGCGGCGTGGCCACGGCGGCGCGGGCCATCAACCCGGCGGTGGAAGTGATCGGCGTGCAGACCGAACGTTTCCCCGCGGTCTGGAATGCGATGCACGGCGAACACCGCGAGAGCGCGCAGGCGACGATTGCCGACGGCATCGGCGTCAAGCTGCCCGGTGCGCTGACGCTGCCGCTGATCCGCGAACGTGTGGCCGACATGTTGCTCGTCAGCGAAGACGACATCGAGCAGGCCATCCTGATGCTGCTCGAAATCGAGAAGACCGTGGTCGAAGGCGCGGGCGCCGTCGGCCTGGCCGCGCTGCTGAAACACCGTGAACGCTTCAAAGGCAAACACGTCGGCCTGATCCTGTGCGGCGGCAACATCGAGCCGCTGGTGCTGGGCGAGATCATCCAGCGCGGCATGGTCAAGTCCGGCCGGCTGGTGCGCCTGCGCGTCGACGTGCGGGACGTGCCCGGCGCGCTCGCCGAAGTGGCCACCCTGCTCGGCCAGCTCGGCGCCAACATCGACGAGGTGCAGCACCAGCGCGCCTTCAGTTCGCTCTCGGTCGAGCGTGCGCAGATCGAGGTGGTGGTGCAGACACGCGGCATGGCGCACGTGGTCGAGGTGCTGGCCGCGATGGAAGCACGTGGCTACCGCGCCGAGCGCGTCGGCTGATCTTGCGTGCGGCGCTGGCCCCCGAAGCGCGGTGGCCGGGCGCTATCGACAGCCGCTAAACTTCGCCCGGTTACGCGGTGGTTACGGGCCGCGCCGGTTCTCTTCAACTCTCGGACGACACACCATGCCCCTCGTATCCATGCGCCAGCTTCTGGACCATGCCGCCGAAAACGGCTACGGCATCCCCGCCTTCAACGTGAACAACCTCGAGCAGGTGCAGGCCGTCATGACGGCGGCCGCTGAAGTCGGCGCTCCGGTGATTTTGCAGGCCAGCGCGGGGGCGCGCAAATACGCCGGCGAGCCCTTCATCAAACACCTGATCCAGGCTGCAGTCGAGAGCTGGCCCCAGGTGCCGCTCGTGATGCATCAGGACCACGGCCAAAGTCCCGACGTCTGCGCCGGTGCCATCGACCTGGGGTTTAGTTCGGTGATGATGGATGGCTCGCTGCAAGCCGACGGCAAGTCGATCGCGAGTTATG
>JANYJL010000228.1 GCA_025361845.1 Rhizobacter sp.
CGCGCCGGGATGCTGACGAACCCGCTGCGCGACCGCTTCGGCATCGTCGCGCGACTGGAGTTCTACACACCCGAAGAACTCGCCCGCATCGTGCAACGTTCGGCCGGTTTGCTGAACGTGCCGACCGATGCCGAAGGCGGCTTCGAGATCGCGCGCCGTTCACGCGGCACACCGCGCATCGCCAACCGGCTGCTGCGCCGGGTGCGCGACTATGCCGATGTGAAGGGCAACGGCCGCATCAACAAGGCGCTGGCCGACAAGGCGCTGGTGATGCTCGACGTGGACCCGCAAGGCTTCGACGTGATGGACCGCAAGCTGCTCGAAGCCGTGATCCACCGCTTCGACGGCGGCCCGGTCGGGCTGGACAACGTGGCCGCCGCGATCGGCGAAGAGCGCGACACGATCGAGGACGTGATCGAGCCCTACCTGATCCAGCAGGGCTTCCTGCAACGCACACCGCGCGGGCGCATCGCCACCTTGGCGGCCTACCGCCACCTCGGTGTCGTGCCACCCAAGAGCAGCCCCGCGAGCGAACTGTTCGGCGAGTGAGCCGTACGTCGGCCGTCAGCGGCCCTGTTTGACGATCTGCAATTGCAGTGGCGCGGACTTCAGCAGCGGCTTGCCATCGGGTGCGAGAAAGCCGATCTCGACGTCGTAGTCACCACGCGGCAGGTCCAGCAAGGTCTCGGTACGGCCATCGGCCAACACCAGGTGCGAGACGGGCTGCTTGTTCTTCGTCACGCTCAGCACGAAGTGGCCGCTGTCTTTGGCCGCACTGCCGGCAGGCGCCACACCGAAGCCGATGACGCCCAGGCTGACGACAAGCGGGCTGTTGAGCGGCTCGCCGCTGCGAAAGTTCTTCACGTAGACGGCGGGTGTCGCCGCGCGCGGGGCACTCATCTGATCCTGGTACCAGGCCGCGCAGCTCGCGTCGAAATGATCGGGGGCGATGGCCAGCGGCGGCCCGCTGCGCTTGCCAGCCACGGTGACGCTGATCTCGGGGCTGTAGACGAAATACGGCCGGTGCTCGTGGTCGGCGAACAGCAGGCGCAGCGTGTGTTTGCCGGGTGGCAGATCGAGCAGGGTGCCGGTCTGCGCCTTGCCGAAGTGGCGGTGCGTGTCCGAGAACGGAATCTTGTTCTGGTAGTCCAGCGGCAGCGGCGTATCGATCAGCAGATGGTGGTGGCCCGCTTTCGGGTTCGGGTTGCCGGCCGGGATGACACCCATGCCGCGGATGCCGAACTCGACCCAGAAGGGCGCGCGCAACGTATCGCCGTTTTGCAGGTTGCTGAAGCGCACCGCCGTCGGCTCGCGCAAGTCGGGCGCGGTGCGCTCGGCCGTGTGCTCGAGCCAGCAGCGGCGTTGCTGCGGATCCTCGGGCAGGGCTTGCGCCCCGGCGCTCAGGGCGACGCTGACGCCCCACAACATCAACGCACTCGCGCGCAGGCGGGGCGCGCTCGCCCAGGATGTCCGTGACATGAAACCCGCTCCCGATTTGAAAGAAATTGCTTCGGCGGGACTATGCCGACGAAACCGGGGGCGGTCTGTGTCAGAACACACGACCTCGCGCATCAATCGGCCAGATACACGTCACGCGGCCGGCGGCCGGCGGCCAGGCTACCCCGCACGCCGACGAAGTGCGTGTGCAGGTTCACCGTCGGGTCGCAGTGGCCGGGCACGAGCCACACCGTGGCACCGAGTTCGGGCAAGGTGACGCCGCTCGGCGCGAGCAGGATGCCGTGCTCGTCGCCGCCGTTGCTGAATTCGAGTGGTGGCGCGCCCGCGAGCGACCACACGCGCGGCAGGCCCGAGTCGATGGCATGCGATTTGTGGCCCGCATCGATCACGGCGTGTGAAATGCCGCGGCTCATCACCTGGCTCTTGATGAACAGCGCATGTTCGAAGCGCGGTGCGCGCGGCGCGGCATCGTTCGCAGCGTAGTCGGCGTCCATGAACAGGTAGCTGCCGGGTTGCAATTCGCCGTAGACCGCGCTTGCCGCTTCGTAGACGAAGCTGCCGGTGCCCGCGCCCGTGACGAGCGGGCAGCTGATGCCGGCCGAGGTGACACTCGCCTGCGCCGCGCGCACGAGAGCCACCGCATGGCGGATGGCCGCCTCGCGTTCGGCCGCGCTGCGCAGATGCTGTGCGCGGCCGTGATAAGCCTGCAAGCCGGCAAATCTCAGGCCGGTGGCAGGCAGGCCGCGCTCGGGCTGGCCATGCGACACCACTTGATGCGCGAGTGCGCCCGCCGCAGCCGGCGCCACGCCGCAGCGGCCCTGGCCGACATCGATCTCGACGAACACATCGAGCGCCGTGCCGGCCGCCTTCACCGCATGGGCCAGGCGCTGCACGCCGAGTGCGGAATCGACCGCGATGGCGAGCTTCACGCGGCCCGCCAGCGTGGCCACGCGTGCGAGCTTGGTCTCGGCGATGACTTCGTTGCTGATGTAGATGTCGCCGATGCCTGCATCGGCGAGCGCTTCGGCCTCGCTGACTTTCTGCACGCACACACCGACCGCGCCGGCGGCGATTTGCAGCTTCGCGATCGCTGCGCACTTGTGCATCTTCGCGTGCGGGCGCAGGCGCATGCCATGCGCCCGCGCGAAGTCGGCCATCGCCGCGAGGTTGCGGTCCATCGCGTCGAGGTCGATCACCAGGGCCGGCGTGTCGATGGTCTCGACACCCTCGCCCACCCGCGCCGGCAGGTCCATCACGCCACGCCGCCCGCGGCCTTCGGCAACCCGGTGCGCTCGGCCCCGGTTTCACCGTCGGCGCTTTCATCGAGCGAGGCTTCTTCGAGGTGGTAGGTATCGCTCCAGCCGACCAGGGTGAAGCCCTGTGGCGAGTGCAAGAGGCGGTTGATGCTGGCGTTGCCGAGCTGCCAGGTGCGGGGGGCGTCGAGTGCCAGGCGGGTGGCTGCGCGGTACAGGCAGTCCATCACGCCGCCGTGCGCGACGACGGCGATGGTCTGGCCCGGGTGTGCCGCAGCCAGGCGCAACACGGTCGCGACACTGCGGTCGTAGAAGTCGCTCAGCACCTCGCCACCGGCCGGGCCGAAGCTCGGGTCGCGGCGGCGCCAGCGTTCGCTCTGCTCGGGCCAGCGTTGTTCGATCTCCTTGAACGTGAGGCCCTCGAACTCGCCGAAGCCGCGCTCGCGCAGGCCGGTGTCGGTGACGATCGGCCGACCGCTGCCCGAAGCCACGGCCTGTGCGGTTTCATACGCACGCAGCAGGTCGCTGCTGTAGATCGCATCGAGGCTCTCTTCGGCCATCGCGAGTGCGAGGCGGTGCGCTTGCCAGCGGCCGGTGTCGTTGAGCGGGATGTCGAGCTGGCCCTGGATGCGGGTATCGACATTCCAGGCCGTTTCGCCATGGCGGATGGCGAGGACGCGCGTCGCTTCCATGTCAGGCCCGCCGGGCCGTCCCAAGGGACTGACGCGCCCCAGGGGCCACGAAGAGGCCCCTTCTGGGCCTTGGGGGCAGTGAACGAAGTGAGCGTGGGGGCACCATGTCAAACGCCCCAGACGACGGGCTGGCCGGCGGCCTGCGAACGTTTCATCATCTCCAGCAAGGGCCAGGCGCGCTGGCGCAGCGTCACACCATCACCCGGCGGCAGGTGGCGGCCTTCGGCGGCAGCTTCCTTCTTTGCGGCTTCGCGGGCCGCTTCATCGGCGGCAACGGCCTGCTCGATGGCCAGCATCGCCGCCGGCATGGCCGGCGCTTCGACGATGCCCTGCGCAGAGGGCTCACGGCCAATGCAGCGCAGCACCTGGTCGCCAGCCGGGCCCATCATGATGACGTCGCCGGCGGCCTTGGATTTGAACTTGTAGATCATGGCGAGGTGGCGGCGCGAACGCGCAGCGGTGGAAAGCGTCAGCCATTGTGCCGCGCGCCGCGGCCGGGCTTGCTCAGCGCTTGCTCAGCGCGTGATCAACGCGAGATCAGCGCTGGTGCAGTTGCACCACACGCTGGCCCGCGGCGGAGCGCGCGAGCAGGGCTTCGAAGTCCGGCACGGCCAGCGCCGGGGCGAACAGGAAACCCTGAAACTGCTCGCAGCCGGCCTGGCGCAGGAACTGGCGCTGCGCTTCGGTTTCCACACCCTCGGCCACCGTCTCCAGGCGCAACGCGCGGCCCATGTGGATGATGGCGTTCACGAGCGCGGCATCGCTCTCGTCGGCCGGCAGCCCGGCGACGAAGCTGCGGTCGATCTTGAGCCGCCCGATCGGAAAGCGCTTCAGGTACGACAGGCTCGAATAACCGGTGCCGAAGTCGTCGATCGCGAGCCGCACACCGAGCGCAGCGAGTGCCTGCAAACGCAGCAAGGCGTCGTTCACGTCCTGCACGAGGATCGACTCGGTCAGCTCCAGCTCCAGCAACGCGGGCGGTAGCTGCGCTTCACGCAACACCGCCGCCACGCCTTCGACAAAACCCGGCTGCTGGAATTGCAGCGCCGAGACGTTGACCGACATCACGAGCGAGAGGCCACGCGCGCGCCACAGCGCCGCCTGCGTGACCGCTTGGCGCAGCACCCAATGCCCGATCGCGACGATGAAGCCGCTCTCTTCGGCGACCGGAATGAACTGCCCCGGCGCCACCTCGCCCCGCTCGGGGTCGCGCCAGCGGATCAGGGCTTCGGCGCCGAGCACCTGGCCCGTGCGCATGTCGACCTGCGGCTGGTAGTTCAGGCGGAAACGCTGCTGCGCCAAGGCCTGGCGCATCGAATGATCGAGCAGCATGCGCGCGCGCAGGCCGCTGTCGCCGAGTGCGCTGCGCGGTTGGTGCAGGCGGAAGGCACCGCGGCCGGCGCCCTTGGCTTCGTGCATCGCGGTGTCGGCGCAGCTGAGCAGTTCATCCAGGCTGCCGCCGTGTTCGGGGTAGAGCGCGATGCCGATGCTGGCCGTCACCGTGAAGCTCATGCCGCCCTGGGTGAACGAGGCCTGCAAGGCCTCCAGCACACGCCGCGCGGTGGCCTCGGCGCCGGCTGCGTCGCTGCGCTGCGCCAGCACGACGAATTCATCGCTGCCCAGGCGCGCTACCGTGTCGATCTCGCGCACGCAGCCCTTGATGCGCTCGGCCACGTCCACCAGCACGCGGTCGCCCAGGGCCTGGCCGAGCGTGTCGTTGATCGGCTTGAAGCGGTCCAGGTCGAGGTGCAGCAGCGCGAACGGCGTGCCGTCGCGGCGCGCGGTGGCGAGCGATTGTTCGATGCGGTCGGCCAGGCAGCGCCGGTTCGGCAGGCCGGTCAGCGCGTCGTTGTGCGAGAGCGTCTCGATGCGCTGGCTGGCGTGCACGCGTTCGGTGATGTCGCGGAACGAGGTCACGCGGCCGATCACTTCACCGCGGCTGCGCTGCGGCATCGTCACGCGTTCGAGCACTTGGCCCGAGGCCAGCGTCAGCACATCGGTGGCGGGCAGCGCATCGGGCTCGTCGAGCGCGGCCAGGCGGCGCATGTAGCCGGCCGGGTCCGGCACGCCGCGGCGCATGCAGCCAAGCACGGCGTCGTCGTCGCGGCGCATTAGCAGGTCCGCTGGCACGCTCCAGAGCTGGGCAAAGCGCTGGTTGAAGCTGCGGATGTGGCCCACGAGATCGGTGACGAGAATGCCGTCCGCGGTCGATTCGAGCGTGGCTTGCAGGTCGGCCGCCACCGCTTCGAGTTCGCGTTCGGCGCGGCGCTCGGCGCTGCGGTCGTGCATCGCCACCACGTAGAGCGCGCGGCCTTCGGCGGCGCCGGCCTGGGCCGCCAGGCAGCTCACCCGCCGCGTCACGGGCGCGGCCGTGCCGTCGGTGCGGCGCACCCAGGTCTCGGATTCGATGGTCTCGGCCAGGCCGGCAGCCACTTCGTTCCAGAAGCACAGGTCTTCGGGCGTGGCCGCGAGTTCGAGCATGTCGCGGCCGATCAAGTCGCCGGGCTCGGCGCCCATCAATACGTCGGCAGCGATGTTGGCGGCGACGATGCACAGATCACGCGAGTCCACCAGCCACACCGCGTGCAGCATGGCGTCGATCAGCGCCGTGCCGGCCGACCTCGGCGTGCTCACCCAGGCGCCTCGGCGCCACGCGCCGGCTCGAAGAAATAGGCCACGCGGTGGCGCGGCGACAGGTATTCCAGCGCGGCAGGCGGCAACTGCATCGGCTTGATGCTGCGGCGGATGCCGACACTGGGCTCGGCTTCGAGCGACAGCACCAGGGCTTCTTCGCGCGGCACGCCCACGTCGTGCACCAGCACATTGGGCTTGATCGGCCGCGAGGCGTTGACCGACATCACCATCGCATAGCGGTCGTCGGTGAGCTGCACCGTGGAGCCGGGCGGGTACACACCCATCATCTTGATGAAGGCGCCGAGGATCGAGGTGTCCACCCGCGTGCGGTCTTGCGCGAACAGCATCGCAAGCGCCTCGTGCGGGGTCAGCGCATGGGCCGAGAGCTTCGGGTTGCAGAGGTTGTCGTAGCGGTTCACCAGGGCCACGATGCGCGCCATCGCGGACATGCGCTCGGTGCTCACGCCGTGCGGAAAGCCGCTGCCGTCGGCATGTTCGTGGTGCTGCGCGATCACCTGAATCGCGCCGGGGGTGAGGCCCATGCGGCGGCCGTGCGTCAGGCCGTGGGCGACGTGCTCCTGGTAGACATTCAGCTCGGAGGGCGACAGGCGTTCGTCGAACTGGCGCAGCCGCTCGGGCAGTTCGGCCTTGCCGATGTCGTGCAGCATGGCGCCGACACCGAGGTCGAGCATGTCCTCCGCAGGCAGGCCGAAGCTGCGGCCCATCAGCAGCGAGATGATGGTCACGTTCAGCGCGTGCATCGAGGCCTTGTCGCCGGCGTGGTCGCTGAGCAGTTGCACGCACAGGTCCTGCGCGCCGACCATCTTGGAGACCAGGGCAGTCGAGAGCGCCTCGGCCTGCTCGCGCGCCGCGCGCGGCTTGCCGTTGACCATTTCGTTGGTGAGTTTCAGCTCACGCCCGGCCTCGGCGAACTGGCGCTCGCACAGGCGCAGCGCCTCGTGCTGGCGCGCCAGCGCCGCGCGGCGCAGGCTGGCGGCATCGGTGGGTTCGGGCGGCGGCGGGACAGCGGCATCGGCCGCTGGGGCGGCCGGTCCGGCGCTGCGGCCCCCAGCGTCCACGGCCGGCGTAGCGCTGTCTTCGTTGGCAGCGGGCAGCTGGCTTTCGCTCGGATCCCAGCGCACCTGCTTCAAGCCGAGCGAGCGGATGGTGGCGATCTGGTCGTCCGAAATGATCCGGAAGTGGCTGAGCGGGAACGGGTGCGACATCCAGCCGCCATCCAGGTGCACGAACATGCCGACCCGAAGGGCCTGGACGTTGATGAGTTCGTGTTGGGTGGCAATGGTGCTCATGCAATGGCGGCGCAGGCAAGAGGCCGGCGGAGCTTGCCGGAATCTTCGGCACCGCAGGGCGGGACTTGAGGGTTCGGCCGCACCGGCATGGAGCGCATTCAAGCCCGGCGGCAATCTGCCGAAATGCTCGCGTCAAGGCCCGTTTTCCTGGCCCTGAAGCCCTGCCCCTTTCAACCCCTGCCTGAGGCCACCCCCATGAAATTCGCCCCCCTCGCCACCGCTGCCGCCCTGATGCTTGCCGCCCTCGGCAGCGCCCACGCCTACGACCCGAAAGAGACGATCGCCGACCTCGACGCGCGCCTGGCCAAGATCGGCGCGCCCAAGCTCGATGGCAGCGAAGAGGTGGGCGGCAAGAAGGTGCCCGCCATCTATTTCGGCGACCGCAAGATCAACAACAACTACGACGTCGTCGATGCCGTGCGCAAGGCCCACAGCGCCACCGCCACCGTGTTCGTGAAGGACGGCGACGAGTTCGTGCGCGTCAGCACCAATGTGCTCACCCCCGAAGGCAAGCGCGGCGTGGGCACCCAGCTCGCGCACAACGCCGCCTACGAGCTGGTCAGCAAGGGCCAGCAGTTCTGCGGCCCGATCGACGTGCTCGGCACCGCCTTCGACGCTTGCTACAACCCGATCAAGGATGCGGGCGGCAAGATCATCGGCGTGAGCTACATCGGCCACAAGAAGTAAGACCGTTCGGGCACCGCCCGCGCCCGCTCACTGCAAGGACTCTCAGCATGATCAAGCTTCCCTCCGGCGTGTTCGCAGCCTTCGACCGCATGGGCGTGGGCCGCCAAATCGCCTCGGCCTTCGCCGTGGTGCTGTTGCTGATGGCGGCGCTGGGCAGCGTCTCGCTGTGGGCATTGGTGCGCGAAGACCAGCAGGCACGCGAGCTGTCGAACAAGTGGCTGCACGGCGTGGGCCTGCTGGCCGAGGCGCGCCTCGCGGTCATGGAAGCGCGCGAGATGGAGGTCAAGCACAGCCGCACCGCCGACAAGAGCTACCAGTCGGAGTACGAAGAGAAGATCGTCGCGGCCAGCAAGGCGGCGACGGAATCGCTGGTCGGCTACCTGTCCATCGTCGCAGGCGAGCAGGACGCCCAGTTGCTGGCCACCGTGACGAAGGGCTGGGCGGCCTACCAGAAGTCGGCCGCGCAGGTGCTGGCCCTGGGGCAAAGCAAGAAGCAACAAGACGCCGCCGACATCAGCGACGGCGCCGCCTCGATGGCGCTGGACGAGACGCTGGGCGCCATCACCCGGCTCAGCAAATTCAACTTCGATGGCGGTGCGGCCGCGGCTGCACAAGCCAGCGCCACCTTCGTGCACGCGCGCCGCGCCGTGCTGGGCCTGCTGGTGCTGGCGCTCGCGCTGGGCGCGGGCATGGCGCTCGTGATCACGCGCCACCTGCGCGCCCAGCTCGGTGGTGAACCGCGTTCGGCCGTGCAACTCGCCAGCGCGGTGGCAGCCGGCGACCTGAGCACCGAGGTGCACCTCGACTCGGGTGACACCGAGAGCCTGATGGCGCAACTGGTGGCGATGCAGCGCGGTCTGGTGGACGCGGTGAGTTCGGTGCGCCGCGGCTCGGAGAGCGTGGCGACGGCGAGCGCACAGATCGCGCAAGGCAACCAGGATCTGTCGGACCGCACCGAGCAACAGGCCAACGCACTGCAGAAGACCGCGGCCACGATGGAAGAGCTGGGCTCGACCGTGACGAACAACGCCGACAACGCCAAGCAGGCGAACCAGCAGGCGATCGGCGCTTCGCAGGTGGCGGTGAAGGGCGGCCAGGTCGTCGGCCAGGTCGTCGAGACGATGAAGGCCATCAACGACAGCAGCAAGAAGATCGCCGACATCATTTCGGTGATCGACGGCATCGCCTTCCAGACCAACATCCTGGCGCTGAACGCCGCCGTGGAAGCGGCGCGTGCCGGTGAGCAGGGCCGCGGCTTTGCGGTCGTGGCGGCCGAGGTGCGCAGCCTCGCGCAGCGCAGCGCCGAGGCGGCGAAGGAGATCAAGCTGCTGATCCATGCCAGCGTCTCGCGCGTCGAACAAGGCACGGCCCTGGTCGGCGAAGCCGGCAAGACGATGGGCGAGATCGTCGGCGCGATCCGGCGCGTGACCGACATCGTCGGCGAGATCAGCGCCGCCAGCGCCGAGCAGAGCACCGGAGTCTCGCAAGTGGGCGAGGCGGTGTCGCAGATGGACCGCGCCACCCAGCAGAACGCTGCACTGGTGGAAGAAAGCACCGCCGCGGCGATGAACCTGCAGCAGCAGGCGCAGCAACTGGTGCAGGCGGTGGCGGTGTTCAAGCTGAGCGCCTGATCCGCGGGCGAATATCGCCCAAATTGTCGGTGCGCCGATGCGCCGCGAGGGGTGCCGCACTACAGTGCCCGCATGCCCACTGCGCCTGCCGACAAGCTACCGCCACTGCGCCGCGACCTGATCGCGGGGCTGGAAAAGGGCTTGGCCGTGATCGAGGCTTTCGATCAACTGCAGCCGCGGCTGACGATCGGCGAGGTGGCCGCGCGCTGCCGGTTCACACGCGCCGCGGCACGCCGCTACCTGATCACGCTGACGCACCTGGGCTACGTGGCCAGCGACGGCAAGACCTACGCGCTGACCGCCAAGGTGCTGCGCCTCGGCCAGAGCTACATGCGCTCGGCGCAGTTGCCGCGCCTCGTGCAACCGGAGCTGAACCGGCTCGCTTCGTCACTGAAAGAAGCGTCGTCAGCCGGCGTGCTGGATGGCAACGACGTGATCTGCATTGCGGCTGCGAGCGTGGGCCGCATCGTCTCGGCCACGCTGCAACCCGGCACGCGCGTGCCGGCCTATTGCACCGCCAACGGCCGCGTGCTGCTCGGCGCGCTGCCGAGCGAACAGGCCGAAGCCTGGCTGACACGCCAGAGACTCACCGCACTGACACCGCAGACGCTGACACGCCCCGACAAGCTGCGCGCTGAAATCACGCGTGCCCGCAAGCAGGGCTACGCACTCGTCGACCAGGAGCTCGAACTCGGCCTGCGCACGCTCGCCGTGCCGCTGATCACCGCGGCCGGCCAGGTGGTCGCCGCCATCAACGTGAGCGTGCACGCGGCCAGCGTGCCGGCCGACCGGCTGCTGGAGGTGTGCCTGCCGGCGCTGAAGCAGACGCAGGCCAGCCTCCGCGCCCTGCTCTGAATCCATTCATCAAGAAAATCGGAGCCATCCATGAAAGTCCAAGTCGCCATCATCGGCGCCGGCCCTTCGGGCCTCTTGCTCGGCGCGCTGATGCACCAGGCCGGCATCGACGCCATCGTGATCGAACAACGCAGCGGTGAGTACGTGCTCGGCCGCATCCGCGCCGGCGTGCTGGAGCAAGGCACGGTCGAGTTGATGGACGAAGCCGGCGTCGGCGTACGCATGCACGTGCAGGGGCTGGTGCATGGCGGCTTCGAACTCGGCTTTCGCAACAGCCACCGCCGCATCGACCTGCACACGCTGACCGGCGGCAAGCAGGTGATGGTCTACGGTCAGACCGAATTGACCAAGGACCTGATGGACGCGCGCCGCAGCGCCGGCCTGCCGACCATCTATGAAGCGCAGGAGGTCAGCGTGCATGAATTCGACACCGATCACCCGCGCGTCGCCTACAGCAAGGACGGCGTTCGTTACGAGATCGACTGCGATTTCATCGCCGGCTGCGACGGCTTTCACGGCGTCTGCCGCGCCAGCGTGCCGAAAAACGCGATTACCAACTTCGAGCGCGTTTACCCCTTCGGCTGGCTGGGCCTGCTCTCGGACACGCCGCCGGTCTCGGACGAACTGATCTACGTCCGGCACGAACGCGGCTTCGCGCTGTGCAGCATGCGCTCGCATACGCGCAGCCGTTATT
>JANYJL010000248.1 GCA_025361845.1 Rhizobacter sp.
AATCCTCGGGATATAGGGCCCGCTCCAAAGAGAAATGCGATGGTATGAGCCCGGGAACTTCAAACGCCTTTAGCGAGGCCCAAGGTCAAAGTACGGAGCCCTGAAGTGCTTGGGTTTGGCGCGCGTTCCGTCGCTTTCCACGTGGCCGTTCGCGGCTGTTCACAAGGGTCGCTCTCGGTTTCGGCCCCAGAGCTACCTACCCGGTCAGCAAGTGAGGTGCCCTTGAGTCGCCGTTCACGAATGGCTGTCGATGGCCGCGACTGCCAGTTCGATGTGGTCGCCGCGACCTGCCGTTGGCAAACCCGGTGGTCAGGATGAAGGTCCGCTGCCTGGCCGCGGCGCGAACCCACAGTGCCGGCCAAGACCAGGCGCCCGCGAGCGTCGGCTCTTGGGCCCCTCAAACCAAATGACGAGGGGCCGGCCCGCGAGTTGTGAAGAGTTCGACCGGGCGGCGATCGGGGCTGAAGCGGTTTTGCCGGATCCTTTGGGAGGCTTGGTGCTGCGTCGTCAATCGTCGGGCCATATCGCATTGGGCTTTGCGGAGGACGTTTGAAACTACCATGCTCGGCACGACATCAATCACGACTCGACGCGGGTGATCGTCACGGGGAGGTCCTATCAAATGAACATGCGGACTTTGAGGAATGCACCTGGCGGTATGGCAGGCCGGCGTTTCAAAAATCGCGGCCGGAAGCCGGCGGTGGCCCCAGTCGGCCTCCAGGGGTTCGAAGAGGCGGCGCGGCAAAATCTGTCAGCCGCGACGTTCGACTTCCTCGTGGGGGGCGCCGCGGACGAGCACACGATTCGCTGGAACCGCGAGGCGTACGACCGGATCCGCCTCCGGCCCCGGGTGTTGGTCGACGTTTCCTCGGTCGACACTCGCGTGACGCTGCTTGGGCTCGACCTGCCCCACCCGATCCTGCTGGCGCCGGTCGCCTACCAGAAGCTTTCCATTGGGAGGGCGAGCTGGCCTCCGTCCGCGGGGCCGGGGCGGCCCAGGCGCTGTTCGTCTTCAGTTCGAGCGCGAACGTCTCGGTCGAGGACGTCGGCCGCGCCGCCGCCTCGCCGCTCTGGTTCCAACTCTATGTGCAGGCCGACCGGGGCGCGAACAAAGAGATCATCGCGCGAGCCATAGCCGCCGGGTGCAAGGCGCTCTGCGTCACGGTCGACACGCCGGTGATCGGGCCGCGCAACCGCGAACAGCGAGCAGGCTTCACGCTTCCCCCGGGCCTCCCCGTTCCGATGAATCCGCAGAACGTGAAGGCGAGAAGCTCCGGCGGCAGCTCCAAGCGCGTCTCGGTGACCTGGAAGGACATCGAAGAGTTCCAGTCGAGCAGCTCGGTGCCAGTGCTTCTCAAGGGCGTCCTGCACCCGGAGGACGCCCAGATCGCGGCGGCAATGAACCTGGGCGGCGTGATCGTGTCGAACCACGGCGGCCGCAACCTCGACACCGCGCCCGCCACGATCGCCGCGCTGCCGGAGATCATCGACCGCGTCGCGGGCCGTGTCCCCGTACTCGTGGACGGCGGCATCCGCCGGGGGACGGACGTGCTCAAGGCGCTGGCGGTGGGCGCGTCGGCGGTGCTGATCGGCCGTCCCTATGCGTACGCCCTGGCGGTCGACGGCGCCGACGGCGTCGCGCGCGCCGTGGGAATCCTGCGAACCGAACTGGAGATGGCGATGGCGCTGGTCGGCCGTCCGTCGATCAGCGCGCTGGACCG
Organism: Rhizobacter sp.; assembly: GCA_025361845.1. GTDB lineage: Bacteria > Pseudomonadota > Gammaproteobacteria > Burkholderiales > Burkholderiaceae_C > JANYJL01. The sequence goes on from JANYJL010000248.1 coordinate 1,722, forward strand.
GTCACTTCTCGGATGAAGGACAAGTCGATGCTTCATTCGCCTCTCCGACATTGACGCTCGGGAGATTACGCACCGCTGTGGACGCCATGCTCAGGCCCCCTATCGCCCTTAACAACCATACGGGGAGTCGCGGTCGAGTCTCTGCTCGCAATTGCGCCCATGAGAGCGACCTCGTGCCTGGAGCTCGGGATCGACTTACCGCGGCCATGCCAGCCGTTGATCCGCAACGTGGGTTCTCGCGTGGCTGTCAGGGCCAAAACGCAAGACTTTGTTCGGGTGCCGCGACGAGGACCGAAGCCAGCTCGCTTTGACACAATTACCGTTGATGCCTACGCACCGCATCCCCCGCAGACTCGTGCTCGCGGCCCTGTTCGCCACCGGGACGGCCCAGGCGCAGACACCGTCGTGCGACCAGTTCAAGGCCAAGTTGACGGCGCGAATCGCCGCCGGTTCAGGGCCGTTCCACGTCACGTCCGTGCCGTCCGGCGAGACCCTCACGGCCGGTGGACGCGTCGTCGGCAACTGCGGCGGCGGGAAATGGACGCTGGTGTTGCTCGCCGGGGTCGCTGTGCCCCCGAACCTGGCCAGTGCGCCGGTTCGCGAAGCTCGTGACAGGCAACGGCCTGACCAGACCGTCGCGTCGCCCTCGGTCTTATCGGGCGATGCGCAACCGGCCGTGCACGCAGCGTCCCAGATGCCGCCTGCCATCGCATCGGCGCCGATGCCGACCCCGGTTCAGGCGGCCGCGCCCGCCTCGACGGCGTCGTCGGCGTGGAAGCCACCAGCGTTCGAAACGCTGATGTGGGTCGCCGGCTCGGCGGTGTTGCTGGTCATGGTCATGGCCGGGCGCTGGATCGCCTATCGGCGGCGTTACAACGCCTCAGGGCTGCCGCGCGGGCCGCGTCTTCGGTGACGTGCCGCTGGGGTTTGTCGTGCCGAATGACGTAGAAGGAACGAGCCTGCGTTACGGCAGTCTCGCATTTGGTGGTCGGGTCCATACCTCGGCATCGGAGTCGGACCCGATTGTCAGGCTGCGGTTGCTGAACAATGCCTTCTCTTGCGATGGGCCCAGAGGTGATCGGTCGGAAAGGATTTGCGCCGCGCTCCAAGCTTCAATCGCGGCCGCCTACCGACCCGTACGCTGCACTCCGGGACCAAATTGCCGAGGCTGCGGATGGTTCCGACCGTCGGCTTTGCGTTGACAAGGGCTAGAGCGGTCCGTGGGCCATGCGAACGCTGGCCGACCTGTCTAGGCAACCGCCAACATTCGGCCGCCAAATTCGACCGACTGCAGTCAGTCTGTTCCGGGTACTCGGTTCGCGACCGCGACTACCAGATCAAAAGGTGTCTCTCGGCTGCTGGGAGACCCTGAGATCTGTGCCACGGCGGCCACCTGGTGCAGAAGTGCGAAGCATGAAGCGCCCTGTTGTTGTCATTCTGGTTAGCCATCTACCGTCGGCGATTTCGCTGCGCTGTCGGCCAACCGAAGCGAAGCCCTTCCTTCAAAAATTATCCGGCGCGGCTGCCCCATCCACCACGGCCCCATGTCGTGCAGTGCATCGCCACGGCACGGATTGACGTAAAGCCCGGCCACGTCGACCAGCTCGGCGATCAACGCCGGATCGGCAACCTCGATCGAGCCCGCACCGGGCGCGCTGGCCAGGGCACACAAGCTCATCGCCAGCGGCTGACCATCCTCGGCTCCCGATCCATGCGCCCACTCGATCCATCGCCTCGAGACTTTCATGGCAGCTCCGTGGAAAGCAAGAGCGCCGCGAGGCGCCTGGCCACTTCGAGATATCGAGGCCGATGGCCGAACAGTTCGGCGTCGCTGCGGGCAAGCGCGCGTTTCATGAGAAGCAAACGATAGGCGTGGTCACTCATTGCGGCTTCTCCTTCACTGAACACGAACCAAGGCCGCGGCATCCGCGACCGACACGCGCATATCACCGACGCGCACGGTGTAGCCGCGCGACATGCGGACATCGCGCGGCGCCGGGCGCCCGGTCTTCTGCAACCACGCGCCGACCAGCCAGGCCATGCCGGCGGGGCTGCTCGTGTAGTGCGGGCAGGCCTCGTGCGCGGGCTTGCCGTCCAGCTGGGCGAGAAGCCCTCCAGCGCTTCGGGGGTGAGGTCTTGGGATGCCATAGGGGCTTGCTCCTGGTGCGTCGTGGTCTGGTGGTAGATCAGTGCTGCACCGGCTGGCCGGCTTTCATGATCCGGTCGGCTGCGCCGAAGATCCGCTTCGCGCTCTTCTCCGGCAGCGTTCCGCCCTGCAACCAGCCCTGGATGTAGAAGCGGCTTTCGGCCTGGCCGGGCAGGTCCAGCAGCGCACACAGCAGGTAGGCGACGCCTTCGGCTTCGGCCTCCTCGATCTGGCGCGTCAGGGCTTCGTCGTCGTGCATGTCGGCGACGGCGGTGTGACCGAGCACTACGTGCGCCATCTCGTGAAACCGCGTCTTGTGCTTCAGCGGGTTCAGCGGGTTGAGGCCGATGGATCGCGCACGGGCATAGCCCAGGTGATTGCCCTGCAGGTGCTCGAAGGGTTCTTCGATGATGTCGAGCGCGGCCATGGCGGTGACTACATCCCAGGCGGGCGTAATGGTCTCGGCGGTGAACGCGTCGCCTTCGGTCTGGTTCAGTGAGAACCAGTTCGGGCGCAGCATGAACATGCTGAACGTGCCACCCTCCCCTGCCTCGGCCGAATCGGCCGGTGCGTCCTTGTCAGCGCGGCGCTTCACGCTGATGGGCATGAACAGACTGATGGCCTTCTCGCCTTTCTTCACGAAGCGGCCCTTCTCGCGCCAGGCGTTGAAGCTGGCGATGGGCGCCAGCGGCAGGCCCCTGTCCAGCAGTTGCAGCGCGGCCAGCAGCTGGTTGCCGATGCTGTAGTTGTGGAACGCCCGGTAGGCTTGGTTCATCACGCCGGGCTGCGTCAGCGCGATCTGAAGGATTGCCCGCATGTCGCCGAGCTCGTGCGCTTGAACGTCCCGCGCATCCCCTTCTGCCCTCCCCCCTGCCTGTTGGCCAGCCTCGGGGCCGAGGAACTGCGGATCGCTGGTGTTGTTGCTGGGGTGGTTGGACTGTGCGTTCATGCTGGTGGCCTCGTGTGGTGGTTGAAGAAATCTGCCCGTCGGTTTCGCCTCGACGCATGAACAGCGGAAGCCAGGCAGGACACAAGGGCACGGCCACAAGCCGCAGCTCGAAGCGGAGCAACGCGAAGCGCAGAGACCGGGTGAGGACCGTGGGCGCCAGCCTTCACCC
>JANYJL010000311.1 GCA_025361845.1 Rhizobacter sp.
CCGCACCTTCTCGGATAACCTTGTCCATGGGACTTCCCCTTTCATAGGCTGCAGATTGATGACTTCGAACACCACCAATCTTGGCGCATCGTCGCCGTTGCCCGAAGGTGGGAAGTCCCTTCGCATTCCGCTCGAGTGGACCTCCACCGGCATGGCCCGCCGAAGCTCTCAGGTTCATGTTCCGCTTCGCCGGGCCGCGCTGGTAGCACCCGCTCAGCTCAAACGTTCGGCGTCTTGGCAATTTCCTGGACCTCCGTCGCCGGCCGCAACGGCGGAGTGTCACGAATCCGCGGCAAGAACGGAGGATCTATGTGGAACTCTTTTCAGCGCATGACGATGCTTGTGTTGTTCGCGAGTCTTCTCGCCTCGACGTCGGCCTGGGCGCAGGAGCGCCCGTACAGAGAAGGGTCTGTCTGGTTAGTCTCATTCGTCAAGACTAAGAATGGGTTGGCCGATGACTATCTCCGAGAGGTCATCCCCGCTCGGAAGAAGCTTATGGACGAAGCACAAAAGCAGGGGTTGATCGTCTCGCACAAGATTCTTTCGGGCATCTCTTCGAACCATGACGATTGGGACATCATGTTCTTGGACGAATACAAGAACTGGGCTGCTTTCGACGGTCTTACTGCAAAGTTCGATGCGGTGCTCAAGAAAGTTGTTGGAGATGAGGCCGCTCAGACACAGCAAATGGTGAAGCGAATCGAAGTGCGAGAGTTGTTCGGCGACAAAGTGATGCAGGAGCTCATTCCAAAGTAGCCGGTGCACTGTCATCGAAGACGCCTGACCCTTCCATCGAGCGGACCACCACCGGCTTGGCCCGCTCATGCCAAACCTTAGGCGTCGGAAAGATTCCGCGCATTACCTCGGCTTGCTCTACTGAAATTCAGTCAATACAAAGATGAAGACTCGCGCGCTTGCAATCACGATTCGCCTAGCCGTAGCAATTTGCCTGCTGATGGGTTTGCACTGTCAATCTTTGGCACAAGGCGTCTTCAAGTGCATGGTGATGGGCAAGACTGTCTATCAGTCAACGCCTTGTGTTGGGCAGGGCAAGGAGCTTGAGATTGCACCTGGCCCGAGCGAGCAGCAGATGCAAGAAGCAAAGATGCGTGCAAATGCTGACAAAGCCAGGGCAGGAGCCGATCAAGCACCCACTGCGCAAACGCCTGGGGATCAACCGATGGGCAGGAAGGTCGACTGTGCCAAGTTAAACAAAGAGCGAGGCGATGCCTTTGGTCATCGCAACGCGACTGTTCGCGACAGCCGAGATACGAACATCAACCAGTCGGCAGCAATTGACCAGTATCACGAAGACATACGTCGCATAGAGAGCCAGATGGTCAAGGCTGGCTGCAATCCAACCTAGGCGGCAACGACAGCAATGGTCCGAGGCAATCCGACGCCTGGCCCTTCGAGAGGGCGTGCCCTGGCAAGCCGGGTCACCCCTCTCATCTCAAACGCCAGTCCATCCCACCAGGTACCCCGTTGAACCGCACGCCAGCCTTTTTGTTGTGCCTTGCAGCTTGCTTGGGACAAACGCCTGCAACCGCCGCCACCGACGCACCCGCGCTCTCCAGCAAGGCGCCCGTCGCAGAGAATGCCAATGCCCTGGGGCAAGATGAACCGCTCACCCTGGTCATCCACATGGCCGAAGACTGCCCGGTCTGCAAGGTCTGGCGTGAATCATCGTCCGGGCTCGCTGTTGCGAAGCAACTACCGCAGACCTGGCCGCATCTGCAAGTCGTGTTCATCGAGCGCAAGAGCCTGAGCGGCAGCGAGACGGAATCGCTGTACCCCGCGCCCTTGCATTACCTCTATGAAGGCCGCAAAGAGCGCTACCAACTCAGCCCCGCGGTGCCACTCTTCGAGATCGTGCTGCGCGACACCGTGATCTTCAGGAGAAGCGGTTTGCCGGGTTGGTCGGAGGGTGCTGTTCCGACCTTGAAGGCGCTCGAAGACGGAAGAGAAGGTCCGCGGTCACCGGTCAAGCCGCCCGCCACCCCGCGCTAGCAGCCGGGCTCACGCGGCCCCGCATCTGGTCCCCGACAGGAATCGAACCTGTATTTGCCGCTTAGGAGGGCGAAGGACCCGCAAGTCATTACAAAGGGACAAATTGCCTCCGCGTAGCGGGTGAACTCGCTCCACGTCTACCCGCCATGATCCGGACACAGTTTGCTGATGTCATGACACCGGGCATTTGTCTGTTTGCGCGACATGATGAAAGCAATCGTGCGCTTCTTGGCTTGGCGCTCATGCGCTGCCCGCCGATCAGCCAGGGCACCGGCTCGGCCGCGTCGACCGGGGCATTGCGCATCAGGTCGACACCGTTTGGGCTGGCGCATGTGCCACGCCACATGCCGCCCGGGTTCACCAAGGGCATGAAGACCAGTCGCAGGGTTTCGAGCTGGCGCTACAAGACGCCGTCCCATCGCAGACGATGGACCAGGCTGCGCAAGTGGGTGAGGACGACCTCGGCGCCAATTCGCGCCAGCCCGTGCACACCGCCGAAGAACCCGACCGCCGGCAATCTCGGGTCCGGGTTGCCGAGGGCAATGGCGTGCAAGTCAAGGCGATGACCATGGCAAGCCACTTCACCGACGACACGGTGTTCGAGCAACGGACCGCCTTCCTCGATGATCTGTTGCAGCCCGGTCAACCCGGGCGGGTCGGCGGGGTCCGCGTGTCGCTGAAGCAAACCACCGTCACTCAGCATGTTGCTCCGTACCCGCTCACTGGCGTTCCAGCCTGCCGTCGCGCTCGGCATGGCGATTCTTTGGGGCGTGATGGAGTCGGTCGCGTTGTGGCGCAGCCGCCGACGCGACAGGCTCTAGAGTTCACCCCAACCTGTCGGCATGCGCCGATAGTGGCCTTGCTCGTCGAGCTCGGAGGCGGGTACGCGCTCGCCCGTGCCTTCGAGGATTTTCGCGCCATGCATCGCGGCGATCTGCTCGCGTGTGGCTTTGTAGCCGGCCATGCGCGCCATTTCGACGCCGCTGTCCAGGGTCTGGAAATAGAAGACGGTCACGGTTTGGGTGTCGTTCATTTCTATCGTCCTGTCTCGGGGGTGGTCGAGGTGGCCGAAGGCTCCGCCGGAGCCTTCGGCCGTCGGACAATGATGATACGACTCGGGCCTGCGCTGCCGCGTTAGCCGCGACACGGGTGGCCGATCCCATGCCGCCGCCGGCTCACACGTTGTCTTCGACCAGCGGGGTCGTGGTCCCGCTCAGCAATGTGATGCGCGTGCGCTTTTGCAGCGGGTCCAGCGGCGCGCTGCCGTCCGCGTTCAACGGTCGCACCTTGGTGTACGTGACGGTCAGGCTCGTGGGCGTGACCACGGCCGAGGCATAACCTTGCGCGTCGTGGTCCACGTAGGCGAAGTCGGGGTTGTTGGCGCGCAGCACGGCGTCGAAGAAGCTCGGCGTCTGCACCAATGCGGCCAGCGGCGTACCGGCCGAGCCGGCCTTCACGTAGCTGTAGAAGCTGGAACTGCTGACGCCCGCGGCAACGAAGTCGACCAGCACCGGCGTGCCTGTGATCGGGTCCGGCCGGTCGCGCACCACGCCGCACTGGAAGCTGTGCAGGTCACCCGTGATCGCCACCACATTGCTGATCGCCTGCTGGTGCAGGAAATCCATCAACTCGGCCTTGTGGCTCGGGTAACCGTCCCACGCGTCGGCATTCACGACGTACAGCGCATTGAAGGGCGGCGGCGCGCCGTTGCGCAGGTCGAGCCACAGGCGCGACAGCATCAACTCGTTGCCCCAGACCTTCCAGGTCGCCTTCGATGACTTCAGCGTGTCCTTCCACCACCGGGTCTGCGTCGCGCCCAGCACCGAGGGCGTGCGCCCGAGCGCCGCGGTTCGTGCGGCCTCGAACTGCTGCAACACCGGCTGCTGCACGAAGTAGCGCGCGCCGACCGAATCGCTGCCGTTGATCGGGTCGTGGCCTTGCGCCTGCGCGATCGCGGCTTCGGGCACGACATGGTCGTCGCGGTACAGGCGCTGGTCGGTCATCACCAGGTGCATCAGCTTGCCGAACTGGAAGTCACGGTAGATGCGCAGGTTGTCGTAGGCGGGGTTGCTGGCGTCGAAGGACACATCGCCGAAGTCCACCGGCATGTACTCCACCCAGGCCTGGCTGGCGGCGCGGCGGCGCGCTGTCTGCTGCAGGTTCGCATTGCTGTAGGTCTGGTGGTCTTGCCAGCAGTCGTCGCTGAACTCGTGGTCGTCCCAGGTCGCGATCATCGCGAAGCGGGCGTGCACGGCTTGCAGGCGCGCATCGCCGCGGTAGGTGCGGTAGAGGCTGCGGTAGTCCGCCAGCGTGGTGGCGTAGCGGCTGCCGTCGGAAAGCGTGGTGCCGTCGGGGAAGGTGATCGGGCCGTGCGCGGGCTCGGCCTGGCCGGTCTGGAAAGCGGCGCCGACGGTTTCGTAGATGTAGTCGCCGACGTGCACGACGAAGTCGAGATCTTCGCGCGCGAGCAGGCTCATCGCGCCCCAGTGGTTCACCGACCAGTCCTGGCAGGTGAACCAGGCGAACTTCAGTTGCGTGAGCGGTTGCTCGGCGTGCGGAGCGGTCTTCGCGCGGCCCACCGGGCTGGCATCGGCACCGGCGACAAAGCGGTAGTGGTAGGTCCGCCCGGGTTCGAGTTGGGTGACCTTCGCACGCACCGTGTGGTCGTGGCCGCTGTGCGCGACCAGGCGCACATGGGCGACGATGGATCTGAAGCCCGCGTCGTTCGACACCTGAAGCGCCAGGCGCACGGGGCGCGACGGCGCGTCGGTGCGTGTGCAGCGGGTCCAGAACACGACGCTGTGCGCCTTGGGGTCACCGCTGGCCACGCCGAGCGTGAAGGCATGGCGGCCGGAGCGCGCACCTTCACGCTCATCAGCTTCATCGTCGTCATCACGCGAGGGTGTTGCGCCGAACGCTGTCTGCGTGGCCGCAGCCACGGTGAAGAATGTGGCACGACGGAGCAACTGGCGACGGTCCATGACGTTTCCCTGAAAAGGATGCAGCGTGCACGTGGCCGATGACAGGGCGATGAAGGCGCCGTCGCCTCAGGCCGCAACGAAGCACCTGCGGAGTTGTGCAGAGGAGACCTGAGTTTGAGTCGCCTGCGCTGCCCAGTTGCACAGGGGCTTCGCTTCGGCGACTCAGTCCTTCTTGCGGAATGCGAACCAGCCGGCCAGGGCGGTGAAGGTCAACACGATCAGAACGACAACGATGAAGCCGTGCTCGCTCTGCGCCATCGGAATGCCACCGACGTTCATGCCCAGCAGCCCGGCGACGATGTTGATCGGCAGCGCCAGCACCGTCACGACGGTCAGCGTGAAGACGCTGCGGTTGGTCTGCTCGCCGACCTGCGCGGCGATCTCCTCTTGCAGCAGCTTGATGCGCTCTTGCAGATCGGCGAGGTCGCGGATCACCAGCGAGAATTCTTCCGTGGCCTGTCGCAGCGCTTCGAGGTCGTGCACCGCGACCCACGGCGGCGGGTTGCGCAGCAGGCGGAACAAGGCGCCCGGTTCAGGCGCCAGCAGGCGCTGCAGGCGCACCAGCACCCGCCGCAGCTTGCCCATGTCGGCACGCTTGTGTTGGAGCCGCCCGAACAGCAGGCTGTCTTCGACGTTGTCGACCTGCACGGTGGCTTCGCGGGCGATGCGTACCAGCACATCGCCCTGGTCGTGCATCAGGTGATTCAGGAACGCGACGGACGATTCGAAGCGGCAGCCGTCCTTCACCGCCTGGCGCAGCCGGTCGATCGAGCGCAGCGGGTGGATGCGCGCGCTGATCGCCAGCCGCTGGCTGACGCTGACCCACAGCGTCTCGATTTCCGACGGGTCGAACGAGAACTCGAAGGCCACGTCGTTCACGACGGCCACAAGCGTGTCGTGGGCGTCTTCGATGCGCGTCGAGCGCGAACCTTCGTGCAGGGCTTCGAAGAACTCTTCCGGTACGTCGAAGTTGGCGCGGATCGCTGCTTCGGCGCTCGCGTCCGTCAGGTTGAAATGCAGCCAGACGAAGCCTGGCGCATCGTCTGACGGGCGGCGGTTCCACTCGACCGCATCGGCCAAGCCGATGGCCACACCCGCGGCATCCGGCGCGAACCGGTAGCCGCAGATGAGCCCGCCCTTGTCGGACCCGTAGCTGATCTCCACCTGGCGAATCAGAACAGGTGCGTGAACAGCCAGTACAGCGAGCCCGACAGCAGAATCGCCGCCGGCATGGTCAGCACCCAGGCCATCAGCAGGTTGCGGATGGTCGACATCTGCAAGCCGGAGCGGTTGGCCGCCATCGTGCCGGCGACGCCGGACGAGAGCACGTGTGTGGTCGAGACCGGCAGGCCGTACATGTCGGCGGCGCCGATCGTCACCATCGCGACCAGTTCGGCCGAGGCGCCTTGAGCGTAGGTCAGGTGGGTCTTGCCGATCTTCTCGCCCACCGTGACGACGATGCGCTTCCAGCCCACCATCGTGCCGAGGCCCAGCGCGATCGCGACCACGACCTTGACCCACAGCGGAATGAACTTGGTGGCGTCGTCGATCTGCTTCTTGAAGGCCTTCAGGTTGGTCGTCGTGTCGGCATCGAATACCGCGGCTGGGTTCTTCTCCAGAAAGCGGATCGCTTCAGACACGATGTACATGTCGTTGCGCACATTGGCGACGGCCTCGGCCGGCACGCGTGCCAGCGAGCCGTGTTCCTTCACCTGCGCGCCGATGCTGCGGACCAGCGCGGCCAGGGCCGGCACCACCTCGGGTGTCAGCGTCTTGGTGCGCACGTAGTCGGAAATGGTTTGTCGCGGAGCGGTCGGCGCCGCTGTCGGGGCACTCTTGACCAGCGATTCCTGCGTGACGTGAGCGACGGCGAC
>JANYJL010000363.1 GCA_025361845.1 Rhizobacter sp.
CTCCGCAGTGTTGCGCGCCGCGAGGAAACGTAAGCGAAAGACAAGCAGTTGGTCGTGGTGGAGGAGGCTGGATTCGAACCAGCGTAGGCGTAAGCCAACAGATTTACAGTCTGCCCCCTTTAGCCACTCGGGCACCCCTCCACGCAGAGCCCTCGACTATAGCACAGCGCCCCGGAGGCGGGAACCGGGCTCCCAGCAACGCCTCAGCCACGTGCTGCATTGCGATAATCGCCCGATGACATTGCCCCAAGCCCCTGCCCGCGCGAAGGTCAAAGCCCCATGAAGGCGGTTGGCGAAGGCCACGCACCGCGCCTGTGGGTCCAGCGCCTGTCGGCCAGCGCGTGGCAAGCGCTGAATGCCGGCAAGCCGCCGATCGCCCTTGGCTGCCTGGTCTACGGCCGCGGCGGCGACGATGCCAGCCAGGCCCCGGCCAACACCGGCACGATCGTCCTCGCACCCGCTGAACCGCCGGTCGACGTCTGGTGCAGCGAAGGTCCGGTGGCCCACGGCCGCTGTGGCGGCGTGCGCTGGGCGCACAACGGCCACTGGCTCTTCGGCGCCCTGGAACTCGACGAGGGCAGCGAAGGCGATGCCCTGACCGCACTCTCGACACGCGCCTACCGCGACGTGTTCGAAACCCTCGCCCACACCGGCTGCGATCATTTGCTGCGCCTGTGGAACTACCTGCCCGGCATCAATGCCGACGCCGGCGGCATGGAGCGCTACCGCCAGTTCAACAGTGGGCGCCAGCAGGCCTTTCTCGAAGCCGGCCAGGCCGCGTTCGAAGGTGCGCCCGCCGCCTGCGCGCTGGGCACACGCGACGGGCCGCTGCGGGTGCGCTTCCTGGCGGGGCGCCACCCCGCGGTGCCGATCGAGAATCCGCGCCAGACCTCGGCTTACCACTACCCGCCCGACTACGGCCCGCACAGCCCGACCTTCTCGCGTGCGGCGCTGGCCGACGCCGGTGGCGGGCAAGTGGCACTGCTGATTTCGGGCACCTCCAGCATCGTCGGCCACGAGAGCGTGCATGTCGGAGATGTCGCAGCACAAACGCGCGAAACGCTCGCCAACCTGCGCGCCGTGATCGAGTCTGCGCACCAGCGTTCCAGCGCACGCTTCGACCTGGCCACGGCCGACTGCGTGATCTATGTGCGCCGTGGTGAAGACGCCACGCTGATCCGCCAGCTCTTCGAAGCCGAAGTAGGCGCCGAATCGCCCGCCGCGCGCCGAGCCATCGTGCTGGAGGCCGACATCTGCCGCGCCGACCTGCAAGTCGAAATCGAAGCCCACGCCTTCGCGCCGGGCGAGGTACTCCCATGAAGTTGAAGTCCCCACTCGCCGCCCTGGCGCTCGCCACCTGCGCCATGCCCTGTTTAGCCGCCGAGCGGCCTTTGTGGGAACTCGGCGTCGGCATCGGCGGCTTGCGCCTGCCGCACTACCGCGGCTCGGACCAGTCGCACAACCTGCTGGTGCCGGTGCCCTACCTCGTCTACCGCGGCGAGATTTTCAAGTCGGACAAGGACGGCACCCGCGCCGTGCTGCTCAACACCGACAAGCTCGATTTCGACGTGAGCGTGGCCATCAGCGCGCCGGTCCGCAGCAGCGACGACAACGCGCGCCGCGGCATGGCCAACTTGGCGTCGACCTTCGAACTCGGCCCCAACATGAACTGGACCGTCGCGCGCGACCGCGACTGGAAGCTCGACCTGCGCGTGCCGGTGCGCGCCGTGGCCACGTTGCAGGCGAACCCGCAGATGGTCGGCTGGACGAGCACACCGAACCTGAACCTGGATGTCGCCAATGTCGGCGGCTGGAACCTGGGCTTGCTGGCCGGGCCGGTGTTCAACAGCCGGCGCATGAACGGTCACTTCTACGACGTGGCGCCGAGCGAGGCGATCGCCGGACGCCCGGCCTACAGCGCGGCGGGCGGTTACGCCGGCACGCAGTTCGTGACTGCGTTGTCGCGTCGTTACGAAAGCGCCTGGGCCGGCTTCTTCCTGAAGCTCGACACCCTGCGCGGCGCGCAGTTCGCCGACAGCCCGCTGGTGCGCCGGCGCGACAACGTGGCCTTCGGCTTCGCGATGTCGTGGGTGCTGAAGACCTCGGACCGCATGGTCACCATCGCGGATTGAGCCTGGGTCGACCGTCATGCTGCGCCCGTTCCAGTGGCTGCTCTTGCAGGCCCTGCTGCTGATCCTGGGCCTGGCATCGCTCGGCTGGAACCTGATCGCGATGCCGCTGTTCCTGCTGCTGCCACGCCGCGTGGGCAAGGCGCTCGGGCGCGCGACCATTGCCGAGGGCTACCGGGCCTACTGGTGGTTCGCCTCGCTCACCGGCCTGCTGCGCATGGAGGCGCAGGCGCTCGAACCGCTGCGCGAGGAAGGCGGGCTCATCATCGTCGCCAACCACCCGAGCCTGCTCGACGCGCTGATGCTCGTGGCGCGCCTGCCGCGCAGCTTCTGCATCATGAAGGCGAGCCTGCTCAACAACCCCTTCCTCGCAGGCGGCGCCCTGCTGGCGGGCTACGCACGCAACGACACCGGCCACGGGATGATCCGCAAGGTGGTGGACGGTCTGCGCGAGGGCGGCCAGCTCGTGCTTTTCCCCGAAGGCACGCGCACCACGCAGGCGCCGATCAACCCGTTTCGACCGGGCGTGACGATGATCGCCAAGCTGGCCAATGCGCCGATCCAGACGGTCTTCATCGACACCGATTCGCCCTACCTCGGCAAGGGCTGGCCGCTCTGGCGGCTGCCGCCCATTCCGATCGTCTTCACCGTGCGCCTCGGTGAACGCTTCGCGCCGAGCGAAGACGCCGCCGCCCTGTTGAAACAACTCGAACAAAGCTTCGTGGCCGGCATGAAGCCGCAGCGCACATCTTCCCCATGACACCTTCGACCACCCACCTGGTCCTGATCCCCAGCTACAACACCGGCGCGCGGCTCTACGCCACGGTGGCCGAAGCGCGTGCGCAGTGGAACCCGGTGTGGGTCGTGATCGACGGCAGCGACGACGGCACCGGCGCCGGGCTGCGGGCGATGGCGGCGAGCGACCCGGGCCTGCACGCCGTCGTGTTGCCGGTCAACCAGGGCAAGGGCGCGGCGGTGCTGCACGGCTTGCAACTGGCCAAGGCCTCGGGCTTCACCCACGCGCTGACGATGGACTCCGATGGCCAGCACCCTGCCGACCTGATCGTGCCCTTCATGCGGGCCTCGCTGCGCCGGCCCGAAACGATGGTGCTCGGCCGCCCGGTGTTCGACGCCAGCGCGCCGTTGCTGCGGGTGCGTGGGCGGCGTGTGTCGAACTGGTGGACGAACCTCGAAACCCTCGGCGCCGGCATCGCCGATTCGCTCTATGGCTTTCGTGTCTACCCGATCGAATCACTCATCGTGGTGATGACCGGTCAGCCCTGGATGCGCCGTTTCGACTTCGACACCGAAGCCGTCGTGCGCATGGCCTGGCGCGGCGTGAAGCCGGTGAACCTGGACGCGCCGGTGAAGTACCTGACGGCAGCCGAAGGCGGCGTCTCGCACTTTCAGTACGGGCGCGACAACGTGCTGCTCAGCTGGATGCACCTGCGCCTGATGCTGGAGTTCGCGCTGCGCCTGCCGATGCTGGCCTGGCGGCGCGCGACGAAACGCGCGCCGTTCCAACCCTGATCGTCAGTAGAGACCGCCGTTCACCGAGATCACCTGGCCCGTGATGTAACCCGCCTCGGCGCTCGCTAGAAACCCGGCCAGCGCAGCCACCTCCTGCGGCGTGCCCGCCCGCTTGGCCGGCACGAGTTGCGCGATGGTGGCGGCATCGAACGCACCATCGGCCATCGGCGAAGCGATGATGCCCGGCGCGATGGCGTTGACCGTGATGCCGCGGCTCGCCACTTCGAGCGAGAGCGCCTTCGTCGCGCTGTTCAGCGCGCCCTTCGCCGCCGCGTAGTTCACCTGCCCGCGGTTGCCGGCAAGCGCCGCGACCGAGGAGATGTTGATGACCCGCCCCCAGCGCGTGCGGATCATCGGCAGCATCAGCGGTTGCGTCACGTTGAAGAAGCCGTGCAGCGACACATCGATCACGCGGTGCCACTGCTCGGCGCGCATGCCGGGGAACACCGCATCGTCGTGCACACCGGCGTTGTTGACGATGATCTGCACCGGCCCGGCCGAGAGCATCGTGTCGCAAGCGGCGCGTGCCGCGGCGGCGTCGGTGATGTCGAACACGCAGACCTCGGCTTGTGCACCGGCAACACGCAGCTTCGCCGCCAGTTCTTCCACCGCCTGCGGGCGCGAGTTGGCGTGCAGCAGCAAGTGCGCGCCATCGCGCGCCAGGCGTTCGGCGATCGCCGCGCCGAGGGCACCGCTCGCGCCGGTGACGAGGGCGCGTTTGCCGGCGAGGGTCGGGGCTTCGTTGCTCAAGAGTTGCTTTCGGCCGCGGTCATCGGAACCGGTGTATCGAGCACGACCGCGGCGCGACCTTCGGCCAGCACCGCGCCGGCGGCATCGCTGACGCAGAAGGCATACAGCACCTCGTTCGCACCACCGGCCAGGCGTTCAGCGTGGATCTTCAAGTTGCCGGCGACGGTGTCGAGCCGCAGCGCTGCGAAGCGCACATTGCGCACGCTTGCGATGTAGCCGGGCGACGGCGCCGTGCCGGGCGCGGCCACCAGCGAGCCGTGCAAGGCCATCGCCTGCGCGGCGTACTCGATCGCGGCCGGCGCGAGCAGGCCGCTCGCGCTGCGCAGCGGGTGGTCGGCCTGCGCATGGTTGTTCGCCAAGCAATCGATCTCGGTCGGCGTCCAACGCGCCAGCCGATCGAGCAGGCACATCGTGCCGCTGTGCGGAATGCGCAGCGCGATGCTGGCGTGGTCCAGCGTGTCCGGTGCGTTCATGCCGGGGGGAAATCGACCTGCACCGTCAGCGACAAGCTGTCGAGGTATTCCAGCACCAGCTCGGTCGAGACGCCGCGCGCCAGCGCCTGCAGGAGCGGCAGGCTGCGCGCCGCGGGGATCACGCCACGCAGCGCTTCGAGGCCGGCATGGTCGCAGCGTGTCGGCGTTGCGCCGGGCGGCGCGATGCCCACGCGCAGGCGCACCGCAGCGGCGGCTGGCAGCACGCTGTCGAGCACCAGGCCCAAGCCAAACGCATCGGGCATTGGCCGCACGGCGTGCAGCGGCTCCAGGTAGGGCACATCGCTGGCCACCAGCAGCACCGGCTGCTGCGCACTCACGCACTGCACCGCCGCTTCCAGCAGGCCGGCGCCGAGGCTCGCGTCGAAGCCGCACAGGCTGGTCGAGGGCGCGCGCGCGTGCTGGGCGATGTGCCAGTAACCCGCGCCGGCGTTGTGCACCGAGTTCGTGAAACGGGTCGGCGAGACCAGCCGTTCGGCGCTGGCCAGCACCTCGCACATCGCGTGGCAGTTGGCCGGCTCACCGCTGGAGGCGCTGAACACCGTGGTCAGCGTGTGCGGGTCGGCGCCCGAGGCCGCGCAGGCCTGTTCGGCCACGGCCAGCGAGAGTTTGACGATGGCCCCCGCGCGGCGACGTTCGGCTGGGGGCAACAACATCGGCGCGGGGACGACCGTGGGTTGGAGGATCCACGCGCTCGGCTCACGCAAGGCCGGGGCGGCATCGATCCAGCTCGTGAGGCCGGGACCGACCAGGCCGATGCCGCGCACGTAGACGGTCATCAGCTCGCCGCTCATGCCGCCGCTCCGAACACGAGACAGGCGTTCGAACCGCCGAAGCCGAAGGAGTTGCTGGCCACCACCTTCACATCCGCCGCATGCGTCGTGTCGATGTAGTGGCAATGCAGCACCGCATCGGGCACGAGCCGGTTCAGCCCGCCCGGAATGAAGCCGTGTTGCAGGGCGAGCATCGCGACCGCCGCCTCCACGCCGCCGGCGGCACCGAGCGTGTGGCCGGTCGCGCCCTTGGTCGAGCTGCACGGCGTGTTCGGCCCGAACACCGCGCTCACCGCCATGTCTTCGGCGCTGTCGTTGTTCGGCGTCGCGGTGCCATGCAGGTTGATGTAGTCCACCTCGCCCGGCGCCAGACCGGCCTGCGCCAGCGCAGCGCGCATCGCTTCGGCGGCACCCGCGCCTTCCGGGTGCGGGCTGCTCATGTGGTGGCCGTCGCTGGTTTCGCCGACGCCGAGCAGCCAGGCCTGCGGCGTGTCGGCATCCCGCTCCAGCAGTGCGAAGGCCGCCGCTTCGCCGACCGAGAGGCCGTTGCGGTGCGCGTCGTACGGTCGGCAGATCTCCGTCGACAGCAGCTCCAGCGAGTTGAAGCCGTAGAGCGTGGTCAGGCACAGCGAGTCGATGCCGCCGACCACGGCCGCGTCGATCAGGCCGAGCGCCATCATGCGGGCCGCGTTGCCGAACACCTTGGCGCCCGACGAACAAGCCGTCGAGACGACGAAGGCCGGCCCTTGCAGCGCGAGCGCGCGCCGCACGTAGTCGGCCACCGAAAAGGTGTTGTGCGTCTGCGCGTAGTGAAAGTCCGCGGGCAGCGCGCCCGTGCCGGCCGCGCGGCGCCGGTAAGCCAGCTCGGTTTGCAGGATGCCCGAGGTGCTGGTGCCGAGGAACACGCCGACGCGGTGCGCGCCGTAACGCGCCCGCGCCTTCGCCACGCGCTGCGCAAAACCATCGGCATCGAGCCCCATCTGCGCGAGGCGGTTGTTGCGGCACTCGAACTCGGCCAGTGCGGCGGGCAGGCGGATCGCATCGACACCTTCGACCTCGCCGATCCAGGTGTCGAGCGCGGCGGTTTCGAACTGGCGGCGGGCAAGGCCGCTGCGGCCTTCGCGCAGCGCAGCCAGCGTCGGAGCTCGGCCCACGCCGAGCGCGCTGACGAGGGTGTAGTCGGACACGGCGACGCGCTTCATGGCCAGCCTCCGGTCGAGAGGCAGGCCGGCCGCATCGAAGGCAGCCGATCGGTCGATGACGAGAGTGACAACATGGCGTCGGCGGCCACTGCGCAAGGAGGCGGTATGGCCGGTGCAGCGAGCCGCCTTGATTTTCCCACAAGCTCAGCGCGCAAGCGGTTTGGAAACCACGGGGACGACTGGCGCGAAGGCCGCGGCCAGCAGCAGCGCCAGCAGCGCACCCGGCGCCACCACGCGCCCGATCGCCGACAAGGCCGGGATGCCCGACATCGCGATCAACCCGAAGGACAGGACCGTGGTGACATTGGCCAGCAGCAGCGAGGTCAGCGTGTCGGAATCGGCCCGGCCATCCTGCCGCAATTGGTCGAAGAACAGCGCGTAGTTGGAACCGACCGCCACCACCAGCAGGAAGCCCACCAGGTGCAACACGCCCATCTGCACTTGCAGGGCGGTCAGCACGCCGAGCGTGAGCAGCACGGCCAGCGCCAGCGGCCAGCACACGGCCAGCAAACGCTGGCCCGAGCGCAGCCAGGCCGCGAGCAGCAGCACCACCGCGAGCGCGCCGAGCAGCGCCTGCGCCATCGCCTCGCCGAGGTAGTGTGTGTACAGGCTGTCGAGTTCGAACTTGATGTCGACCACCTGGGCGCTCGGCACCGTGCTCAGCGCGGCGCTCACACGAGACGCATCCACTCCGCCCGGGCCGGCTTGCAGCGAGATCAGGGCCGAGGCGCTGCCATCGGCACGCTTGAACACCAGCGCATCGATCAGCGGCGCGAGCGCCCCGCCGGCCAGCGAGGCGGGCGTGATCGGCGCGAGCTGCCGGGCCGCCTGCACTTCGGCGATGAAGGGCGCCAAGCGCTCGGCCTTCAGCGGCCCGCCTTGCGTGGCGAGCGCGAGCTGTTCGCGCAGCGGCTCGGCCGCGGGCAACACGGCCAGCCGGCGCTGCTGCATCGTCAGGCTGGGCAGCAGACGCGCCGGGCTGTCGTAGCCGGCGAGTTGGCCTTGTTCGACCAGCGCATCGAGCTGCGCGCCCGCGGCCTCGGCAGCCTGCAGCGCGAGTTCGACGCTCGCGCCATCAACGACCACGAGGGTGCGCGCATCGCTGCCCGACACATCGGCGCGCAGGCTTTCGTCCAGCGCCAACGCCTCGCGCGGAATCGGGCTGAGCGAACTGAGCTGCGCATGCCAGAGCTCGCCGCGGTGCCAGAACAGCAGCGCGAGCGAGGCCACGCCGAGCGCGAGGAACACCATGCGCAGCCGCGGCAAGCGCGCCACGCCCCAGCCCGCCGCGCGGCCGATGTGGCGGCGCAGGCCCATGCCGGCCGCGCCGTCGGGCATCAGCACCGGCAGCAGATAACGGGTGGTCGCGGTCGCGGCCACGAGGCCGGCGATGGAGAACAAACCGAGTTGCGCGAGACCCGGAAAGCCCGAGAACAGCAAGGCTGCGAAGCCACACAGCGAGGTGAGCAAACCCAGGCGGACCGTCGGCCAGCTCTCGATCAACCAGTGCCGCCAGCCACTGCCGGGAACGATCACCCGGCCGCCACTCGCGCCGCGCGCCTGGATCAGAAAGTAGATCGCGTAGTCGACCGCCTCGCCGATCAGGGTGCTGCCGAAACCGAGCGTGATGCCGTGCACCGTGCCGAACCAGAGGCTCACCGCGACGATGCCGGCCACCACGCCACTGGCCACCGGCAGCATCGCCACGCCGAGTGCGCGAAGCGAGCCGAAAGCGAGCAGCAGCAGCGCGCCCATCAACACGCTGCCGGCGATCGAGAGGAACTTCACCTCACGTTCGATCTGCGTGCGGCTCATGACCGAGAACACACCGGCGCCGCTGACCTGCAGCTTCAGGCCCGCGCTGGCTGAAGGCGCGAAAGCCGCGTGGATCTGGTCGATCGCCGCGGCCTGGCCGTCGATGTCGCTGCCCGCCGCGCGCGTGCCGGCGAGCAGGATCGCGCGCGCTGCGCTGCGCGACACCCACACACCCTCTTCGCTGCGCGGCGAGCTGCTTGGTATCAGCGTCTCGGCGATGCGTTGGGTTTCGCCGGTCGGGTCGCGTTCGAGCAGCGGCTTGATCGCGCTGCCGGCCGGCGTGCCGAGCAGCGAGAGCGTTTCGCCGATCGCATCGCGCAGGCCGGCCGCGCTGAAGTGCTCAGGCGTGATCGCCGGGCTCAGCAGGTAGCGGTGCGCGAACAGCCATTCGCCGGTGGCCTGCCAGCCATCTTGTGCGCCGTTCTGCACCTGCTCGAAGAGGCCGCTCGCACGCAATGCTGTGGCCAGCGCGCGCGAAGCATCCGCGCGCTGCACCGCATCACCACCTTCGATGCCGATGAACAGCGCACGCGCCGCGGCACCGCTTTGCAGTTGCTCGATCAGCACCCGCTGGTGCGCATTCGGCTTGGCCGGCAGGAAGGCCGACAGGTCGGCGCGGAACTGCGCGCGCGTGATCAGCAGCACGCCGACCACCATGGCGAACAGCCACAGCACCAGCGTCAAGACACGGCGCCGCGCGGTGATCGGCGCCGGCGAAATCGAGTCGGGCAAGCGCTGCGCGGACACGCTCACGGCGACGACGCCGCGGGCGCCGACGTGGCCACCAGCGGCGTGATCGACATCACCGAGCGGTCGCCATCGGCCAGTTGCACCTCGACGCTCACCACGTCGCTGCGGCGGCCCATGATGCGCACGATGCGCACCTGGTTGTACAGGCTCACCTCGATCGGCGTGAGGTCGAGCACCCACTGCTCGGTGCTGCCGCCGAGCGCAGTGCGGAACAGGCGTTGCAGCGTCGCCGTGTTGCCGGTCAGCGTGCCGCGCACGGCTTCGACCAGGGCCGCGGCTTCCGGCGCGGCGTCAAGCGTGAGCGTGCGGCTGCGGCCACCGCGTTTCATCGTCACGTTGTTGCCTTCGACCGACACGCTCTCGGCGCGCGGCTCCAGCGTGGCACGGGTGAAACGGTCGGGCGCGGCGAAGCTGAGCGTGCCGGTGGACCGCAAGGGTTCATCAAGGCCCTTCACGAAACGCTGCTCGACGAAGCGGGCTTCGCCGCCGCGCCGTTGTGCCAGCAGGGCCATCAGCTCGGGCAAGGCGAAGGCCGATGCGCTGCCCGCCGCCGCGAGCAGCAGGGCCGCAACAACCAGCCGCCAGAGGCGCAGATCAAGTCGATTCTTCATGCCAGAAATCAAAGAAGTTGAACCAGTTGTACGGCATCTCCAGGCACAGCGCCTCCAGCCGCGCGGCGTAGTCGACCACCGCGGTGCGGATGCGCTGTTCACGGAGCGCGGGTGAGTCGAGCCGCTCGCTGAAATCGGCGAGCAGGTCGATCCTCACCTCATAACGGTTGCCACCCCGGTACAGGCCGACCATGAAGAACACGCGGCGCTTCAATAAAGTGGCGAGGCGGAACGGCCCGTCGCTGAACACCGCGTCGCGGCCGAGGAAGGGCACGCCGACGACGCCCACGCGCTGCGATTCGGCCGGCAGCGAGCGGTCACCGAGCATGCCGGCCAGGCCGCCACCGTCGAGCCAGTCGCGCACCACCAGGGTCGACTCGATGCGGCCGAGCGGAATGATCACGGGCTTGTAGTCCGGTGCGATCGAGGCGAGCGTGCTGCTGATGAGCCGCGCGTTGTCGGGGTACATGATCATCGCCATGCGCAGGCGCTGATTCGGCTTGGCCACCGCGTGCATGGCCTCGAAGCTGCCGATGTGCGCGCCGAGCAGGAAGGCGCCGCGGCCTTCGCCGAGCGTGGCGAAGACCTTTTCCTCGCCGTCGTGCTGGATGTCGAACAGGTCGAGCCGGCCCCGCAGCAGGTAGACGCGGTCGAGCACGGTCGCCGCGAAGCCGTGGAAGTGGCGGTAGAGGTCGACAAGACGCGCCGGCCGGCCGAGTGCACGACCGAGGTAACGCGCCGAGTGGCGGCGCGGCGTCGGTGCGAAGGCGAGGA
Organism: Rhizobacter sp.; assembly: GCA_025361845.1. GTDB lineage: Bacteria > Pseudomonadota > Gammaproteobacteria > Burkholderiales > Burkholderiaceae_C > JANYJL01. Next base: position 10,826 of record JANYJL010000363.1, read on the forward strand.
AATAGAGCGTGATCGGGTGCAGCACGAGGCGCGCGACACGGCGGCCGCAGAACATCGCGACCCAGGCCATCAGGCGGATGGCGATCGCGTTGCTGCGCTCCTTCGCGTTGGCCCAGTCGGTCGGCGGCGGCGGCAGGTCGCGCGCGGGCCGCGGCGGTGCCGGCTCGGCCGGCTCGGGCTGGGCGCTCATCAGGCTTGTCTCGCGCTGAACTGGCCGCGTGCCACGCTTGTGGTGCCGCGTTGCACCTCGAAGCGCAGGCCGTTGGCGAGCGGCTGGAACTCGATCGACAGCACGATGGCCGCATCACCTTCGGGCGACACCGGCGCGAGAAACTTCGCCGAGGCGAGCACCGGCGCCGGGCCGAGGATGGCAGCGAGCGCGGTCTCGGCCAACGCCGCTTCCAGCACCTCGGCCAGCAGCACCACACCGGGCAGCAACGGCTGGCCGGGGAAGTGGCCCGCGAAGCTCGGGTGCGCGGCGGGCAACTCGCGCTGCACGCGGATCGGCGGCAAGACTGCGCTCATGTCAGTTGCTCCACCGCGCTTCGCGCGACCCGCGACGCATCGAACGTTTGGCCGCGAGCGAAGTTCAGGTTGCGGTCCGTCGCGGTCGTTCGGAACCGCTTCGACGCATGCGTTGGCCGGCGCGTACGGAGGCTACCGGGTGACCGGCTCCGCTCATGTCCCCCGGGCCGGTTCACCACCAGCGTGCTTCGAAAGGAGTGGATTCGGCCCTCCTCCTTTACTTCGCTGCGCCGGTCACCCGGCATCCTCCGCAGGGAACCAACGGTTCGTGCCCCGGATTTCGAATACCGCCGCAGCGCTCTCGCTCCACCCGATGCCTGCGTGGCAAGTTTCATCCCAGCCCCGCCTGGCCGAGTTGTTCGAGCGCGAAGCGGCGCAGCGTCTGCAGCGTGAGCTTGCCGGTCGCTTCACGCGGGAGTGCGTCCACGTGAACGACACGGCGCGGCAGGAACACCGATTCGAGATGCCCCCGCAGCGCCTGCACGACCTGCACCGAACTGAGCCCCGGCGCGACGACGAAAGCGACCGGCCGCACCACCGCCTCGGGCACGTCGTCGGGCAGCCAGAAGGCGCCGTCGTGCACCCCTTCGATGCGGTTCAGGTGGTAATTCAGATGCGCCAGCGAGCTGCGCTTGCCGGCGACGTGGATCAGGTCGTTGGCGCGGCCGAACAAGCGGAAGTGGGTCGCGTCTTCGAGTTGCAGCACGTCGGCCAGCGGCGTCGGTTCGATGACGTGGCCGCCTTGCACGATGAACTGCTCGGCTTCCACACCCGCCTCGCCCGAGACCTCGCGCCGCAAATGCAGCGCGCCGAGCGTGTGCCACACATCGCCTGCGGTGGTGCGCCGGCTCGCGACCTGGCCGGCCTCGGTGCAACCGTAGATCTCGACCAGCGGCCCGCCGAAGGCCGCCTCCGCCTGCGCGGCCAGTTGCGGCGAGAGCGGCGCGGTGGCCGAGAGCAGCAGATCGACCGGCGGCAATTCGACGCCCGAGAGGATCAACGTCTTCAGGTGGAACGGCGTGGTGACGAGCGCACGCGGGCGCGGCAAACGCGCCAGGGCATGCACGATGTCGGCCGGGAAGAAAGCCGGGCTGCTGTCGAACGCGGCACCGCCGAGCAGAGCCAGCAGCACGCTCGACTCGAAGCCGTAGCTGTGCTGCGGCGGCACCGTGGCCACGACGTTCAAGCCGGCGAGCGTCGGCTGGCCGATGAAGGCGGCCAGGCGTTCGGCCTCGGCGCCGATGTTCATCACCAACGGGCCCCAGCGCTTGGCGTGCGGCTGCGGCAATCCGGTGGAGCCGGAAGTTAGAAGACAGACCGCGATCTGGTCGACGGCGATCTGCGGCATCGCCATCGCACCGTGGACCGACGCGTGTTCACACGCAACCAGTACGCGATCGAGTTCACCCACATCGAAGCCCGCGTCGTCGCTGAGCGCATACAAGGCCGGGTAGGCGCCACGCAAGCGCGCCAGCGTGTCGGGCAGGCCGTTCGGCGGCATCAGGCTGGTCTGCCCGCGCAGCAGCGCGGCGGCGAGACCCACGGCGAACAGGTAGCGGTCGCCACACAGGTTGATCGGCTGACCCTGGGCGGGCAGGCGCCCGGCCAGGCGCATCGCATCGGCCAGGAACTGCGCCGCGCTGACCGGCAGACCGGCGCGCCAGGCCACGCAGGCGTCGAGTTCGGCCGCGAGCAGCGGCAGGGACGTGGCCACGTTCATCGGCCGCTGCGTGTGTAGGCGCGCATGGCGTCGGCGAGCGAGACCCGCTCGAACTCCGGGTGCAAGGCGTAGCGCACGAAGTATTCGCCGACGAAGAACAGGGCCGCCGACAGCGGCGTGGCGATGTTCGCGAACAACGACCAGGTGCTCCACGCCAGCGCCCAGTAGATCCACACTGACAGCAGCGCCATGCCAAGGAAATAGACCGCCCACAGGCGCGTCAGGCCGTGCGTGTAGAGCTCCATCGCCGGCGTCAGGTGACCGTGCAGTTGTTTCGCCAGCCGGCCGATCAGGGACAAACCACCCGGCCGCAGCGTGGCGAAGAAGGTGCCGCACAGCGCGAGGTGGATGCCGGCGTGCTGGGCGACATAGAGCCGGTTCGCATCACCCGCGCCGCCGAGAAACACCACCCAGCCGAGCGCCGCGAGCACGGCCAGCGTGCCGGCGATCGTGACGCCATCGCGCCGCCGCAGCGCCACGCCGAGCACGCCGATGAGCAGGGGCGCGAAGATCGCCAGCACGGCCCAGGGCCGGTCCGCCGCGTGAACCATCAGCAGATGCGACAGCAGGGCATAACCGGCCACGGCCAGCAGCCCGACAGCCAGACGCCAGTGCGCCATCACACCGCGGGCGCGAACAGCATTTCGTCGGCCGCGCTCGGCACCAGGTCGGCGGGCGCTTGCGATGCGAGCGTTGGTGTGCCGCGCAAGGCCAGGCCGACGATCTCGGCGGCGAGTTGCTCCAGTTGCGCCACGTTGCGCTCCAGGCGCTCGGCGAAAGCCGCGTCGTCGAGCTTCGCATCGCCGAGGCTGCGGTTCAGCTCGGCAAACCAGGGCAAGCTCGCCTGGTCGAGCATCTGCGCCGGGTTGTCGGCGCGCGAGGGGGCTGCGCCGAGGCTGGCCGCGGTTTGATCGCCCCAGTGGCGCATGAAGGTCTGCATCGCGGTGTTCAACTGGCGCGCGCGGTTCAGCGGCACGTTCAGCGCGGCGAACATCGCGCGATCGGCCAAGCGCCCCTGGAAGAACAACTGGCAGAGCACACCCCAGTAGTAGGTGTAGTCCCACAGCACCTTGAGCGGCATCACGCGCGCGCTGCCGAACAGGCGGTACTGGTCGGTGTACAGGTCGAGCGTGCTCTGGTAGAGCGACTGGTACACCTCGCCGTAGAACAGCGCCGGCATGCGCAGCGGCTCGCCCGCCTGGTCGTGCTGGATCAGTTCGGTGATGTAGGTGTTCGAGATCGCGATGAAATCCGAGCCCGGCGAATAGAAGGGGTCGAGGAACAGGCCCGCGTCCCCCGTCAGCGCCCAGCGGTCGGCCGAAAACACCTGGCGGCAGCCGTAGGAAAAGTTCTTGAAGAACGCGAAATCCATCAGCGCGTCGGGCTGCTTTTGAAGCACCTTGCGGATCACCTCGGCCACGCAGGGCTGGTACTCGGTGATCCACTCCATCGCGCGCTCGAAAGTGTTCATGCGCACCAGCGGGTGCAGCTTGGAATCGGCCACGATGCCGACCGAATGCGCGCCCGAGCCGAGCGGGATCAGCCACAGCCAATACCCCGCACCGCACAGGTGGTTGGTGGATTGCCAGCGCGCCTGCGGCGTGCAGCGCGCGCGCCAGACCGGGTCGTCGACCCAGGCGTCGAGTTCGAGCCGGGTGTCGAGGCGGAACCACACCGCGTTCGCGTCGTGCGCGTTGTCTTCGGCGAGGTTCAGCTTGCGCTTGAGCAGGCTGGCGCGGCCGGCGGCGTCGACCACCCAGCGCGCGCGCACGGTCTCTTTGCGGCCCGCGCCCTCGCCTGCGCTCAGGTGTTCGACCACCACCGTGTGGCCCGTGTCCTTGTCGAGATCGATCTGCCGCACCGCCGCCGCATGTTCGACCCGCACGCCGCGGCGCTGCGCTTCTTCGGACAGGAAGTTCTCGAAGATGCCGCGGTCGATCTGCCAACTCGGGGTGCTGAGGAAGCGGCTCGCGCCCAGCTCGGTCACCTGGGACAGATCGGTCTCGCCCTCGCTGAAGAAGAAGCGGAAGCCGAACTTGCGCAGGTGCGCTTCGTCCAGATGTTTCTTCAGCCCGAGCGTCTGCGAAAAATAGTGCGCGCCGATCTCGACGCTCGATTCGCCGATCTTGTGCGCCGCCGCCGGCGCCGGGTGGCTGCGGCGCTCGACCACACGCACGTCCAGGCCGGGCATGGCCTGCTTGATCTGCATCGACAGCGTGAGGCCCGCCAGGCCACCGCCGAGGATCAGGACGTCGTGCATCGTTTCGCTCTCAGCCAAACCATTCATGTTCCGAACCTTGTCGCAGCACGCGGTGCCGCCAGCGGCGAATTTTAAGGCGTCGCCCCCAGCGAATTGTTGCGTGGCGTCACAGGGCTTTTGCCCGCTGCGGGGCGCGGATCGCGATAATTCGGGGCCATGAACGATCAACCTGACTCCACCGTCGCTCCGGCGCCCGGCGCCTGCGACGTGCTCGTCATCGGCGGCGGCCCGGCCGGCGCCACCGCCGCGGCCCTGCTGGCGCAACAAGGCCGCGACGTGGTGCTGCTGGAAAAGGCCCACCACCCGCGCTTTCACATCGGCGAATCGCTGCTGCCGGCCAATGTGGCGCTGTTCGAGCGCCTGGGCGTGCGCGAGCAGATCGAGCGCATCGGCATGCCCAAGTGGGGCGTCGAATTCGTCTCGCCGCTGCACGAGCACCGCGCCTACGTCGAGTTCGGCGATGCCTGGGACAAGACCATGCCCTACGCCTGGCAGGTGCGCCGCTCGGAGATGGACGAGATCCTGTTCCGCAACGCGGCCACGCGCGGCGCGCGCACGATCGAAGGCTGCCAGGTGCGCGATGTCGCGTTCGACGCCGACGGCGCCACCGTCTCAGCCCAGCATGACGACGGCACGCGCCAGAGCTGGCGCGCCCGCTTCGTGCTCGACGCTTCGGGCCGCGACACGCTGCTGTCGAACAAGCTCCAACTCAAGCAGAAAAACGCCAAGCACAACAGCGCCGCGCTGTTCGGCCACTTCCGCGATGCCGAACGCTTGCCGGGCCGCATGGAAGGCAACATCACGATCTTCTGGTTCCAGCACGGCTGGTTCTGGCTGATCCCGCTGGCCGACGGCACCACCAG
>JANYJL010000367.1 GCA_025361845.1 Rhizobacter sp.
GTTGGCGATGAAGAGCTGTTCGATCCAGTCGTCTTCCTTCGTCTGCGTGGCCTGCTTGCCGCGCCCGCCGCGTTTTTGCGCGCGGTATTCCGAGAGTGCCTGGCTCTTGATGTAGCCGGTGTGCGAGAGCGTCACGACCATGTCGGTGGGCGTGATCAGATCTTCTGTGCCGAGGTCTTGCGCGTTGTGCTCGATCACGCTGCGGCGCGCGCCGACCTTGGTCTGACCGAACTCGGTCTTGATGTCGGTCAGCTCGTCCGAGATGATCGTCGTCACACGCGAAGGTGTCGCCAGGATGTTCAGCAGGTCGGCGATCTGCGCCATCACCTCCTTGTACTCGCTGACGATCTTGTCCTGCTCCAGCCCGGTCAGGCGCTGCAGGCGCATCTGCAGGATTTCGCCGGCCTGGTCTTCGCTCAGGCGATAGAGGCCGTCGGTCTGCATGCCGAAGCTCGCCTCCAGGCCTTCGGGGCGGAAGGCATCGCGGCCGCCCGGCGTTTCCTGCTCGGCGCGGGCGAGCATTTCGCGCACCATCGACGAATCCCAGCTCTTGCTCATCAGCGCGGCCTTGGCGACCGGCGGGGTCGGCGAGGCCTTGATGGTCTCGATGAATTCGTCGATGTTCGCCAGCGCCACGGCCAGGCCTTCGAGCACATGGCCACGTTCGCGGGCCTTGCGCAACTCGAACACGGTGCGGCGCGTGACGACTTCGCGGCGGTGTTCGAGGAAGACCTCGATCAGGGTCTTCAGGTTGCACAGCTTGGGCTGACCGTCGATCAGCGCCACCATGTTCATGCCGAAGGTGTCTTGCAGCTGGGTCTGCTTGTACAGGTTGTTCAGCACCACCTCGGGCACTTCGCCACGCTTCAATTCGATGACGACACGCATGCCGTCCTTGTCGCTCTCGTCCTGGATGTGGCTGATGCCTTCCAGCTTCTTCTCGTGCACCAACTCGGCCATGCGTTCGAGCAGGTTCTTCTTGTTCACCTGGTACGGAATCTCGTCGACGATGATCGACTGGCGCTGGCCCTTGTCGATGTCCTCGAAGTGGCACTTCGCGCGCATCACGATCTTGCCGCGGCCGGTGCGGTAACCATCACGTACACCGGACAAGCCGTAGATGATGCCGGCGGTCGGGAAGTCGGGCGCCGGGATGATTTCCATCAACTCATCGATCGTCGCGTCGGCGTTCTTCAGCAGGTGGTGGCAGGCGTCGATCACCTCGTTCAGGTTGTGCGGCGGAATGTTCGTTGCCATGCCCACCGCAATGCCACCCGAGCCATTGACCAGCAGGTTCGGCAAGCGGCTGGGCAACACCAGAGGCTCTTTTTCCGAGCCGTCGTAGTTGGGCCCGAAGTCGACCGTTTCTTTGTCCAGATCGGCCAGCATTTCGTGGGCGATCTTGGCCAGGCGGATCTCGGTGTATCGCATCGCCGCGGCGTTGTCGCCATCGACCGAACCGAAGTTGCCTTGCCCGTCCACCAGCATGTGGCGCAGCGAGAAATCCTGCGCCATGCGCACGATCGTGTCGTAGACGGACTGGTCGCCGTGTGGGTGGTACTTGCCGATCACGTCGCCGACGATACGGGCCGACTTCTTGTACGGTCGGTTCCAATCGTTGTTCAGCTCGTGCATCGCGTACAACACGCGGCGGTGCACCGGCTTCAAACCGTCGCGGGCATCGGGGAGGGCGCGGCCGACGATCACGCTCATCGCGTAATCGAGGTACGAACGCCGCATTTCCTCTTCCAGGCTGATCGGCAGTGTTTCCTTGGCGAACTGGGTCATGCGGCGTGAGGCGGAGCCTGAAGAAGGGATTCCCGAAGGCGGGAACGTAACTGCGCATTCTAATTGCCAGCGGCTGTAGCGCCTGCGCAACAACGGCGGCGCAGAGCGGTGTGCACCGGGCCAAAATCCAGTGCGCTGAAGGCCCTATGGCACAATTAGTTGGTCGGTGGTCAGCACCCGCAGAGCCGGGGTTTACCAGTCATTTCCGATTCCGATTCGGACGTTTTGCAGAACAAACTGCGCCTTCCCCTCGAGAGGAAAATCATGAAGAAATTGAACAAGGTGGCGTCGCTCTTTGCATCCGCTGCCCTCGCCGCGTCCGTGTCTGGCGCGTTCGCCCAGACCGTGGACAACTGGGTCAACAGCTCAGGCCTGGTTTGGAAGAACGGCACCAATGAACACTGCTGGCGTGACGCCAACTGGACCCCGGCCACCGCGAAGGAAGACTGTGACGGCGCGCTGAAGAAGACCGAGCCGATGGCCGCACCCGCCCCGGCGCCTGCTCCGGCACCCGCTCCGGCTCCGGCGCCTGAACCCGCTCCGGCCCCGCCGCCGGCCCCGGTGGCTGCGCCCCCGGTCGCCCCGCCTCCCCCGGCTCCCGTTCCCGCTGCCCCGGTGAGCGAGAAGGTGACCTTTGCTGCCGATGCGTTCTTCGACGTCAACAAGTCCGTGCTGAAGCCGGACGGCAAGGCCAAGCTCGACGACCTCGTCAGCAAGATGGCCGGCATCAACCTCGAAGTCATCATCGCCGTCGGCCACACCGACTCCGATGGCAGCGACGCGTTGAACAACAAGCTGTCCGTCTCGCGTGCTGAAGCCGTCAAGAACTACCTGGCGACCAAGGGCGTCGAAAAGAACCGCGTCTACACCGAAGGCAA
>JANYJL010000374.1 GCA_025361845.1 Rhizobacter sp.
TGCTGGCCCAGGCGCTGCACCAGCATGCCGAGGCGACGAAGACGCCCGGCTGCGTCGTCAACCTGCTCGACCAGAAACTCTGGAACATGAACCCCGACCACTTCTCGTACACGCTGTCGAAGGCGGCCTTGCAGGCCGCGACCGTGATGCTGGCGCAGGCCCTCGCGCCGCGCTTGCGGGTGTGCGGCGTGGCACCCGGCATCACCCTGCCCTCGGGCCCGATGAGCGAGGCCGAGTTTGTCGAAGCGCACCGCCTGACGCCACTGGGGCGTTCGTCCACGCCCGACGACATCGCCCGCGCCGTGCGCTTCCTGATCGAGTCGCCCGCGATCACCGGCACCACCTTGCTGGTCGATGGCGGCCAGCACCTCGCGACGCAGCCGCGCGATGTCTTCCACCTCGTTCAAGCCGAAAGCCGCTGAATGATGACGAGCCTGCTCGCCGACCCGCGCCTGGCACACTGCCGCCGCCTCTTCCTGCGCGACCACGAGGTGCACATGCACATCGGCGCGCACGACTTCGAGAAACGCGGCACGCAGCGCGTTCTCATCAACGTGGACCTGTACGTGCCGCTGGCCGTCTCCACACCGACCGGCGATGCACTCGGCGAAGTGGTCGACTACGACTTCATCCGCGCCCGCGTGGCCGGGCGGATCGCACGCGACCACATCCAGTTGCAGGAAACCCTGTGCGACGAGTTGCTGGCCGACATGCTCGCGCATCCGGGCGTGGCTGCTGCGCGGGTGTCGACCGAAAAACCCGATGTGTACCCGGACTGTGCGGCGGTGGGCTGCGAAGTGTTCGGCATGAAAGAAGGAGGCCTGGCATGAGTGCCGTACTCGAAGCCAATTCAAGCAGCGCCGACAAGGCCGCGTTCGAGATCAACAAACTCTCGAAGCGCCTGCACCGCCTCGTCGGCCAGGCGAGTGCCGACTACAACATGATCGAAGCCGGCGACAAGGTGATGGTGTGTGTGTCGGGCGGCAAGGACAGCTACGCCCTGCTCGACATCCTGATCGGCCTGCGCAAGCGCGCGCCCTTCGACTTCGAGCTCGTCGCCGTCAACCTCGATCAGAAGCAGCCGGGCTTCCCGGAGCATGTGCTGCCGGCCTACCTGAAGAGCATCGACGTGCCCTTCCACATCGAGAACCAGGACACCTACTCGATCGTCAAGCGTGTCATCCCCGAAGGCAAGACGATGTGCAGCCTGTGCTCGCGGCTGCGGCGCGGCATCCTCTACCGCGTGGCGGGTGAGCTGGGTGCCACCAAGATCGCACTCGGCCACCACCGCGACGACATCGTGCAGACAATGTTCATGAACATGTTCTTCGGCGCGAAGATGAAGGGCATGCCGCCCAAGCTGGTGAGCGACGACGGCAGGAACATCGTGATCCGCCCGCTCGCCTACGTGGCCGAGACCGACCTGGAGCGCTGGGCCGAACACCGCCAGTTTCCGATCATTCCGTGCACGCTGTGCGGCAGCCAGACGACGCTGCAACGGGTGCAGATCAAGAAGATGCTGCGCGAGTGGGACCGCCAGCACCCGGGCCGGGTAGAGAACGTCTTCCACGCGATGGGGAACGTGGTGCCCTCGCACCTGATGGACCGGAACCTGTTCCCCTTCCAGGCTCTCCAAGCGACAGGCCAGCCCGAGCCCGGCGGCGACCGCGCGTTCGACGACGACGATGACTGCGGCCCGACCACCCAGGTCGTGCTGCGCCGCGAGGGCTGAGCCTTCATCAACCGAAGCGAGGTGGCTCCATGTTGAAGTCGGCCCTGATCCTCCTCTTCGCGACGGCATTGACCGGCTGCGCGGCGATGCACCGCGTGGACAGCGATGTTTCCACCTACAGCCAATGGCCGGCCGAGCGCAAGCCCGCCAGCTACGCCTTCGAGCGCCTGCCCTCGCAGCAGGCGCGGGCCGCGCAGCAGCAGGAGGTGGAAGACGCCGCCCGCGCCGCGATCGAAGCGGCTGGCTTCACCCCGGCCACCGACCCGGCCAACGCCGATGTGAGCGTGCAGCTCGGCGCGCGCATCGGCGGTGTCGACCGCTCGCCCTACTACGACGACCCGTTCTGGTGGCACGGCGGCCTGTACCGCTGGCGCGGCGCTTTCAACTACCCGTTCGGCTACTCGGCCGGCTTCGGCATGCGCTGGGCCGAGCCGCCAATCTACGAGCGCGAGGTGATGCTGCTGCTGCGCGACCGCCAGAGCGGCCAGGCGCTCTACGAAGCGCACGCGAGCAACAGCAGTGCGGCGCCGGTGATCGGCTCGGTGATGCCGGCGCTCTTCGAAGCGGCGCTGAAAGATTTTCCGAACGGCGGCGTGAACCCGCGGCGTGTCAGCGTGGAACTCGGCACGCACTGACGTGCGCGTGCGGAGTGCCGTGCGTCAGGGCGCTGCCTCGGCCGCCAGCGCCCGCACATCTGCCTCCCAGCCCTTGAGCCGCTGCACCGCCGTCTGCCGCTGGGCCGCCGACATGCCGTTGTGCAAGGCCGCGCCGAGCGCGCAGTTGAATTCCGTCAAGCGCGCCGAATAAGCGCGGTAGGCCTCGTTCGTCGAGCGTTCGTACTGCTTCACGTGCACGCGCAGCGCCGCCTGGGCCCGGTCGGCAGGCGCACGTTCGGCGAGCAGCCGGCGCAGCATCAGCAACGCGTCCTGCTGGCGGCGCTGGCGTTCCTGCAGCCACAGCTCGGGGTCGAAGGGTGAGGACGGCAGCGCCTTCGCGATGCGTTCGAGTTGCGCATCGTCCAAATCGCCGTAGACCATCTCGATGCGGTCGACAGCACGCTTGATCGAGGCCTTGGCGCGCTGGCCCCGATCAATTTGCAGGTAGTCGGCGCGGAATTCCTCGTTCGATTTGGCGTAACGCCGCTCGATGTGCTGCAACTGCGCCGAGTTGAACGTCAGCGCCAGCTCGGCGGCCGCGGGCACGGCGCGATCGACCGCGGTATCGAGCCGCTCGCGCAACTCGGCTTCGAACGCGCACACCCGCTGCGGCGTGGTGTCGGCGGGCGCTTCGGCCTGCGCACGCACCAGCAACGCGGCGTAGTCGGGCAACTGGGTGCGCCGGTTCCAGGCGAACCACTGGGCGAGGGCACTGCGCACGCGCGGCGTCTGCACGTCGTTGAAATCGGCGTAACCATCGAGCCACCAATATGCCAAATCCGGCGCCTGGTTGTAGCCCAGGCGCAGCATGCTGCACCCCGACAGCAGCGTCAGCACCACACACAGCACCGCGATAATCAGGCTTCTGGGTTTTGGCAGGGGATACAACGGCATGGCTCTGGACATCGTCATCATGGCTGCGGGCAAAGGCACCCGCATGAAATCGGCCTTGCCGAAAGTGCTGCACAAACTCGGCGGACGCAGCCTATTGCAGCATGTTCTGCAAACCGCTGCCGGCCTTGGGGCGGTTGGCATCGTGGTGATCACGGGGCACGGTGCCGAGGCGGTCGAAGCCGCTGTCAGCGCACCGAAACTGCGTTTCGTGCGCCAGATGCCCCAGCTCGGCACCGGCCATGCGGTGCAACAGGAGGTGCCGGCCCTGCATGCCGAAGGCATCACCCTGATCCTGAACGGCGACGTGCCGCTGATCGAAGCCGCGACGATGCGTGCCCTTGTCGCCGCCTGCGCCGGCGAGCGGCTCGCGCTGTTGACGGTGGACTTGCAGAACCCGTTCGGCTACGGCCGCATCCTGCGCGACGGCGATGTCGTGAAAGCGATCGTCGAGGAGAAGGACGCGAGCCCGGCGCAGCGCCTCATCAAGGAGGGCTACACCGGCATGATGGCCGTGCCCACCGCGCACCTCAAGCGCTGGCTCGCCGCGCTGCGCAACGACAACGCACAGAAGGAGTACTACCTGACCGACATCGTTGCCGCGGCCGCGGCCGAAGGCGTGCCGGTGGTGGCCAGCAAGGCGCAGAGCGAGACCGAGGTATTGGGTGTCAACAGCCCGCTCGAACTGGCGCGCCTGGAGCGGCGTTTTCAGTTGCGCCAGGCCGAGGTGCTGATGGAAGCCGGCGTGCGCCTGGCCGACCCGGCGCGCTTCGATCTGCGTGGCGAGCTGGTCTGCGGCAGCGATGTCGAGATCGACGTGAACTGCGTCTTCGAAGGCCGGGTCGAACTCGCCGACGGTGTGCGCATCGGCCCGAACTGCGTGATCCGAAATGCCGTCATCGGCGCCGGCACCGAGTTGCAGGCCTACACCCACATCAACGGCGAAGCGCTCGGCGTGACGATCGGCGCGAAGGCGCAGATCGGCCCCTTCTCGCGCCTGCGGCCGGGCGCCGAGCTGGGCGACGAAGTGCACATCGGCAACTTCGTCGAGGTGAAGAACTCGACGATGGCCAAGGGTGCCAAGGCCAACCACCTGGCCTACCTCGGCGACGCGACGGTGGGCGAGCGCGTGAATTTTGGTGCCGGCAGCATCACCGCCAACTACGACGGCGCGAACAAGTCACGCACCGTGATCGAGGCCGACGTGCATGTCGGCTCGAACTGCGTGTTGGTGGCGCCCATCACCATCGGCGCGGGGGCCACGATTGGCGGGGGCTCGACCATTTCGAAAGACGCACCCGCCGGCCAGCTCACTGTGGCGCGGGCGCGGCAGATGAGCTTGGCGGGGTGGACGAGGCCGACGAAGAAGAAGTGAGGCGGTGGATGAACCTGCGCTTGGGCTATCTGCCAGGCTGCATCGGCCGCATCGCCGAGATGCATGGCAGCTGCTACGCACGAACGGTCGGGTTCGGCGCGACGTTCGAGGCCAAGGTGGCCGCCGACGGCCAGCGCATCCACGGTTCGATCGCCATCGATGGATCGCAGCACCCAGAATCCGGCGCCCACCTGCGTTGGTTCATCAGCTCCGACGAAGCACGCGGAACGGGTGTGGGTTCGCGCTTGCTGGAGGCGGCCATGGCCTTCTGCGAGACGCAGGCGTATCGCGGCATCCATCTCTGGACCTTCGATGAACTTCACGCGGCGCGCCGCTTGTACGAGAAGCATGGCTTCGTGCTGACCCACACCCAGCGCGGCTCGCAGTGGGGCAAGGAAGTCGATGAACAACGATTCACACTCGACCGCGCCTGAGCCCTGCCTCGATCGAACCACCCGCCCAACCCGGAGAGCCGCCATGAGCGACATCGACAAACCCGTCGCGCAGATTCTCGACGCCTACACCTCCGCCGTGCACGCCAAGGATGTCGCCGCCTTCATGCGGCTCTACGACCCGGGCGTGCGCGTCTTCGACCTGTGGGGCATCTGGTCGTACGAGGGCTCGGCCGCGTGGCAAAGCGCGGTGGAGGGCTGGTTCTCATCGCTGGGCACGGAACGGGTGAAGGTGAGCTTCGACGAGGTCCAGACCTCGGGCGGGCGAGATTGGGCGGCCGTCAGCGCCTTCGTCGGCTATGCCGCCGTGTCCGCCCGAGGCGAGCCGCTGCGCGCCATGCAGAACCGCATCAGCTGGGTGCTCAAGACGAGTGGGCACGTCCTCAGAATCGTTCACGAACACAGCTCGGCCCCGGTGGGCTTCGAGGACATGAAGGCGATTTTTCGGCGCTGACGACAGCTCAGGCCCGCGCGCGCGCTGCCACCCACGCCTCGAACGCCGCCACCGAGAGCGGCGGGCTCACCAGCATGCCTTGCAGCTCGTCGCAGCCCAGCGTCGCCAGAAACTCGCGTTGCGCTTCGGTCTCGACACCTTCGGCGATCACGGTCAGGCCCAGGCTCAGGCCCATCTGGATGATCGCGCGGGCGATGGCCGCCGAGTCGCGCTGGTCCGGCAGGTCGAGGATGAAGGAGCGGTCGATCTTGAGCTTGTCGATCGGCAGCACCTTCAGGTGGCCGAGCGATGAATAACCGGTGCCGAAATCGTCCACCGAAATGCGCAGGCCCAGGGCCTTGAGTTGCTCCAGGCGCGCCTTCACGGCGGGCAGGTCGTCCATCAGCATGCGCTCGGTGAGTTCGAGCTCGATCAGCTTGCCCACACCGGGCGGCAGCAGCGCGGCCACGGCCTCCACGAAACCCGCCGACTGGAACTGCACGGTCGACAGGTTGACGCCGACCAGATCGACGCCGAGGCCCATTGCATGCCAGCGCTGCGCACAGCGCACGGCCTCTTGCAGCACCCAGGTGCCGATCGGCAGCATCAGGCGCTGCTGCTCGGCCACGGGGATGAATTCATCGGGCATCAAGAGGCCCCGCTCGGGGTGGTTCCAGCGCATCAGCGCTTCGGCGCCCACCAATACACCGTCACGCGCACGCACCTGCGGCTGGAAGTAGAGCTCGAACTCGCCGCGCACGAGGGCCTGCGCGAGTTGGCCTTCCATCACCAGCGCGGCATAGGCTGCCGTTGCCATGCTCGGGTCGAAGAACTGGTAGTTCGCACGGCCGCGCGCCTTCGCCAGGTACATCGCCGAGTCGGCGTGTTTGACGAGTTCATCCGGCGTGGCCCCGTCACCAGGAAAGAGCGCGATGCCGATCGACGGTGTCACCGAAATCGGCCGCCCCTCGGCACCCACCGCCGCGCCGATGGCGCCGAGCAGCTTCTGGGCGACCTCTTCCACATCACCGCGCTGCGCTTCGCTCATGCCGGGCAGCAGCACGACAAATTCATCGCCGCCGAAACGCGCGACGACATCGGTGGCGCGCAGGCAGGCGGTGATGCGCTGGGCGACGGTGCGCAGCAGCGAATCACCGACGAGGTGGCCGAGCGAATCGTTCACGCGCTTGAAGTGATCGAGGTCGATGAACAGCAGCGCGAGGCGCGATTCGCCGGCGAGCGCCCCGGTGATGAGGGGTTCGAGCCGCTCCATGAAGGACATGCGGTTCGGCAAGCCGGTCAGCGCATCGTGGTGCGCGAGGTGGTGGATGCGCGCCTGCGCGGCATGGCGGTCACGGATGTCGCGCACGATCGTCATGCGGATGCTCTCGCCGTTGCGGACCATCGTGCGCACGATGAATTCGACCGGGATGCGCTGGCCGCGTTTGTCGATCAACACACTTTCGTACGCGGTTTCCTGGCCCGAGGCCATCACCGCGCTGACCTTGCCCACCTGATCGG
>JANYJL010000060.1 GCA_025361845.1 Rhizobacter sp.
CGAAGTGAGCTTCGACGCGCCGAACCGTGCCGGCCAGACCGTCGCGATCGACGCCGCGGCGGTCGATGCCAAGCTCGGCGAACTGGCGAAGAACGAAGACCTCTCGCGCTACATCCTCTGACCGCGCCGCCGCGGCTTGACGCGCATCAACCCGGCAGCTCGCGGGGAAATCTAGGCTTGGCTGCATGGAAGTGCAACCGCAGGCTCAACACAGCAAATCGGCTGAGGCCCGCGATGCGCGTCGTGCCAATTGGGCGATCCTGAAGAACCTGGCTTGGCAGCTGATCGCGGCCGGTGCACTGCTGTTCGGCTGCGGCTTCGTCTACTGGTGGATCGAGCCGCAGGCGGCGACCCTGGCCGACGGCCTGTGGCTGGCTTTCGTCACCGCGTCGACCGTCGGCTTCGGCGACGTGGTGCCCAGCACATCGGCCTCGCGCTTGTTCTCGGTCGTCGTGGTGCTGCTCGGGTTCGCGGTCTTGTCGCTGGTGACGGCCGCCATTGCCGCGGCCCTGGTCGGCACACAGGAGCGGCGCATCGAACGCGAGATTTTGCGTGACATGCACCAGCAACTGCGCCGCCTGCACGAGGAGTTGGCGGGCTTGCGGAACGAACTGCGGCGGCCGCGCGACAACCTGCCCTGAGGGCCGGGCTACAAAGCGAGCCGGTGCGACTGAAGTTGCAGCAAGCCCTCGAAGATCAGCGTGTCCACCGTCTCGAACAGGTGCTCGGTGATGGGTGCCAGCTTCACCGCCGCGCCGCCAGTCATGATGAGCGCCGGCTCCTGGCCGCAGCGCGCGATCAGCTTGCGGCGCATGCGATCGACCGCGCCGGCGATGGCATCGGCACCGCCGCTCATCAGCGCGTCGCTGGTGTTGGTGGGGAAGTCGACGACCTCGCCGGTCGGCGCCTTCAGGCCAGCGGTGCCCATTTCCAGCGCACGCAGCATCAGGCCGAAGCCGGGCAGGATCAAGCCGCCGAGAAAGCGGCCCGAGGCATCGAGCGCATCGACCGTCACCGCCGTGCCGACCATCACCACCAGCGCCGGCCGCGCGCGACCCGTCTTCAGCACATGCTGGCGCGCACCGACCAGGGCCACCCAGCGGTCGGCGCCGAGCCGGTTCGGGTGGTCGTAGCCGTTCACGACACCGCCGGCCTTCGCGCTCGAGTTCACCCAGCGCGGCTCGACGTCCCAGCCATCGACCAGTTCGATCTGCTCTTCGACACGGCGCCGCACGCCTTCACCGGCGACGATGCAGCCGAGCAGGCTGGCCGGGGGCGGCAGGCCTTTCCAGTCGGTGTCAGCCAAGTGGTCGATCGTCTCCAGAAACACCGCACCATGCGCCAGCAGCGCCGCGCCGGGCTGTGGCGAGGCGTAACGTGCCCACTTCAGGCGCGTGTTGCCCACGTCGATGGCCAGAAAACTCATGCGGTGCTCCAGGAACGCGGCCGATTCTGCCGTCAAAACCGAAGGCCCCACGCTGGGCTAAACACGTACACCCGGGTCAGCACCCAGGCGGCGGCATCATCGGCGGGCTACACTGCATGATTGACGTATACGTCAATTGAAGCCTTCTTTCACCCTCGCTGCGGAGGCGCTGTGCCCAAGCCCGACAAGCCCAAGGACCAACCCGCCAAGCCCGACCAGGGCGACGCGAAAGCCTTCCAGTTCAGCGGCGCGGCCCAGAACAAGCGCTTCGAACTCGCCCGTTTCGACCCGGCGGCCAAGCCGTTCTCCAGCGGTCACAAGGCCGCCGACAAGACCGCCGTTGACACCCTGGCCACCGAACTCGACACCCTGCAGAACCTGTTCTACGCCGACCGCCGCTTCAAGCTGCTGGTGGTGCTGCAAGGCATCGACACCGCGGGCAAGGACGGCACCATCCGCGGTGTGTTCGGCCAGATGAGCGCGCTCGGCGTGCACACCATCGGCTGGAAAGCGCCGAGCGAAGACGAGCGTGCGCACGACTATCTGTGGCGCATCCACCAGCGTGTGCCGGCGGCCGGCGAGGTGATGATCTTCAACCGCAGCCACTACGAAGATGTGCTGGTGCCGGTCGTCAATGCCTGGATCACGCCGGAACAAACCCGGCAGCGCTACGCCCACATCAACGACTTCGAGCGCCTGCTCACCGAGACGGGCACGGTGATCTGCAAGTTCCTGCTGCACATCTCGAAAGACGAACAGCGCATGCGCCTGCAAGAGAGGCTCGACGACCCGAGCAAACGCTGGAAGTTCGCGCCCGGCGACCTGGAAGTGCGCAAGCAGTGGGATGCCTACCAGCAGGCCTACAGCGACGCCATCAGCGCCACCGGCACGGCCTGGGCGCCGTGGACGATCGTGCCGGCCGACTCGAAGACGCACCGCAACCTGATGATCGCGACGAGCATCAAGCGCACCCTCGAAGGCCTGAAGCTGCGCTACCCGCCGAGCGACCCGGCGCTCGACAAGATCAAAGTGGTCTAGCCCAGTCACGCACGGAGACAAGAGCCCATGACTGATCTGTCCGCCGAGTTCAAGGCCCTGGCCGCCTACCGGCCGAAGCACAAGGTGCGCTTCGTCACCGCGGCGAGCCTGTTCGACGGGCACGATGCGGCCATCAACATCATGCGGCGCATCCTGCAAGGCATGGGTGCCGAGGTGATACACCTCGGCCACAACCGTTCGGTCGACGAGGTGGTGACTGCGGCCTTGCAGGAAGACGTGCAGGGCATCGCGATCAGCAGCTACCAGGGCGGCCACGTCGAATATTTCAAGTACATGATCGATCTGCTGCGCGAACGCGGTGGCGCGCACATCCAGGTCTTCGGCGGTGGCGGTGGCGTGATCGTGCCGAGCGAGATCGCCGAGTTGCAAGGCCATGGCGTGGCGCGCATCTACAGCCCGGAAGATGGCCAGCGCATGGGCCTGGCCGGCATGATCGGCGAGATGGTGATGCGCTGCGACACCGACTTGTCGGTGCACGCGCCGGCCGAGCTGGCGGCGATTCGCGGGGCGGCCGAATCGTCACGTCGCGCGCTGGCGCAACTCATCACTGCGCTGGAGAACGACCGCGCGAGCGAGGCGCTGAAGGCCGCGTTGCACAGTGCCGCGAAGGAGATCACCACGCCGGTGCTCGGCATCACCGGCACCGGCGGCGCCGGCAAGTCGAGCCTGACCGACGAGCTGATCCGTCGCCTGCGCCTCGACCAGGGTGATGCCTTGCAGATCGCCGTCATCAGCATCGACCCGTCGCGGCGCAAGAGCGGCGGCGCGCTGCTGGGCGACCGCATCCGCATGAACGCGATTGCGCCGTGGTCGGGTGGCCCGCGCGTCTTCATGCGCTCGCTCGCCACGCGCGACTTCGGCAGCGAGATCAGCCAGGCCCTGCCCGATGTGCTGGCCGCGTGCAAGCTGGCGGGCTTCGACCTCATCGTCGTCGAGACCTCGGGCATCGGCCAGGGCGATGCGGCCATCGTGCCCCTGGTCGATGTGCCGACGTACGTGATGACACCCGAGTTCGGTGCGGCGAGCCAACTCGAGAAGATCGACATGCTCGACTTCGCCGAGTTCGTGGCCATCAACAAGTTCGATCGCAAGGGATCGCTCGACGCGCTGCGCGACGTGGCCAAACAAGTGCAGCGCAACCGTGAAGCCTGGGGCACGCCGACCGAGCAGATGCCGGTGTTCGGCACCATGGCCAGCCGCTTCAACGACGATGGCGTGACGGCGCTCTACCAGGCGCTGCTGCCGAGGCTGGCCGCCTTGGGCATGAAGTTGCAAACGAGCGTGCTGCCGGTAGCGGCCACGCGCCACAGCACGCACCAGGTGCCTATCGTTCCCGGCGCACGGGCGCGTTACCTCGCCGACATTGCCGACACGGTGCGTGGCTACAAACAACGCGCCGTCGCGCAGGCACGGCTGGCGCGCGAGGTGCAGCAACTGCTGGCCACCGCGCGCATGCTGTTCGAGGACAAGCCCGACAAGACCAAGGCCGTCGAGGCGGTGACCGACATCGCCCTCAAGCGCGAAGCGCGCATCGAACCCGGCGCGCGCAAGCTGCTCGCGATGTGGCCCGAGATGCAGCGTGCGTATGCCGGCGATGAATACGTCGTGAAGATCCGCGACAAGGAAATCCGCACCGCGCTGACATCGACCTCGCTGTCGGGCACGAAGGTCCGCAAGGTCGCCCTGCCCACGTACGAGGACCACGGCGAGATCCTCAAGTGGCTGCTGCTCGACAACGTGCCGGGCAGCTTTCCGTACACCGCCGGCACCTTCGCCTTCAAGCGTGAAGGCGAAGACCCGACACGCATGTTCGCGGGCGAAGGCGATGCCTTCCGCACCAACACCCGCTTCAAGCTTCTGAGCGGCGGCATGGCGGCCAAACGTTTGTCCACCGCGTTCGACTCGGTCACGCTCTACGGCAACGACCCGGCTCTGAGGCCCGACATCTACGGCAAGGTCGGCAACAGCGGCGTGAGCATCGCCACACTCGACGACATGAAGGTGCTGTACTCGGGCTTCGACCTGTGCAGCCCGAGCACGAGCGTCAGCATGACGATCAATGGGCCCGCGCCGACGATCCTCGCGATGTTCATGGCCACGGCGATCGACCAGCAGCTCGACAAATTCAAGGCTGACAACGGCCGCGAGCCGACCGACGACGAGGCGCAGAAGATCGCCGCGTGGGTGAAGCAGAACGTGCGCGGCACGGTGCAGGCCGACATCCTGAAAGAAGACCAGGGCCAGAACACCTGCATCTTCAGCACCGAGTTCTCGCTCAAGGTGATGGGCGACATCGCCGCCTACTTCGTGCACCACCAGGTGCGCAATTTCTACTCGGTGAGCATCAGCGGTTATCACATCGCCGAAGCGGGCGCGAACCCGATCAGCCAGCTCGCATTCACGCTCTCGAACGGCTTCACGTTCGTGGAGGCGTACCTCGCACGCGGCATGCACATCGACGACTTCGCGCCGAACCTGAGCTTCTTCTTCAGCAACGGCATGGACCCGGAATACACCGTGCTCGGCCGCGTGGCGCGGCGCATCTGGGCGGTGGCGATGCGGGACCGTTACGGCGCGAACGAACGCAGCCAGAAGCTCAAGTACCACGTGCAGACGAGCGGTCGCTCACTGCACGCGCAGGAGATCCAGTTCAACGACATCCGCACCACGCTGCAGGCGCTGATCGCGGTCTACGACAACTGCAACTCGCTGCACACGAATGCCTTCGACGAGGCGATCACGACGCCGACCGAAGACAGCGTGCGCCGCGCGATGGCGATCCAGCTCATCATCAACCGCGAGTGGGGACTGGCGAAGAACGAGAACCCGAACCAGGGTGCCTTCATCATCGACGAGTTGACCGAGCTGGTGGAAGAAGCAGTGCTGCAGGAGTTCGAGAAGATCACCGAACGCGGCGGCGTGCTGGGTGCGATGGAGAAGTGTTACCAGCGCAGCAAGATCCAGGAAGAGTCGATGCATTACGAGATGCTGAAACACACCGGCGAGTTGCCCGTCATTGGCGTCAACACCTTCCGCAACCCGCATGGCGGCCCGAAGGCCGACACGCTGGAACTCGCACGCTCGACCGACGACGAAAAGCAGAGCCAGTTGAAACGCCTGGCCGAATTCCAGGCGCGCCATGCCAACGCGGCACCGGCGATGCTTCAGCGCCTGAAGCAGGCGGTGATCGACAACAAAAATGTGTTCGAGGTGCTGATGGACGCGGTGCGCTGCTGCTCGCTCGGGCAGATCACGGCAGCGCTGTTCGAGGTGGGGGGGCAGTATCGGCGGAGCATGTGAGAGCGCGCTCCGTGCGGGCTCACTTCAGTCGTTCGATCAGACCCATCGCCGCATGCGGTGCCCGCTCCTTCGCGCCGCTGATGAAGAACATGAACACATCGCGGGGTGCGCCGGTGGCCGGCTTCGGCTCGTCGACACGCGCAAGGTCGGCGGGCTCACCACCTTCCGCCCATGACGCCGCACGTTCAGCCCAACGGCCCAGCGATTCCGGCGCATAGCCCATCGGCTCGTCGGCAGCGCAGCGCATCAGGCGGGCGTAGACAAAATCTCCCGTCAGGTTCGCGAACGAGGGGTATTCGTCCGAGTCCGCCAGCACCGTTGCCACCGCGTGGCGGCGAGCCAGCGTCAGGTACTCGGCGCACATGAAACTCGGGTGCCGAACGTCGAGCACGTGGCGCAGCTTCAGGCCGTCCACGCCCCTCGGCAACAGTGTCAGAAAGGCTTCGAAGTCCTCGGCCTCGAAGCGCTTGGTCGGTGCGAACTGCCAGACGATGGGGCCGAGCTTCGTGCCCAGTTCCGACAGGCCGCTGGCGATGAAACGTTCGACAGACTCGCCAGCTTCCGCCAGCACACGCCGGTTGGTGGCGAAGCGTGACGCCTTGACCGAGAACACAAAATCGTCCGGTGTCTCGTCGCGCCATTTGGCGAAAGTGGCCGGCTTTTGCGTGCCGTAGTAAGTGCTGTTGATCTCGATCGCACCGAGCCGCCGGCTGGCGTATTCGAGCTCGCGGGCGCGCGGCCATCCGGCGGGGTAGAAGTTGTCGCGCCAGTCGTCGTAGGTCCAGCCACCGATGCCGACGCGCACGCCAGCTCGCACGGGCAATGCGCTTTTCATTCGCGCTCTCCCGGCAGCCAGCGCAGCAAGGTTTCGTACAAGCCTCGCGGGTCGACGGGCTTGGCGATGTGGTCGTTCATGCCGGCGGCCAGGCATTCGATGCGGTCTTCGCCGAAGGCGTTGGCCGTCATCGCCAGGATCGGCGTGGTGTCGGCGCCGGGCAGCGCACGAATGGCGCGGGTGGCTTGCAGGCCGTTCATCTCGGGCATCTGCACGTCCATCAGGATCAGGTCGTAGCGCGTGCGCCGGGCCATCGCCACGGCCTGGATGCCGGTCTCGGCGACATCGACCTGCAGGCCGGCCGAGCGCAGCATTTCGATCGCCACTTCCTGGTTCACAAGATTGTCTTCGGCCAGCAGGACACGCGCGCCCGCGTGCTGGGCGCGCACCGCGTCACGGGCCTTCTGGGTGGCCGCCCAGTGCTGGGCCTGCGGCCCCGCCAACCAGGCCGGGCCGGGGCCCGCCGCATCGCCGGCGGCTCCCGGCGCCACGGCGGCTTGAAGGCGAACGCTGAACCAGAAGCGACTGCCGACACCCGGTTCGCTCTCGACCCCGGCGTCGCCGCCCATCAAGCGCGCCAGTTGCCGCGTGATGACGAGGCCGAGACCGCTGCCGCCGTAGCGGCGCGTGGTCGAGCTGTCGGCCTGCTCAAAAGCGTTGAACAGCTCGCCGAGCTCGTCGGCCGCGATGCCGATGCCGGTGTCTTGCACCTCGAAGCGCAGGTGCACACCCGGCATGCCGCTTTCCGGCACGCTGCCTTGCACAGTGACGGCCCCGCGCTCGGTGAACTTCACGGCATTGCCGAGCAGGTTGAGCAGGGCTTGCGAGAGCCGCGTCGGGTCGCCATTCACCCAGCGCGGCAGGTGTTCGGTATGCAGCCGCAGTGCCAGGCCCTGCGCGCGCGCGCTGTCAGCCACCAGGGCGGCGGTGCGGGCGAGCAGCGCGTGCAGGTCGAAATCGATCTGCTCCAGGCGCAACTTGCCGGACTCGATCTTCGAGAGGTCGAGGATGTCGCTGATGATGTCCAGCAGGTGGCGCGCCGCGTCCGACACCTTGCCCAGGCGCTCGCGCTGCGCGGGCTGGATGCTGTCGCCTTGCATCAGGTGCGCCAGGCCGATGATGGCGTTCATCGGCGTGCGGATCTCGTGGCTCATGTTGGCCAGGAACACGCTCTTGGCCCGGTTGGCGGCATCGGCCTTGTCGCGCGCCAGCAGCAACTCCTCGTTGAGTTCGCGCAGGCTCAACTCCGCCTGCTTGATGGCCGAGACGTCGTGGATCATCAGGAAGAAGCCGCGCACGACGCCGTCTTTCAGATCGGGCAGGTAGTGGACCCAGGCGTGGAACGACGACCCATCAGAGCGCGGGATCACGCGCTCGAAGTACTGCGGCTCACCGCGCAGGGCGGCCCGTGCGAGCACCTCGTTGCGCTCGAACTCCTCGGGTGTGTAGAGCTCGACCGCAGCGATGCCGCGCATCTGCGCTTCGGTCTTGCCTTGCCAGGCCAGGTAGGCCGCGTTGGCGAACTCGCAGCGCAGCTCGCGGTTCCAATACACCAACATGCCCGGCACGTTGTCGGCCACAGCACGGTAGAAGCGCTCGGCCTCGGCCAGCGCCTGGTTCGAGCGGTGCAGCTCGGTTGTGCGCTCGGCCACCAGGTCTTCGAGGCCGCTGCGGTGCTGCGCCAACTCGGCGTCCAGGCGCACCGACTCGGTCACGTCCTGCACGATACCGAGTATGCGTACCGCCTCGCCATGGGCGTCGTGTTCGGCCAGGCCCAGGTTGGCCAGCCAGCGCAGCGAACCGTCGGGCAGCACGATGCGGAAGCGGTCGGTGTACGGCCCGCCGGCACTCATGGCCTGGCGCAGGGTGGTCTGCACGCGCTCGGCATCGTCGGGGTGAATGTTGCGGGTGAAGTCGGACTGGTGCACGTTCGATGTGCCATCCGCGGGTCGTTCGCGGCCGACGATGCCCCAGACCTGGGGCGACCAGACGACCCGGTCGGTGCGCAGATCCCACTCCCACACGCCCATCTGCGCAGCGGTCAGGGCGAGCGACAGGCGCAGCTCGCTCGCCGCGACCGCGGCCTCGGCATGGCGCCGCTCGGTGATGTCGCGCGAGATGCCGAACAGGCCGATCACGCGGCCTTGCGCGTCGTGCAGCGGCCCCTTGGTCGCGAGAAAGGTGGTCGGCCCGCGCCCGAGTGTCAGCACCTCTTCGAACGTGAGCACGCGGTCTTCGGCGATCACCCGCGCGTCGTTGGCTTGCAGCAGGGCGGCCTCTTCGGGAGCGAAGAGCGCCGCATCGTCCCGGCCGACGAGCGGCCCGCGCGACGCCACTTCTTCGACCCCGGCCGCACGGTTGCGCCAGAGGTACCGGCCCGCCAGGTCCTTCGCGAAAATGATGTCGGTCGAGCTTTTGATGATGGCGTCGAGCAATTCCAGCTCCTGCAAGCGCTCTTGCTGGCTCGCTTGCGCGAGCTTCGCCATCCGCAGGGCCGCACGGTCGCGCACCCGAAGGGCCGCGAGCCCCACCGCCACAAGGGCAAAGGCGCCAGCCGCGCCGATCCAGGCCAGCTCGCGCCACGCCGCACCCCGGCCCGCCTGCACCAGGGCGGCGGCCGTGAGTACCGCCACCCCAGCAGCCGCAGCTGCCCAGCCCGCCATGGGTGCAGACCTTGCCCTCACCTCACCCGACTTCGTGGAAGGCATGCCGAATCCTGTGCGTTCATGTCGCCATGCCAAGTTGCGCCCCGGCACATCCAGCGACGATGGTAGACCCACGCATCGCGGGCGAACTCCGCGAACAGCGTGGCATGCCCGGTCCAGTTGAGAAGAGCCGACAGCCGGCACGGAAACCGCGGCCGCCGCCGAAACAAGAACTTACAAACTGGCCTGCGAATGAACCCGCTACCCCCTGTTCAAGGGGGGCCGGCGCCGCTATCGTGAATTTGTCACTGACGGCCTGACTTCGATTCAGAACTTTCCCCTTCACCACGACTGCGAGCGCTTCGATGTACAAAAACGCAAGCTATGCCGCCCCCCTGTCAAAGGCTGCTGGTTTCGACGGGCGTGAGTTGCGACTGGCTTCGGGCGTGCATACGCCAACCGGTCTGACATGGCGGCACTTGGCCACGGTTGCCTTGTTGCTGGTGACGCTGCCGGTGTTCGCGCTGGCGGCGGCGGTGAGCCTGCCGGTGTTGCTGCTGGCCGGTGCCGGCCAGGGCCTGCGCGCGGCGTTGGCGCAGTCGCCGGGCCGCCGCCGCGGGCCCGACTCGATCTCGCACTGAGCACCGGCTCCCTGCCATGCACCCGCAGCAGCGGGTCATGAGCACGCTGCCCGGGTGGCCGGGGCCGAGGCCCGGATGCTCGAACGACAGGCGGCACTTGCGATGCGCGCAACGAGCGCTCACCATCGAACGCAATCATGCGCAAGCCTCCGTCCGGCGCCCCTGCTGCGCTCGCTGACGAACCGCCTCCTGCGGGCGGCCGCGCCCTAGGCCGCGCGCGCCAGTTCGCGCTGTCGCGCGGCTTGCCTGAACCGCTACCGGCAGCCGACACAGCGGCCGAGCCTGCCGCCGACATGCCGAAGTCGCGCAAGACGCGCAAGCAAGAAGCCCAGCGGGCGCCCGTCTCGCCGCCGAAACCCCGCAAGCCGACCGATCGTTAGGAGCGCCTCGCCATGAAGACCCCCGACTCGCCCACCCAGGTTCGCGTCGAACGAGCCGCCGGCACACCCGCTGCCACGCTCACGCCCTGGGGCGATGCACCGCAGCGTGTGCTGGTCGAGGCGGCCGGCGCTGCCCCTCGCTCGGCCGTGCGTGACGGGCTGAAGGAGCGCGTCAAGCAAGACTATCCACAAGGCAAGGCGCTCGCTCGGGTGCATTACTTCGACGTGCAGCGCGGGCTGCCATCGCCCACCCGCAGCGGCGACGGGCCGACCGAGCGGCCGGCCGCGCCGCGCTCGCGCAGCCTGGTGCGCCGTGTCGTGGCGGCGGTGGCGCCGCCGGCAGCGCCGTCCTTCAAGGCTGCTGCACTGTTGCCGGCCTGGCGCCAGCTCGGCCCCACGCTCGTGCCGCACGGCCAGACGTACGGCAGCGGCCCGGGCGCCAACCCGTCCGTCTCCGGCCGTTGCAGCGGCCTCGTCGTCGATCGCAGTGACACACGCCACCTCGTGCTGTGCTCGGCCGGCGGCGGGCTGTGGGGCAGCCGCGACGCCGGCTCGACCTGGTCGCCCCTGACCGATCAGCAACCGACCCTGGTGATGGGCGCCATCGCACAGGCCCGTTCGCAACCGAATGTCATGTACGCCGCCACCGGCGACGGTGACGGCAGCATCCCCTACGGCATGGGCCTGCTGCGCTCGGCCGACAGTGGCGCCAGCTGGCAACACGTGCCCTCGGCCGCACTCACCGGCATCGGCGTGTTCGACCTTGCCATCGACCCGCTCGACGCGCTGCGGGTGTGGGTCGCCAGCAGCGCCGCGCTGCACCTCAGCACCGACGGTGGCGCCACCGTGCGCATCGCCATCGAGGGGCTGTGCTGGAGCGTGTCGGTCAACCCCGCCGACCCGCAGGAAGTGTTCGCGGCCTGCGCCACCGGCCTGATGCGCAGCACCGACGGTGGTGCGAACTGGGCGCGCGTGGCCCTGCCCGGAACCAGCGCTGCCACCTCGTTCGCGCGGCTCGAGGTGTGCCATGCGGCGTCGCGGTCCGAGGTGGTGTACGTCGCGGGCTGTGTCGGTACGCGCGCCCTGCTGTGGCGCCGCAGCGCGGCCGGCGGTTCGTTCGGCGCAGAGAGCCTGCCGGCGGGCCTGGACGTGTCGCAAGCCTGGTACGACTGGTACTTCGTGGTCGCGCCGGACGACCCTGATCGTGTCTATTGGGGCGCGATCGAGGTCTTCCGCGGCAAGCGTGGCGCCGCGGGCCTGGCATGGAGCAAGGTCTCGTCGCGCACGAATGGCGACTCGATCCACCCCGACCAGCATGCACTCGTGTTCGACCCGGTCGATTCGCGCGTCATTTACGCCTGCAACGACGGCGGCCTGTTCCGCTCTCCGGATGGCGGCGACCACTGGACTTCGCTGAACCCGGGCCTGGGCATCACCGAGTTCGAGTTCCTGGCCCAGCTCGAAGGCGACCCGGCCTGGCTGTTCGGCGGCACGCAGGACAACGGCTCGCTCGCACTCGGCGGTGCGCGCCGTTGGGACCAGGTGGCACTCGGCGATGGTGGCGACTGCGCGGCCGTGGAGCGCGGTGCCGCGTCGATCTGCTACCACTCGTACTACGACATGGACATCGAACGCGCCACCGCCCACGGTGCCCAGGCCTTCAGTTGGGCGCGCGTATCGCCACCGACACCGCGGGGCTACGCCGCCCTGTTCTACCCGCCGCTCGAAGCGCGCAACAGCCTCCTGGCGAAGGCCGGCGCCACGGTGTGGGTGTCGGCCAACGAAGGCACGGACTGGGACGAGGTCGCACTGCCCACCTCGGGCCGCGCCGACCCGGACCTGGCCACGGCCCTGCACATCGTCAGCGACACGGTGCTGCTGGTTGGCACGACCCGCGGTGCGATCTACCGCATCACGCGCGGCGCAGCGGGTTGGTCGCGGGCGACGGTGCTGGAACTCGGCGCGCCGCGGCGCGGTTATGTGAGCGACTTCGCCACCAGCGGCAGCAGCGGCCGCACGGTCTGGGTGACGATCTCGAGCGCGGGCGGCGGCCATGTGTACCGTTCGACGAATGGCGGCAGCACCTGGGCCGACCGCTCGGCGGCACTGCCCGACATCGCCGTCAACGCGATCGTGCTGGACCCGAAGAGCAGCAAGCGCCTCTACCTCGGCACCGACCACGGCGTGTACCGCAGCGTCAATTCCGGCACCTCGTGGCAGGCCTTCAACAACGGCCTGCCGAACGTGATCGTCGGCGACCTGGTGCTGCACGCGGCCAGCCGCCTCTTGCGCGCCGGCACACGCAGCCGCGGGGCCTGGGAGCTGAGCCTTTAGCGAGCCAGGGAAAGGTTCACTCTTCGCTGCGCCACACGGCGCCGAGCGCCTTGACTTTCTGCCACACCGACAGGCGCTCGTCGGACAGCGCATCGAGAAAGTCCGACAGGCGTTTCGATTTGGCGATCGTGTAGAAGGTCAGCAGCGTCGTGAACACGAACACGATCGCGAAAATGCCGAGCTTACGCGGCAAGGGCGCCTCGGCCTCGGCCAGCAGGTTCATGCCGAGGAAACCGGTGACCACGGTGCCGATCAGCCCGAGGATGGTCGTGACCGTCAGCCGCACCACGGTGTTGGCCTGGCGGCGCAGGCTGTCGGCGTCGAGGTACTCGTTCATGTCGCCGATGCGCTCCTTGACTTCGGAGTACAGCGGGTCCAGGCCGAGGTGGTTCGAGCACATGTGAAAGAGCGCGCGCACCTGCGCCTGCTCGGACACCTCGTGGAACCAGTAGCGGTGCGTGAAGCGCAGGAAGGACTCGAAGCTCGCGCGGATCGAGCGCTTGAAGCGCCGCACGCTTGCCGCGTCGCCCACGTCCAGGCTCTTGAGCGCCTCGACCAGGCGGTCGGACGACATCAGCAGCGCGGCCTTCTGGAAGTGCGCGATCAGGAACAGCA
Source organism: Rhizobacter sp. (assembly GCA_025361845.1). Classification (GTDB taxonomy): domain Bacteria; phylum Pseudomonadota; class Gammaproteobacteria; order Burkholderiales; family Burkholderiaceae_C; genus JANYJL01. The sequence goes on from JANYJL010000060.1 coordinate 13,236, forward strand.
TGAAATGCTGGTGGCGGAATTGCGCCAGCACGCCGCGGTCGCGGCAGCCGAAATACTCGCTCTTCGCATCGCCGATGACGACCAGGGCGTGGCCGCTGCACAGGTAGCGCGTGTTAGGCGCAGCGCCGCCTTCGGACCAGAAGCGGTAGTAGCAATAGCGCTGCTCGAAATCGGCCAGGTGCTGCTCGGCATAGGGCAGTGCCGAGCCACCCGCGATCGAACCGGCACCGCCGACCCCTGTCACCAGCCCGAGGCGGATGAAATCGCTGCGGCTCAGCGCCAGCGGGTCTTGCAGCGCCAGGTAGGCCATCAGCGGCATGCGGTAGTACTCGATCTGGCGGTAGCGCAGCGGCGCCTCGCGCTCGCTGTGGTCGGGCACCAGCGGTTCGAGCAGGAAGGCCCAGTGCGCAGCGATGCGCGGCGCGCGGTGCTCGCTCACATGCGAGAGGAAGGCATCACGCTGCTGCGCGTCGGACTGCGCCTGCACGCCGCCATCCGCCCCCAGCCATTCGACGCTGTGCATGCAGTGCAGCGCGTGGCCGCGTGCATCCCAGCCCGGCGGGTAGGCGCGGCCGAAGCGGTACATCAGCTCCTGGGTCTGCGCCAGTGTCAGGTTGTCGGCACCCAGTTCGACGTTGAGCAGCACCACGTCGACGTCGTAGAAGAAGTACAGGTCGATGTGCACCACGCCCAGCGTCACCGGCGCCTCGCCCTCGCGCGACACCAGGCGCACCGCGGCGAGGTCGTGGCGGCGGAACACGCGCATCGGCGAATCGGAACCGCGCTCCCCGGCACCGCGGCGCGAGCGCCCCTCGCCGTAGAGAAAGCGCTGCACGTAGGGCAGAAAGGTCACGAACTCGTTGTAGTGCCGCTCGTGGAACTTGTCGGCCGCGCCGGTGTATTCGTCGACCACCTCGCGCCAGGGCGATTCCTCACCCATCGCGGCCAGCACCTGCCAGGGCTTCTTGAGGCCGCTTTCGCCGGCCACCGGCAGCAGCCGCAGCGGCCACAGCAGCACCTGTCGGAAATGCCGCACCGCGGGCGCGGCAGACGGCGTGGCGAGGTCGGCGGCGGCAGTCGCCGGGGCAGTGGCTTGCAACATGTCGTGAGTGTAGGCAATGCACACAAGCCCGGCACGGGTGCTTCTCTGCCCCCTGAAACTTGCCACCGTCGGTGAGCCGGGTAACGAGATCAAACCGCGCTTGTGTCGGCGTGCGCCATCCGATAGCGTCAACGACCGGTTGAAGGAGACAGACAATGAAGTTGCAGTGGGATGGGCGGCGCGCAGCTTGGCGTGCCGCGTTGGCGGCAGCGGGCGGCGGCCTGGTTTTCGGTGGCAGCGTCGCGGCCGAGCCCGCGCCCGTGGCGCCCGGCCTCTGGGAAGTGCAGATGCTCGCCCTGTTCCAGCCCGACCCCCAACCCGGCGCCACGCATTGGCCCGGCCTGCCCGGCAAGGCACGCTCGCGGGTCTACCGCATCTGCCTGGACACGCCCCGCTCGCGCGAGCCGATGAGCGTGCCCGTGGTCTCGGCGCGTGCGCAGCGGGTGAGCGACGAGGTCTCGGTGATGGTGCGCGACAGTTCGGCCAGCGACGAGCGCGCTGCAACGGCCGGCGAGTGGCTGTACCGGCGCCTGAGCGAACGCGAGTTCGAAGGCAGCCAGACACTCTCCGGCGATGCCGGTGTCGAGATGACCTTGCAATACCGCAGCGTCTTTCTGCAACGCGACTGCGCCGGCACGCCGCCGACGCCGATGTCCCGCTTCGGTGAACCCTGAGCGCCCTGCGCCGCCACCGTGCGGCGCCATCGGCCCGGCCCCGGGCGCTTGATCCCCATTTGGGCGTGGGACACGAAGGTGGTCCAATCCAAGCCATGACCGCCGCATTCGTGCTGCTCAACCCCTCGGCCGACCGTGGCCGCGCTGGCCTGCTGGTTGAGCCGATGCGCCGGTGGCTGGCGGCCAACGCGGCGGGCACGGCCTTGGTCGAATCCGACAGCATCGCGCGCTCGCGCGCCATGTTGCAGTGCCTGCCCGAAGGCACCCGCGTCATCCTGATCGGCGGCGACGGCACCCTGCACCACATGCTGCCGGTGCTGCTGGCCCAGGGCTTCCCGCTCGGCCTGGTGCCGCTCGGCAGTGGCAACGACACCGCGCGCGCGCTCGGCCTGCACGGCCTGCCCTGGGAACGCGCGCTGTCGATCGCGCTCGACGGTGAGGTTTCTGCCATCGACACCGGCGAGCTCGTCACCGCCCGGCGCCGCGTGCCCTTCGTGTCGAGCCTGGCCTCATTTGTTGCCCAGAAGCAACTCGGCAGAATTATTTTATGGCGCGAGCCTTGGGCCAATCCGGGCTTGTCAGTTGGTTCGCGTGGTTCTAGCACTCGGCCCACCCTCCCACCACCCTCGCGGACGTTACATCATGGCCTCCTTCGACATTTTGCTGCTGCCCGGCGACGGAATCGGAC
>JANYJL010000065.1 GCA_025361845.1 Rhizobacter sp.
GGCACCGCGACGTTGGTGTCACCGCAGCGCAGCATCACGACCTGCGTGACTGCGGTGGTCAGCGGCAGGATCAGCTTGAAGGACGTGCCCTGCCCGGCCGCCGTGGCCGTCTCGACCCGGCCACCCATCGCGTTGTCTTCGGCCCGCACCACGTCCATGCCGACACCGCGGCCGGCGAGTTCGGTCACGGTCTCGGCGGTCGAGAACCCGGGCGTGAAGATCAGGTTGGCGAGTTCGGCATCGCTGTGCGCGGCGTTCGGGTCGAGCAGGCCCATCGCCAGGCCCTTGGTGCGGATGCGGTTCAGGTCGAGGCCTGCCCCGTCGTCGCGGAACTCGACACCGACTTCATTGCCCTCGTGCGTGAGCGCCACGACGATCGAACCAGCGGCGTCCTTGCCGGCGGCGGTGCGCACCTCGGGCGCTTCGATGCCGTGGGTGACGCAGTTGCGCAGCAGGTGCTCGAAGGAAGCCGTCATGCGGTCGAGCACGCCGCGGTCCACGTCGATCGAGCCGCCGACGATGTCGAGCCGCACCTGCTTGCCGGTTTCCTTGGCGGCTTGCCGCACCACGCGGTAGAGGCGATCGGACAGACCTTCGAACTCGACCATGCGGGTGCGCAGCAGGTCGTCCTGCAACTCGCGGTTCAGGCGCTGTTGCGCGGCCAGTTCGTCTTCAGTGCTGTCGAGCGCGCGCTGCAAGGTGCGCTGCACGGTGGCCACGTCGTTGACCGACTCGGCCATCATGCGCGTGAGTTCCTGAAAACGCGTGAAGCGGTCGAACTCCAGCGGATCGAAAGCCTGCGACGCGGCCTTGGCCGCTTCCAGGCGCGAGCTCATCTGCGTTTCGGCCTGCAGCTCGATGTCGCGCAGCTGCCCACGCAAGCGTTCCAGGTTCTCGGTCAGGTCGCTCAGCGAGCCCTTGATCTGGCTCACTTCGGAGGCAATGCGCGAGCGCGTGATGCTGATCTCACCCGCCTGGTTGACCAAGCGGTCGAGCAAAGGCGCACGCACCCGCACGGCCGATTGCGCAGGCTGCAAACGCTCGGGCGCGGCCTGCCGCGGCGTGGCGGACTCGGGCGCGAAGCGCGACCAGTCGATGCCCGGCAGCTCGGCCACCGGCGCCGGGGTGGCCATCGGCACGGCAGCCTCGGGCATGAACGCCTCGGCCAGCGGCTCGGCAACGGATGTCGCGGGCACAGCGTATTCAGGCTCCAGCTCGACTTCGGGCTCGGGTTGAATCAGTTGCGGCAGGTCGGCGGCCATCTCTGGCAGGGGCTCAGCCAGCTCGGCGACGGCAGGCGCCAGCACCGCCTCGGGCGCGCGTGTGACCGCGGCTTCCGCTTCGGCATAGGCCTGCGCATCGCGCGAGCGCACCGCCTCGAAGGTTTGCAGCAGCATGTCGCCATGGGTCTGCAAGGTCTCGACGTCGGCAGCGGCCACCGGCGGGTTCGCCAGCAGGCGCTCGATGCTCGTTTCCAGGCGGTGGGCCATTTCGCCCAGGCGCATCGCGCCGGCCAGGCGTGCCCCGCCCTTGAGCGTGTGCAGCGTGCGCATGCAGGCCGCCGGGTGGGCGGCTTCACCAGGGCGGCGTGCCCAGTCGCGCAGCTTCGCCGCGAGTTGCGGCAGCAGCTCCTGGCCTTCTTCTTCGAAGATCGGGAACAACTCGGCATCGACCGCATCGACCGCGTCGATGTCGTCATCGATGTCGAGCCGGGCGGCACGCTCCGGCGCGGCGCGCAGCGCGTCGAGCGACAAGGACTCGAAGGGCTTGAGTTCGGCGACGCCGAGCGGATCGAAGCGGGTCTCGATGGCACCGAAGGCCGACATCGACGAGGGCGCCCAGGCCAGCAGGCCGGGCATCGTGTCCATCACCGCTTCGGGCTCGGGCTCGGGTTCAGCCGCGATCTCGGGTTCGGGCGCGCTGGGCGCGGCTTCAGCGTGCGCCACGACGGGCTGCGAGGCGGCCTCGATCACCGGTTCGGCTTCGAGCGTGGGTTCGGGTTCCGGCTCGGCGACCCAGGTCGCGTGCGCGGAGGCAGCCCCACCGTCCAGCGCAGCGAGTTCGCTTTCGAGCGCATCGGCCGGTTCGTCGGCGGCACTCGCAGCCTCCAGGCGACGCGCGGAACTCAGCTCGTGCTCGGCCAGACGGGCCAGCAACTCCGGCGCGGGCTCCTTCAGGAAGCCGGCGGCGAACTGGTGCAACAGGCGGCGGATTTCTTCGGCCGCGTCGACGAACAGGCGCGCCTCTTCGGCCGTGCCCTCGCCGATGGCGCGAGAACGTGTTTGCGCGTGTTCGAGCGTGCGCGCCAGAAGCGACAGATCGGCAAAGCCGACCGTGGCCGAACTACCGGCCAGCGAGTGCGCCAACGCGATCGACGCTTCGCCGATCGGGCGGTGCAACTCCATCGCCCACTCGGCCAGTTCGGTCGTGAGGCGGCGCGACAGCTCGTCGGCTTCATTCAGATAGATGTTGAACAGCGGGATGCTGATGCGCAGCGGCCCGACCATCTTCACGTGTTCTTCGGGGGCGACTTCCTCGGTGAGAACTTCAGCGTCTGCGGCCGGCTCGGCCACGGACGGGGCTTCGAAGGCGGCCGCGACCGCAACCGCAACCGCAGGCTCGAATGCCGGCGCAGCGGGCACCGCCACCACGGGTTCACCCAGGTCCAGATCGATCAAGCCGCGCGAGAACTCGGTGTTCGACACCTCGGCCACATCGGGCAGCGGCAGCGGCTCGGTGGCCGCGTAGTCGAAGGGCGCGTTCAGCGCCTGCGCATCCATGTCGAGCAACTCGGTGTCGGGGCCGAGGTTCAGCGGCTCGATGGCGAAGGGTTCATCCAGCGCCGACAGGTCGAGCTCGAAGGCCAACTCGGGCTCGGTGGCGAGCACGGGTTCGGGTTCGGGTTCGGCCACGGCCGGCGCCTGCACCCGCAGATCGAGGTCGGCCGCGCTCGGCAGATCGGGCGGCAAGCCGAGCGGCAGGGCGGCCGCCACGGCCGCGAGCGGCAGAGCGATGTCGGAAAGTTCGTCACCGGCACCTGCCTCTTCCTGGCGGGCGGCGAGGCGCTGCGCCGCCGCTTCGACCGTCGCCGCGTCGTGCGCGGTGGGCCGGCGCGCGGCGATGTCGTCGACCCACTGGCCGAGGTAACCGAGCACCCAGTTCGTGAAATCGATCTGGGCCGTATCCATCGGCCGCTGTTCGGCCAGGTGGGCGTTGAAGAGCTGTTCGCACACCCACGCAGCGTCGCCGAAGGCCTTCAGGCCGACCATGCGCGAGCTGCCCTTGAGCGTGTGGAAGGCGCGTCGCAACGAGGTCGGCAAGGACAGATCGGACGGTGAATGGGCGAGTTCGGCGCTCGCCAGGTTGGCATCGGCCAGCACCTCGCGCGCTTCTTCGAGGAAGATCTCGCGCATCTCGTCGTCGCCTTCGAGCTCGGCGACGGTGAACGGCCCGGACAGTGGCATCGGTGCCGTTCGTGCGGGCAGGGCGTCGAGCGCTGCGGGCTCGGAAGCGGTGTGCACGAAGTCGACCAGCGCTTCGGACAACTGTTCGCGCGCGGCGGTGACGGCCGCTTCATCAGGCGCGTCGTTGATCGCTTCCTGGGCCAGCAAGACGGTGGCCGCAAGGGCCGGCTGCTCGGCCGCCTGCGCTTCGTGCGACAGCAACTCCAGTTCGCGCGATACCTCGGCCAGCGGCACATCCTCCTGGACGGCGCTGTGGGCGAGCATCTGCGCCTGTTCGATCAGGCGCGGCTCGACCGGTGCCACCGCGGCCGGCTGCGGCGCTTCGCCACGCCCCATCACCGGGTTGAGCGTGCCGGTGGCCGCATCGAAGCGGAACAGCGACTTGGCCATCTGCGGCTGCACGCTGAGCATGTCGATCAGGAAGCCGAGCGCACCCATGTTGCCGGCCAGACGCTCGAACACGCCGGCCTGCGCCACACGCTCGGGTTCGACTTCGGTCGAAGCGAGGCCATCGACCTCGTCACGCATGCGCAGCAGGGCGGCCGAGGCCTGGTCCATGCCCAGCACGGACAGCACACCACGCATCGACGACAACTGGTTCGGCACCGGGATCAGCACACGCCGATCCAGCGGGTTGCGGAAGAACTGGTCGATCAGCTTTTCGGCTTCGGACAGGGAGGCGCGCAACTCCTGCACCACGCTGCCCATGGTCTGGCGGTCGGAGACGCGGCGGTACAGCTCCTCCATCCAGCTTTCGAGCGGATCGGGCGTCTTGCCGCGGCGCACGGCGGACAACCGTTCGGCCAGACGCTTGACGCGCTCGGCCTGCTCCGGGCCATCGAAGTCGGTGTCTTCCAGCGCAGCCTCAACGTAGAGCAGGCTGGTGGCCACTTCCATCGCCAGCGGCGCGGGCGGCGCCGCATTGCTCGACTGGGTTTGCGCGACCGCCTGCTGCAATTCGTGCCCGAAGGTCTCACCGAGCGGGAACAAACGCTTGAGCGAATCGGCCACCAGCGAGAACTGTTCGGTGAGGCCGGCCATGCGGTGCATCTCGCCACCCGCCACCGCCGACCAGGACTCCTTGGCCGCCGACACACGCTTGCGCGCCTGGGCGATCCAGGCGGGGTCGAAGCGGCCGAGCACGCTGACCGAATAGTCAATCGGCACGTGGTGCGCCAGGCCATAGACCTGCCGCACCGCGGCCAGGCGCGGCGCCTTGCGGCCGTCACCAGGGGACTCGCTCTGGGCACAGAAGAAGAGCAGGTCTTGCGCCAGCCGATCCGAAACTTCGGTGTCACCGCGCTCCAGCACCCGGTACTGCGACAGCAGGCGCGAGGCCATGCGCTTGCCGAACACGTCGAAGCCGAGCAGGCCCTGGGCCTGTGCTTCGTACATGGCGGAAGCGAGCTTCCAGAGGGTCGAGACCGGCCCGGCCGAGCCACCGGCGCCGAGGCCAGCGCAGATGTCGCTCATCTCTGCCGCAGCCGCCACCGGCTGGGGCGCACGCATCAAGGGCAGCAACTGGGCTTCGAGGGCCGCGTGGGTCGCCGCATCGGGCTGGCGCGGCGCAGCCAGCGGGTCGGCCGGCACCTCACGCCACCGCCAGTCGGCAGTCCACAGATCGGCCGGGTGCACCCGCTCGGCACCTGCCGCTTCCTGCACCGCGCGGTACTGCGGGAACAGGGCCAGCGGCGAGAGTGTCTTGCCGGCCAGCAGGCGCGAAAGGTAATCGAGCACGGCGAAGGAGGCGCGTTCGATGTCGTCGACCACCGCCGTCGTCAGCTTGTGCGGCTTGGCCACGTAGCGCAGCACGGCGTTCTCGCTCGCGCGCAGCACACTGGCAGGGTCGGGCATGCCGACCAGTTCGAGCGCGCCCACCCCCTGGTGGATGTGCACGCGGGCGCCGCGCAACACGGCGGGATCGACCGCCTCGACACCGGAACTGCCGAGCGCTTCGCTCTCTTTCACGAAGCGGCGCAGCGCCTTGTGCGCGGCATCGAGCGAGCGGCGCAGTTCGTCCTGAACCCAGGCGACGGCGCTCAGGTCGTCGCCGGACTCGGTCGTGTTCGCTGCGTTGCGTGAGCTGTCCATGGAATGCCCAGTCTGTGATCGGAAAGGCGAGCGCTAGATGCGTGCGCGACCCGTCGTCATTCGATCTTGAAACGTGCCACCGACTGCTTCAGTTCTTCAGCGGTGCGGGACAGTTCGCGCACCATCTGCGCTGTGGAGCGTGTGCCCTCGCCGGTCTGCTCGGTGACCGCGAAGATGTGCTGGATGTTGGCAGCCACCACGTTGGCCGACTGCGCTTCGCTGAGCGCCTGGGTCGAGATCTGGCCGATCAGGTCAGACAGGCGCCGCGTCACGCGGTCGATCTCACCGAGCGCCGTGCCGGCCGCGTCGGTCAGTCGCGTTCCTTCGACCACGCCCTGGGTGGAACGCTCCATGGCGCCCACCGCGTCCTGCGTGTCGGTCTGAATCGTCTTCACGAGCGCGGCGATCTGACGCGTCGCGTCGCCGGAGCGTTCGGCCAGGCGCTGCACTTCTTCGGCCACCACCGAGAAACCTCGCCCTGCTTCGCCGGCCGAAGCCGCTTGAATTGCGGCGTTGAGCGCCAGCACGTTGGTCTGCTCGGTGATGTCCGAAATCAGCTCGGTGATTTCGCCGATCTCCTGGGACGACTCACCGAGGCGCTTGATGCGCTTGGAGGTGTCCTGGATCTGGTCGCGAATGGAGTTCATGCCGCCGATCGTGTTCTGCACCGCCCGCAAGCCGGTCTCGGCCGCGTCGAGCGACTGGCGTGCCACCAGCGCCGTTTCCTGCGCCTGCGCCGACACGTCGTTGATGCGCCCGGCCATCTGCAACACCGATTCGCCGGTGTCGCGAATTTCGCGCAGCTGTTCGGACGAAGCGGCCATCAACTCGGTGGACGTGGCCTCGACCTGCTCGGTCGTGTCGGTCACGCGGCTCACCGTGCCTTGCACCTGGGCCACCAGCGAGCGCAGTTCCTCGACCGTGTAGTTCACCGAGTCGGCGATGGCGCCGGTGATGTCTTCGGTCACCGTCGCTTGTTGCGTCAGATCGCCTTCGGCGACCGATTGCAGCTCGTTCATCAAACGCAGAATGGCCGCCTGGTTGGCGTCGTTCACGCGCTTGGCTTCCTGCTCCTGGCGCTCGGCTTCGAGGCGCTGGTTTTCGGCGAGCGCCGCGCGCTGGGTCTGGTCACGCACATACAGGCGCAGGATCCCGGCGCCACCGGCCAGCAGCAGGCCGGCCGACAGCAGCAGCGCCAGCAGGTTCAGGCCGCTGAAACCGGTTTCCGAACCGAGCTGATCCTGGATGGTTTCCAGGCCTTTGCGCAGCCCTTCGCTGTCGTTCACGATCGCCACCTGGGCCTCACGCGCGGCCACCAGGCCTTGCAGGTTGCCGAGAATTGCACCGGCTTGCGTGCGCGTTTCTTCGTACTGTTTCAGCAGCGCACCCAGGCGCTCCTTGGTCTGCGCGTCGCGCGTGCCGGGCAAGCGCAGTTCGGCATTGCCGTCGAGCAGGCCTTGGCCAATTTCCTTGAACGAGTTCAAGTCCTTGCCGAGCAGGAACACCGCCTCGGGGCTCACGCCTTCCATCGTCAGGAATTCGTTCGCGCTTTTGCCGATGCGCTGCGTCAGCATCACCAACTGGCCGACCGCAGACAGCTCGGCCGGTGAAGCGTCTTGCTGGAGCTTCAGCGAGGACACGGTTTCGGCGATTTCGAGCAGGTCGGACGATTGGCGGTTGATGCTGCGCAGCGCCTGGCCGACCTGGGTCAGGATTTTTTGCTGAGCCAGCACCGTGGTGGCGTTTTTCTCGGCGCGGTCAACCAGGGGCAGCACGATGTCGAGCGCCGGTTGCACCGCACCCGGCGCGGCGGACATCGCGGCATCGCCGTTCTTCAGGCCGCGCACGTTGCGCGCCAGCACTTCGACACTTTCACGCACTTCCGGGAAGGCTTGCGCGCTGCCGACGAGGGCCTGCGACACCGACTTGGCGAGACGTTGCGACTGCATCAGCGCCTGGCCGCTGGCGCCCACCTGGGCCGCGCCCTTGCTGGAGCTGTTGAGGGACAGGGCGGTGACGATCACCAGCCCAATCAGGCCGGCGGCCGCCGCCAGGAACAGGAAGCGCTGCTGCTGCGCCACCGGCCACCCACCGATCAGCGGCAGGCCGGTGCCGGCGGCTTCCGCCGGCCCGTCGATGTCCTGCTGGCGGGTTTCGGTGAAGTCCGTCATCTCGGACGGGGCTGACTCGGAAATGATCGAGGTGTCGTGCATCGCCGCCGGCATCGCGAGTGGCAGGTCGAACGCCGGCGCGGCATCGACATCGGCGACCGTCATGATCGGGTCGGCCTCGACGTCACGCCGGTTGTAGGCGTCACCGGGGCCTTCGACGGCCACCGCGCCGTCCGGATTCAACGCGTCGTCGCGCGGCTGGCCCCAGCCTTTGATCTTGTTCAGGAAGCTCATGGTGTCCCTCGGAGGTCTTTCGTGTTCAGCAGTTCATGGTCGTCGAGACCGGCCTAGCCCAAGATGCGCAGAAAGGCCTCGTTCGCGGCCAATTCCGCCAGGTTCAGTTCCTGCCAAGCGCGGCCGTTGGCATCTCGGTAGCGCTTGCCGACGAAGGCAGGCCGCGCACCTTCGTCGTCGGCCTCGGCGGTGAGCTGCGTTTCGCTGCGCAGGCCGGCCAGCCGGTCGACCAGCAGCGCGCAGTTGATGTCCAGCGTCTGGTTGAAGCCGACCAGACGGGCTTGGTCGCGCCCGGTTTCGGTCGTCTTCACACCCAGGAAAGCGGCCAGGTCAACCACCCCGTGCAAGTGACCGCGCAGGTTGGCCACACCGAGAAACCAGCGGTGGGTGTGCGGCACCGGCACCACCGGTGCAAACGGAAAAATCTCGCCGGCTTCACGCAGCGGGAACAGGAACCCACGCGCACCGCACTCGACCGCCAACCAGGATATGCCGCGCTGCTGCGTCCGCGCCGCAGCCAGCCTCTCGGCAAGGCGGCCCTGGAGTTCGCGCAGTGCTTCCTTGTTGGCCATTCTGGTTAGTCGAACGCGTGGATCTTGGTCATCAACTCGTCGGCATCGACGGGTTTGACGATGTAGTCGCGCGCGCCCTGGCGCATGCCCCAGACCTTGTCGGTCTCCTGGTTCTTGCTGGTGCACATGATCACGGGCACGCCGGCAAAACGCGGGTCACGGGTGATCGACCGGGTGAGCTGAAAACCGTTCTGACCCGGCATCACCACGTCCATCAGGATCAGGTCGGGCGTTTCCTCGCCCAGGCGGCGCATCGCCTCCTCGCCGTTCTCGGCGGTGCGCACGGCGTAGCCGCGTTTGGTCAGCACGTCGGACAGGAAGTGCAACTCGGTCTTCGAGTCATCCACCAGCAGAATGTTCTTGATCGTCATGGTCAGTTCCTCAATCTGCACCACGCTGAAAGGCAGCGTGGACGAGCGCGCGCAGCGGCCTCATTCGGCGTGGCGCCGGTGGTGCTCGACGGCTTGCAAGAGCTGGTCCTTGGTGAAGGGCTTGGTCAGGTAGTCTTCCGAGCCGACCATGCGGCCGCGGGCCTTGTCGAACAGACCGTCCTTGGAGGACAGCATGATCACCGGCACGCCGGCAAATTTGGCGTTGCGCTTGATGATGGCGCAGGTCTGGTAGCCGTCGAGCCGCGGCATCAGGATGTCGCAGAAGATCAGGTCGGGCAGGTGATCGTTCACCTTGGACAGGGCGTCGAAACCATCTTCGGCCAGCAGAACTTCGTAGCCGCCCTGCTTCAGGAAGATTTCGGCGCTGCGGCGAATCGTGTTGCTGTCATCGATGACAAGCACTCTGATCGCCACGGGAACGGCTGGGGCCTGGTTGCTCACCGAGCATTCTCCTCAACGGCAGGGGATTCGCGGGCGTTCACGCTGGCCCCGCACTCTTGTGTTGACCGGTCGGGTCAGATCTGGATCATTTCGAAATCTTCCTTGCGGGCACCGCATTCCGGACAAGTCTAGTTCATGTCGACATCCGCCCAGGCGGTTCCCGCGGCGATGCCATGCTCCGGGTCACCGTCGGATTCGTTGTAGATCCATCCGCAGATGAGGCACATCCAGGTTGAAGGTTCGCTCACGTCAGGTCTTTGCCTTCACTACAATGGAGCCAGATTGTAGCCATGGCAGATGACAAAAAATCAAGCGTTTGTAGGCACATACGCAACTTTCTTCACGTTCGTCTAGAGGTCTGGCAAACACCTGCCATACCCCTTTCGGGCCCATCCCTGGTGTTTCGCCGCTCCGCTTCGGACTCGCCTCATGACCGCTGAAACACGCCCCACCGACGCCGACGCGACTGTCGACCCCGAAGCCCTGCAAGAACAGCCCTCACCGGCCTGCGTGATGAGCTTCAACGCAAGCGACCCGAGCGGAGCCGGTGGCGTCGCCGGTGACGTGGCGACCATCGCGGCGATGGGCGCGCACGCCCTGCCCGTCGTCACGAGCATCGTGATGCGCGACACCGCCGAGGTCTTCGACCACCACACGATCGATGCCGACGTGGTGGTGGAGCAGGCCCGCAGCGTGCTCGAAGACGTGACGATCGCAGCCTGGAAGGTCGGCTTCCTCGGTTCGGCCGAAGTCGTGAGCGCGGTCGCCGAGGTGCTCTCCGACTACCCGGACGTGCCGCTCGTGGCCTACATGCCGAACCTGAGCTGGGTGGAAGAAGACCCGCAGCAGGAGTACCTCGACGCCTTCCGCGAACTGGTGCTGCCGCAGACCGAAGTGCTGGTCGGGAGCCACCAGACGCTCACCAACTTCCTGCTGCCCGAATGGGACAACGAGCGCCCCGCCTCGGCGCGCGAGTTGGCGGTGGCGGCGGCCGAACACGGCACGCGCTTCGTGCTGGTGACGAGTGTGATGGTGGCGAATGCAAAGGGCCCGGACCAGTTTCTCGACAACGTGCTCGCCTCGCCGCAAGGCGCCATCACGGGCGAGAAGTTCGAGCGCTTCGAAGCCAGCTTCGTCGGCGCCGGCGACACGCTGTCGGCCGCGCTGGCGGCGCTGCTGGCCTCGGGTGCCGAGCTGCACTCGGCCGTCGGCGAGGCGTTGGCCTTTCTCGACCAGGCGCTCGACGCGGGCTTCCGCCCCGGCATGGGCAACGTGATTCCCGACCGCTTCTTCTGGGCGCTGGCGCCCGGTGAAGATGGCGAAGAAGGCGAGGCCGGCCCCGACGGCCCGGCCGACGACACCGCAGCACCGAAGAACCCGCGCCATGTCCACTGAGATGAAAAAATCGACCAACGCCGAACTGTTCGAACGCGCTCAGAAAGTCATCCCCGGCGGCGTGAACTCGCCGGTGCGCGCGTTTCGCGCCGTCGGTGGCACACCGCGTTTCATCACGCGGGCGCAGGGTGCCTACATCATTGATGCCGAAGGCCAGCGCTACATCGACTACATCGGCTCCTGGGGTCCGATGATCCTGGGCCACGGCCACCCGGCCGTTCTCGACGCGGTGCTGAAGGCCGCCGCCGATGGCTTCTCGTTCGGCGCGCCGACCGAACGCGAGATCGAGCTCGCGGAGGAGATCCTTTCGCTCGTGCCGAGCATGGACCAGCTGCGCCTCGTCAGCTCGGGCACCGAAGCGGCGATGAGCGCGCTGCGCCTGGCGCGCGGCGCCACCGGGCGCAGCAAGATCGTCAAGTTCGAAGGCTGCTATCACGGCCACGCCGACGCACTGCTGGTCAAGGCCGGCTCGGGCCTCGCGACCTTCGGCCACCCGACCTCGGCCGGCGTGCCGCCCGAGGTGGTGCGAGACACGCTCGTGCTGCCCTACAACGATGTCGCCGCGCTGGAAACCACGTTCGACCTGCATGGCCCGGGCATCGCCTGCGTAATGATCGAGCCGATCGCCGGCAACATGAACTTCGTGCGCGCCGCGGTGCCCTTCATGAAGCGCCTGCGCGAGTTGTGCACCCAGCACGGCACCCTGCTGGTGTTCGACGAAGTGATGAGCGGCTTTCGGGTCGCGCTCGGCAGCGCGCAGAGCCTCTACGCGAAGGCGATCCCCGGCTTCGCGCCCGACATCAGCGTCTTCGGCAAGGTCATCGGTGGCGGCATGCCGCTGGCGGCCTTCGGCGGCAAGCGCGCGGTGATGGAACAATTGGCGCCGCTCGGCCCGGTCTACCAGGCCGGCACGCTGTCGGGCAATCCGGTCGCGACGGCCTGTGGCCTCGCGACGCTGCGCGAAGTTCGCAAGCCGGGTTTCTTCGATGCGCTGGCAACGCGCACGAAAGCCTTGACCGATGGCCTGCTGGCTGTCGCGAATGAAGCCGGCGTGCCGATGGCCGGCGACTGCGAAGGCGGCATGTTCGGCTTCTTCTTTTCGCGTGCCTCGGGCGACCCGCTGCCGCAGAACTACGGCGCCGTGATGGCCACCGACAAGGAGCGCTTCAACCGCTTCTTCCACGCCATGCTCGACCGTGGCGTGTACCTTGCTCCGGCGATGTACGAGGCCGGTTTCGTGAGCGCTGCGCACAGCGCCGACGACATCGCGGCCACGCTGCATGCAGCGCGCGAAGCGCTGCGCTGACGTCATCAAGGCCGGCCGCGTGCCGGCCTGCGGGAACCTCCATGCACATCCACATCCTCGGCATCTGCGGCACGTTCATGGGCGGCCTCGCGGCACTCGCCCGCGAAGGCGGGCACAAGGTCACCGGCTGCGACGCCAACGTCTACCCGCCGATGAGCGACCAGCTGCGCGCGCTCGACATCGAGCTGATCGAAGGCTTCGGCGCGGACCAGCTCGCGCTGAAACCCGACCTGTTCGTGATCGGCAACGTGGTCTCACGCGGCAATGCGCTGATGGAAGCCATCCTCGACGCTGGCCTGCCCTACACCAGCGGCCCGCAGTGGCTGGCCGAGCATGTGCTGCAAGGCCGCCATGTGCTGGCCGTCGCCGGCACGCACGGCAAGACCAGCACCACCTCGATGCTGGCCTGGATGCTCGATCAGGCCGGGTTGGAGCCGGGCTTCCTGGTCGGCGGTGTGCCGCTGAACTTCGGTGTGTCAGCGCGGCTGGGCAAGGGCAAGACTTTCGTCATCGAAGCCGACGAATACGACACCGCCTTCTTCGACAAGCGCAGCAAGTTCGTGCACTACCGGCCGCGCACGGCGATCCTGAACAACCTGGAATACGACCACGCCGACATCTTCGAGGACCTGGCCGCGATCGAGCGCCAGTTCCACCACCTCGTGCGCACCGTGCCGGCCGCCGGCCTGCTGGTCGTCAACGCCCGCGAAGACAGCCTGCAGCGTGTGCTCGCCCAAGGTTGCTGGAGCGAGGTGGTGCGTTTCGGCGCCCGCAAGGAAGAGCCCGGTGCGCTGCGCGCGCGCGGCGAACCGCATGCCTTCGACGTGCTGCGCGGCAGCCTGAAGATCGCGCGTGTCGAGTGGTCGCTGCTCGGCGAGCACAACCAGTTGAACGCACTCGCCGCGATCGCCGCCGCGCAGCATGCGGGCGTGCCGCCCGATGTGGCGGCGAAGGCGCTGTCGAGTTTCGTGAACGTGCGGCGCCGGCTCGAACTGCGCGGTGAGGTGAACGGCATCAAGGTCTACGACGACTTCGCACACCACCCGACCGCGATGCGCACCACCGTCAACGGCCTGCGGCGCAAGGTCGGCGTGCAGCGCATCCTGGCCGTGTTCGAGCCGCGTTCCAACACGATGAAACTCGGCGCGATGAAGGCGCAACTGCCCTGGTCGCTCGAAGAAGCCGACCTCGCCTTCTGCCACAGCGGTGGCCTCGGCTGGGACGCCGTGCAGGCCCTCGCCCCGATGGGCGCGCAGGCCATCGTTTGCGACACGATCGACAAGCTCGTGGCCCAGGTGGTCGCGGCAGCGCGGCCCGGCGACCACATTCTTTGCATGAGCAATGGCGGCTTCGGCGGCGTGCACGGCAAATTGCTGGAATCACTGCAGGCGCTGAAAGCGCGCGCGGGCTGACCCCTTTTCCTTCACTTCCCGTCATTCGCATGAGACTCCAGAACAAGGTCTGCGTCATCACCGGCGCA
>JANYJL010000074.1 GCA_025361845.1 Rhizobacter sp.
CGGCGATCCTGGCCCTCGCGGACGGCACGGTTTTTCAAGGTGTCTCGATCGGCGCCGCCGGCCACACCGTCGGTGAGGTGGTGTTCAACACCTCGCTCACCGGCTACCAGGAAATCCTGACCGACCCGAGCTACTGCCGCCAGATCGTCACGCTGACCTACCCGCACATCGGCAACACCGGCGTGAACGCCGAAGACGTCGAGGCCGGCAAGGTCCACGCGGCCGGGCTGATCATCAAGGACCTGCCCGTCCTCGAATCGAATTTCCGCTCGACGATGACCTTGGCTGCGTACTTGCAGCGTGAAGGCACCGTCGCCATCGCCGAGATCGACACCCGCCAGCTGACGCGTGTGCTGCGTTCCAAGGGCGCGCAGAACGGCTGCATCTACACACTGCCTCTGGGCACCACGCTGACGGCGGCGCACCGCGCCGAAGCGATCGCGAAAGCCCAGGCCGCGCCGAGCATGGCCGGGCTCGACCTGGCTCAAGTGGTGAGTCAGCGCGAAGCTTCGGAGTGGACCGAAACCGAGTGGACGCTCGGCACCGGCTACGGCCAGCTCGTTGCACCGAAGTTCCACGTGCTGGCCTATGACTTCGGCGTCAAGCGCAACATCCTGCGCATGCTCGCCAGCCGCGGTTGCCGCGTCACCGTGGTGCCCGCGCAGACGAGCGCCGCCGAGGCGCTGAAGTACAAGCCCGACGGTGTGTTCCTCAGCAACGGCCCGGGTGACCCTGAACCTTGCGACTACGCGATCGCCGCCACGCGCCAAATCATCGAAAGCGGCATCCCCACCTTCGGTATCTGCCTCGGCCATCAGATCCTCGCGCTTGCATCGGGCGCCAAGACCTTCAAGATGAAGTTCGGCCATCACGGTGCGAACCATCCGGTGAAAGACCTCGACAACGGCCGCGTCAGCATCACGAGCCAGAACCACGGCTTCGCGGTCGACGAGAAGACGCTGCCGGCGAACCTGCGGCCGACGCATGTGTCGCTGTTCGACGGCACCCTGCAAGGCCTGGCCCGCACCGACAAACCTGCGTTCTGTTTTCAGGGCCACCCGGAAGCGTCCCCCGGACCGCACGACATCGGCTACCTGTTCGACCGTTTCACCGCGCTGATGGAGAAGAAGAATGCCTAAGCGCACCGACCTCAAGAGCATCCTCATCATCGGCGCCGGCCCGATCATCATCGGCCAGGCCTGCGAGTTCGATTACTCGGGGGCGCAAGCCTGCAAGGCGCTGCGTGAAGAGGGTTACCGCGTCATCCTCGTCAACAGCAACCCGGCGACGATCATGACCGACCCGGAGATGGCCGACGCGACCTACATCGAGCCGATCACTTGGCAGGTCGTCGAGAAGATCATCGCGAAGGAACGGCCCGATGCGGTGCTGCCCACGATGGGCGGCCAGACGGCGCTGAACTGCGCGCTCGACCTGCACAAACATGGCGTGCTGGCGAAATACGGCGTCGAGATGATCGGTGCGAACGAACACGCGATCGAGAAGGCCGAAGACCGCCTGAAGTTCAAGGACGCGATGACGGGCATCGGCCTCGGCTCGGCGCGTTCGGGCATCGCACATTCGATGGACGAGGCGCTCGACGTGCAGCGGCGCATCACGCTCGAGATCGGTGGCACGGGCTTCCCGATGGTGATCCGCCCGAGCTTCACGCTCGGCGGCACAGGTGGTGGCATCGCCTACAACCCCGACGAGTTCGAAGAGATCTGCAAGCGCGGTCTCGACCTGTCGCCGACCAAGGAACTGCTCATTGAAGAGAGCCTGATCGGCTGGAAAGAGTACGAGATGGAGGTGGTGCGCGACAAGGCGGACAACTGCATCATCGTCTGCTCGATCGAGAACCTCGACCCGATGGGCATCCACACCGGCGACTCGATCACGGTGGCGCCCGCGCAGACGCTGACCGACAAGGAATACCAGCTGCTGCGCAACGCCAGCATCGCGATCCTGCGCGAGATCGGCGTCGACACCGGCGGCTCGAACGTGCAGTTCGCGATCAACCCGGAAGACGGGCGCATGGTCGTGATCGAGATGAACCCGCGCGTCTCGCGTTCGTCAGCATTGGCCTCGAAGGC
>JANYJL010000089.1 GCA_025361845.1 Rhizobacter sp.
ACCCCGGCCCGGGACCCGGCCGACGACCTGGCCTTCGCGGAGGCCATCCGCACGGCAGGCAACGTGCTGCTGACCGAGGCGATGCACAGCGTCGACGAGCACGTGATCATCGAGACGCCGCCCATTCCGATCCTCGCGGACGCTGCGCTCGGCCACGCTCCGTTTCTGCTGCCCAAGGAGTCGCGCATCGACCGGTACTGGAGCCATGTCCAGCGCAAATCGGGCGGCACCCCGACGCTGCCCGTGCTCGCGTTTCGCGCCTTCGAAACCGCGGACAAGCCCCTCCTTGAAAAGCGCCGCCTGATCCACGACTGGATGAGCCGACCGACCGAAGACGCGAGCACCTACCTCAACTACTACGGCCCGCCGCGCAGCATCGCGACCGTGCCGCATGCCGTGGTGCTCGCGCGCGCCAGGGGTGGGGCGACAGGGCCCGCTGCGGCGCCACTCTCGTTCCGCGACAAGGCCGTCTTCATCGGCTTCTCCGCCGCCACCCAGCGCGCGCAAGACCAGCTGCGCGACAGTTACCCGACGGTCTATTCGCAGCCCGACGGGCTGGACATCAGCGGCGTGGAGATCGCGGCCACTGCCTTCGCCAACCTGAGCGAAGGCCGCCCCGTGCAGCCGGTGTCCCGGGCGGCCGGGCTGCTGATCGTCATCGGCTGGGGCCTGTTCGTGGGCATCGCCTGCCGATGGCTGCGGCCTGCCTGGGCGGCGGGGCTGATGGCCTGCGCCGCAGCCACCTACCTGGGGTTCGCCTACAGCCGCTTCGCCACCACGGCCCTGTGGATGCCGACCATCATCCCCATCGGCGTCCAGGCGCCGCTGGCCCTGTTCGTCGGCGTGTGGCTGCACCACCGCGACAGTGCCAGGGAACGCGAAGTCATCAAGCGCGCCTTCTCGTATTTCCTGCCCAGTGCAGTGGTCGAGCAACTGACGCAGAAGCTGGGCTCTGTGACCGGTGGCAACAAGGTCGTCTTCGGGGCCTGCCTGGCCACCGACGTCGAGAACTACACCCCCCTGGCCGAACACATGGAGCCGGGCAGCCTGGGCGAGCTGATGAATGCGTACTACAGCCAACTCTTCGTCCCGGTCGAGCGCTCCCAAGGCGTCGTCGTCGACGTGGTCGGCGATGCGATGGTGGCGGTATGGGCCAAGGCAAGTTCGCCGGTGGATCTGGGAACGCGGGCGTGCTCGGCCGCGCTCGCCATCGTCGACGCGCTGGCGCGCTTCAACGCGGCGCCGGCCGGGCGACCGGTGCTGGCCACCCGCCTCGGCCTGCACACCGGCGACATGCTCGTCGGCAGCATCGGCGGCTCCGGCCATTACGAATACCGTGCTGTCGGCGACGTCATCAACACCGCCTCTCGCATCCAGTCCTTGAACAAGGTCCTGGGCACCCGGCTGCTGGCGTCGCAAGAGACCGTTGCGGACCTGCCCGCATTCGCGACCCGACCGCTGGGCACCTACCTGCTGGCCGGCAAGACCCGGCCGGTGTCGATCGTCGAACTGCTCGGCCTCGAAGCTGAGCAGAGCAGCGAGCGGCGCGCCCTGCGCGCGTCCTTCGCCGAGGCACTCGCCCGCTATCACGATCGGCAATGGGCGGACGCCGGAGCGCGCTTCGCGGCGGTTCTCACCGCGGTGCCCGGCGACGGGCCGACGCGCTTCTTCGCACGGCGCTGCGCCGAACTTCTGGCGACGCCGCCGGGCGCAGACTGGTCGCCAACCATCCTCATCGACATGAAGTAGGCGCGGGCCATTTGCGGCTTGCTTCGCTGCATTGGAGTCGTTACATTGTTTCTACATCGAGGCACATGAGTGCCCGTTCGGGTCGGCGCAGTTCAGGCCGGTTCGCGTGATGCGGGAGCACGGCGGTGAGACCAAGATTCCCCGAGAGGAGCGAAACCCCACGACCAGTTGCGCACCTGCGCGGCGTTTTGGCGTGTGGTGTCGCGCTCGCGACTGCAGTGGTTTCGGCCAGCGCTGCCGAGCCCTGCCCCCAGCCCCTCGGTCGCATGGTGTCGGTGCAAGGCGACGTGCAACTCGTTCGCGGCCGCGCGAGCGCCAGAACCGAACTGAACGCGCCCCTTTGCGCCGGCGACGAGATTCGTGTGCCCATGCGCGGGCGCGCCGCCATCGCCCTGAACAACGAGACCATGGTGCGGCTCGATCAGGGCGCCACCCTCACGCTCGGGGCACCCACGGCAGACAACGCAGCGCCGCTCGGAATCTGCTCTGGTGCGCTCTACGTCATCACGCGCACACCTAGGCGCTTCAAGGTGAAGACTCCGTTCGTGAATGCGAGCGTGGATGGGACGGAGTTTTTGGTCGAGGTGGAACGGGCGCTTGCGCCTGCCGCTTGCACCCTCGAGGAATTCAGTCCGCTCCAGGTTGCGGCCCTCTTGGAAGGGGCGCGGGTCACCGTCGTGGAGGGCGTGGTGACGGCGGAGAACGGCCTGGGCGTTGTCGCGCTGAAAAGCGGAGAAATGGCGACCGACCAATCCCCACCCGGTGGGGCCATCGCGATCCGGCCACGGGATGCGGCGACTTGGACCCTGCATGTCCCTACGGTCCTGGAGTATCAGCTTGCGGCTGGAGCCGCCCAGCGCTCTTCCGAACCGCAACAAGCGGGTGATCCCGATCGCAGCATTCGCGTCACAGCGACCCTGGCATCGCTAGAAGGCACGCAGGGCGACGGTTCGGTTCGACGTTCGGCTCAACGCGTCGGTCTGCTGCTCTTGCTCGGCAGGATGGACGAGGCCAAAAGCCTCCTGCGAGATGTGTTCGCCAGCGGCACCAGCAGCAGTGAGCGGAGCTTCAGCGACATGCACTCGCTCGCCGCCGTCGTGGCCGTGGTCGAGAACGACAAGGCCGAGGCGTTCACGCAAGCCGACGCGGCCGTGCGGCTCGACCCGGAGTCCCCTGCCGCATGGTTGGCGCTGTCCTTTGCGCAGCAGGCCGACTTCAGGATTCAGGAGGCTCTTGTCAGCGCCCAGAAGGCGGACGCAGTCATCCAACCCGCGATGTGGTCGAACCCGGGCGAGGCGGTGCCGAATCCGAAGCGAGCCCTTGCCCTGGCGCGTGTCGCCGAACTGCATCTGGCCAATGGCGATCTGCGCCGGGCACAGGCGGCTGCCGACCTGGCACTTGCTGCCAACCCCGCTTTCGCCAGAACGCAAATGGTGTTCGGCTTTTCGTATCTGCTGAGACTCGACATCGACCGGGCGAAGACTGCATTCACGCGAGCGATTCAGCTGGATCAGACCGACCCGCTGCCGAGGTTGGGCCTGGCCTTGGCGAAGATACGCGAGGGTGATTTGTCGGCCGGACGCCTCGATCTCGAGATCGCCGCGAGCCTCGACCCAGGCAACGCGCTGGTCCGCAGCTATCTAGGCAAGGCGTACCTTGAAGAACTGCGCGGCCCGCTCGCCCGCACGCAGTTCGAGCTGGCCAAGCAGGCCGACCCCTTGGACCCGACCCCGCATCT
Organism: Rhizobacter sp.; assembly: GCA_025361845.1. Taxonomy (GTDB): domain Bacteria; phylum Pseudomonadota; class Gammaproteobacteria; order Burkholderiales; family Burkholderiaceae_C; genus JANYJL01. The sequence continues at coordinate 3,488 of JANYJL010000089.1, forward strand.
CTACAACGCCATGCGCCTGCAGGCCGGCAACCAGCCCATCGACGCCCTGAACGACCTGCAGCGCGCCCTGGAGTTGAACGACAACCGCGCCGTGTACCGATCCCGGCTATTGCTGGACCAGGACCGCGCCACGCGCCAGATCGACATGGCGTCGGTCTTCAACGACTTGGCATCCGATCGCGAGGCCGTCGCCATTGCATCGCAGTCGGTCACTGAAGACCCCTCCAACTACTCGGCCCACCGCTTTTTGTCAGAGGCCTACGCTCGGCGCGAACGAAACGACATTGCGCGCACGAGTGAAATCCTGCAAGCCCAACTGCTGCAACCGTCGAGCCTGAGCCCCGTCGCGCCCGAACTGCCCTTCGTCGACCTGGGCTCGCCGGGCGCGGGCGCTCCGAGTGCCGCGTTCTCGAACGAGTACTCGTCCTTGTTCGAACGGAACCGCACGCAGGTATCCGCGGGCGCCTTGCTGGGCAACCTGGGGGCCAAGAGCGCCCGCCTGGTGATCTCCACGCTGCAAGGGCCCGTGTCCGCCAGCGCCGGGTACTTCGATACCTCGAGCGATGGCTTCCGCCCCAACGGGGATATCAGTCACCGCCTCAGGAACGGTTTTGCACAGTTCGCGGTGTCGCCCTTCCTGAGCCTGCAGGCCGAGTACCGGGAGCGCCACACGAGTTATGGCGACGTGGTGATGCACTTTGATCCTGCGTACTTCGCGCCGCGTGATCGCAACGACTTCGATCAGCGCTCCACCCGGGCGGGCTTGACGTATCGACCCACCCCACAGTCGACGCTGATCGTGTCGGCGGTCTCTGGCAAGGAGTTCTACGACTTCAGACTCTTCGCCGACGCCTTCTACGACGCCCTCTACAAGGTGGATGACAGTGCACGCGTGTACGAGATTCAATATCAACAGCGGTCGGGGATTGCGAACGTGGTCGCCGGTGCGGGTCATTCGCGGGTCAGCGGCCATGCGTATTTCAACTTCGACTTCACCCCAGGGTTCTCGGCGCCTTGTCCAGCGGGATTCGAACCCTGCACCGGTTTGAGCCAAACCAAAGTCAACCAGTGGAACGGCTACGTCTATGCCCACTTTCGTCGAATTGCCGGTGTGGAGGCCACGGTGGGGCTGAGTCGTGACGCCTACGTCAACGATGACCTGGTCATCCGGCGCTGGAACCCGAAGTTCGGTGTCCGGGCCTCGTTGACCCCCGACACGACCCTGCGCTTGGCCAGCTTCAGGGCACTGAAACGGGCCTTGTTGACGCAACAGACGATCGAGCCGACACAGATCGTGGGGTTCAACCAGTTTTACGACGACATCGCGGGCTCGGACAGCAAATTTGTCGTCGGCGCCGTGGACAGCCGGTGGTCGGCCACCAGCCACATCGGCCTGGAGGTTGGGCGGCAATCGAATCGGATCGACTCCCCGACCGGTGGGGCCGGCTTCGCCACCGTGGCTGCGCAATACCTCACCACTGAGTGGTTGCGCGTCGATGTGAACGTCCGCCCAAGTGCCGAGCTCGTGTTGGCGATTGGGGCCTGGGCCGAGCGCTTCGTCTTCAACTCGACCCTGCCCGGCTACCCCAGCCCAACCTACCTGCTGACCACCCGCGTGCCGATCACGGCCCGAACCTTCCTGCCTAACGGATTCTTTGCAGACGCAACGGTCACTGGAGTCGCACAGAAGGTTCGCCGCTTGGCGGCCAGCCCCGAACCGGTCGGCTCGGACAGCTTCGCCCTGATGGACCTTTCTTTCGGGTACCGCCTGCCGAACGGCCGGGGAACCCTGAGCCTGGACGTCAAGAATTTGTTCAACACCAAGTTTTCGTACCAAGACGACGACTTTCGAAGCACGGAAACCCGGCACGCGCCGTATCTGCCGGTTCGCCGTGTCTGGCTGAAAGCGTCGCTGGCTTTTTGAGCTTGTCGCTCGCCTTTGCAACCCGGAGATTTCCATGCCCAGTAAGCTGAACCACTTGCCAATCGAAATGCTTTCGCCTGAAGCCCGGAAGCTCTTTCCCAACGCCAAGCTACTGATCGCAATCGATTGGGACGAGGCAAAAACCGACTCGGATACGGTGATCCGCACTCTGGTCTGTGATGTCAACAAGACGCCGGTGCGCACGAACCTCGGGGGTGCCTTCACCACGCAGGCGGGCCAGAAGCTGCTTCCGGAGGCGACCGAAGTGCTCCAACTGACGGCCTCCGATTTCACGGTTCAAACCTGCTTCCCGAAACCCAACTGGAGATGGTTCGGCGTGCAGATGGCCGAAGTCGAGTGAGCCGACATGGCGCACATCGTCGATCGTGATGCCGGGCACCGCAGACGGGCATGAACGCGCAACGGCTCAACCACGGCGAGTCCGGTTCGCAATTCGGGCGGATGTTCGCGGACGACCTGCGGCACGCGCCGCCCCTGCCAGAACTCGTTTTGCAAGCCCTCGCCGAGACGATGAACGAAGGTCCGTCGCCGGGACGCGAAAGCCGGCGGCGGGAGCATTCGTTCCTCGATGCCGGTTACACCTACCTCGGCCAGTTCATCGACCACGACTTGACCTCCGACCGGAGCCCGTTCGGAGCTGCTGCGAGCGGGTCTCAACTCCCGCGGAACTTTCGGACGCCGCGCTTCGACCTGGATTGCGTTTACGGAAACGGACCCGGTTCGGAACGCGATGGCGACGTGTATGAACCCGGCAATCCGACGCGGCTGCGTCTTGCGGGCCATGACCTGGCTCGCAGGGCCTCGGGCCGGGGTTACCTGCGCGACTCGAGAAACGACACGAACCGGATCGTCAGCCAGATTCATATCGCGTTTGCCAAGTTCCACAACCGTGTCGTCGACACGCTGCAAGCCTCGGGACTGGCGCCGGACGCGGCCTTCGCCGCAGCCCGGACCACGGTGCAGCGGCACTATCAGTGGATCGTCCTTCACGAGTACTTGCCCGTCATCGCCGGTCAGGAATTGGTCAACGCCGTCTTGCCGACAGGTGGCCTCGCGAGGGTTGCGAACCTTCGCCTACTGCAAGGGGTGGGGCCGAGTCTGCCTTCAATGCCGGTGGAGTTCTCCGCGGCAGCGTTTCGCCTGGGCCACAGCATGGTGCGGAATTCCTACCGACTGAATCGGCAACTGGGCGAAACGTTCCTGTTCCCCAGCGAACAGGCGCCAATGGACGGAGCGAGCGGCTTGCGCGGCCTTCGCCCGCTCCCGGAATCGATGGTGATCGAGTGGGACCAGTTCTTCGCTCCGCGCACTGGCGCCCGCGACCTGCTCCAGCTCGCCAGACCGATCGACCCCTTGTTGGCCAACTCCCTGTTTGCCATGCCAGCGCTGATCGCCTCGGACGGGCCGTCGGTGCTGGGCCGGAACCTGGCCTACCGAAACCTTGTGCGCGGCGAGCGCACGCTTCAGCTGCCGACGGGCCAGGAGGTTGCGGCCAGGATGCTTGAATTGGGTTTGATCGAAGAGGAGGACATACTTGGAAAGACCTTGCCGTTCGAGCTCGGCTTCGGCAGGGAGATGTCCGACGGCAGCAGCCTGGCCAATCTCGCCGGTACCGGCATCAGTCTGGAAAGACTGCAAGACACCGTCGCGGCCCAAACGCCGCTATGGTATTACGTGCTCAAGGAGGCCGAAGTTTTCCACCAAGGCGAGCGGCTCGGCAAGGTCGGCGGGCGCATCGTTGCCGAGGTGTTCATCAAGATGCTGCTCGCAGACGACCAGAGCATCTTGAATGCCGACGCCGGCTGGCGGCCCACCCCGGGCGAGTTTGGCTGCGTCGACCCAAGCTCCTACCGAATGACCGATCTGCTGGGCTACGCGCACCCTACCTAGCTGGCCCGCTTCGGCGTCGCCTGCGCCTTCGGCGGCGCAAACCGCTGCGCCGGCTTCTCGGCCCGCGCATACAAACCCGCCACCTTCGGAATGTTCGCCTCGATGTCCTTGATGCGCGTCGGCCCGGTCGGGTGGGTGCTCAGGAACCCCGGCGGCGCGCCCTTGGAGCCGGCGGCCATCTTCTGCCACAGCGTCACGCCCGCCTGCGGGTTGTAGCCGGCACGCGCCGCGAGCTCCAGGCCGACCAGATCGGCTTCCGATTCGTCCTCGCGGCTGAACCGCAGGGTGAGCAGCTGCCCGCCCATGTTGAGTGCCGCGTCACCCGCACTGCCCAGGCCCAGCAGGGCCGACAGCGCGCCCGCACCGAGCCGGGTGGCTGCGGTCTTGCCCATGCGCTCCCGGGCGTGTTCGCGCAGTGCATGGGCGGCCTCGTGGCCCATGATCATCGCGACCTCGTCGTCGTTCAACTGCAACTGGTCGAGGATGCCGTAGTAGAAGGCAATCTTGCCGCCGGGCATGCAGAAGGCGTTCAGCTCGCTGGAGCCGATCAGGTTGACTTCCCACTTCCAGTCGCGCGCCCGCGCATTCCACTCGTAGGTGTACGGGATGATGCGTTGCGCGATGGCGCGCAGGCGGATCACCTGCGGGTGGTTGTCCGGGCCGAGCGCCTTCTGCTGCGCGGCCTCCTGCTGCATCTGGGCGTACTGGGTGAGCGCCGCCTGCTCCACCTGCTCGGCCGACACGAGCTTGGAGAATTTCGACGGGCGACCCACGTCCACACCCTCGCGCGCCCAGGCTGGTAGGGCGCCGAGCCCAGCGCCGGCAAGCAACGCGCCCGTGAACAAGCGGCGCCGGCGCAGCCGGCAGTTGCAGATCGAACGCAGGGCGGGGAGTTGGGCGTCGCAGTTCATGGCGTGGTCGGATGGAGGAAGTTCAGTTCAGGGGCGGGCTCAATCGTCGGCCGGCGCCGAGGCCGGTTCGACCTCGAGCGCGCGCACCGGTTCACGCAGCCACCACAGCATCAAGAGTGCCGGCGCGGCGAGCAGCGTCGAGACGACGAAGAACGAGGGCCAGCCGATGGTCTCGGCGGTGACGCCGGCGAGCGGCCCGACCCAGACCCGGCCGACCGACGCGAACGCGCTGAGCAGCGCGTACTGCGTGGCGGTGAAGCGCTGGTTGCACAGGCTCATCAGGAAGGCGACGAACGCGGCCGTGCCCATGCCACCGGAAATGTTCTCGAACGCGATCACCATCATCAGCCCACCATCGACCGGCGTGGCCTGGGTGAGCTTGAGGATGCCCCAGTCGAACGCCGGGATCGTGAGCCCCGGCAACACCCCGCGGCCGTTCACCGCGAGCCACCAGAAGCCGAGGTTGCTCAGCATCTGCAACACGCCGAACAGCAGCAGCGAGCGCCACAGGCCCAGCCGCAGCATCAGCGCACCACCGAGCAGGGCGCCGCCGATCGTCAGCCACAGGCCGATCAGCTTGTTGGCCACGCCGACTTCGGCCGGCGCGAACAGCATCGCCTTCAGCAGGAACGGCGTCATCAGCGAGCCGGCAAACGCGTCGCCGAGTTTGTAGAGCACGATGAAGGCGAGGAAGGGCGCCGCGCCGCGCTGGCTGAAATAGCTGCGCAGGCCACCGAGCAAGGTCTCGAAGTGCGCGACACGCGCCGCCCAGGCAGCCAGCGGCAGCGTGAACGCGATGCCCAGCAGCAGCGCGAGCAGCTCGGTCCACTTCTGCTGCAAGGGTTGGGAAAGGCCGCTGCCTTGCCAGAACGGCGCTGTGAGGCCCCGGGCGACGGCCAAGCCGAATCGATCGCTCAGCACGAAGCCGAGCGCCACGGCGGCGACCACGGCGGCAAAACCGAGCACGTCCTGCCGCGCCACGCTGGAGGGCTGCACGCTCGGCGGAAGGCGCGGCAGCGCCAGCGCAGAGAACGCCGCGGCCCCGACCATCAGGCCGGCCATG
>JANYJL010000107.1 GCA_025361845.1 Rhizobacter sp.
TTCATCGCCGACCACATCATCCGCGTGGCCGAGCGGGCCTTCGACGACTTCGCGGGCGGTGGTGTGAACACCGCGGCGAACAAGAAGATGCTGGGCATCGGCTGAAGCGGAGGCTGACGTGAGCATCGAAGGATCGAAGACATCAGGTGCCCCGCGCCGCATCCGCCTGGGCATGGTGGGTGGTGGGCAAGGCGCTTTCATCGGCGGCGTGCACCGCATGGCGTCACGCATCGACGACCGCTATGAACTGGTGGCCGGAGCGCTGTCATCGGATGCGGCACGTGCCGCCGCGAGTGGGGCCGAATTGCACATCGCCGCGGACCGAAGCTACGCGGACTACCGAGAGATGGCGCGTGCCGAAGCGGCGCGTGAGGACGGCATCGACGTGGTGGCGATCGTCACGCCGAACCATCTGCACGGCCGCATCGCGACGGCGTTTCTCGACGCCGGCATCGACGTGATTTGCGACAAGCCGATCACGACCACGCTGGCCGAAGCCTTGGAGCTGGTGCAGCGCGTGCGCGAGACGGGCCGGCTGTTCGCGCTGACCCACAACTACAGCGGCTACCCGATGGTGCGGCAGGCGCGCGAGATGGTGGCCGCGGGCGAGCTGGGCGACATCCGTGTCGTGCAGGTCGAGTACGCACAAGACTGGCTCAGCACCGACCTCGAAGCCAGCGGCCAGAAGCAGGCAGCGTGGCGGGTCGATCCGGCGCAGGCCGGCGCGGGCGGTGCGCTCGGTGATATCGGCACCCACGCCGAACAGCTGGCGCGTTACGTCACGGGCCTGGAACTCGCTGCGGTGAGTGCCGACATCACGAGCTTCGTGCCCGGCCGGAAACTCGACGACAACGCGCACGTGATGCTGCGCTACACGAACGGCGCGCGCGGCATGCTGTGGTGCAGCCAGGTCGCGCCGGGCAACGAAAACGCGCTGCGCTTGCGCGTGTTCGGCAGCAAGGCGGGTTTGGAGTTTCAGCAAGAGCACCCGAACCAGTTGAGGTTCATGCCGCTCGGCCAACAACCGCGGCTCGTCACGCGCGGGGGCAGCGGCACGGGTGCGGCGGCGGGCCACGCCACGCGCATCCCGGCCGGCCACCCGGAGGGTTATCTCGAAGGTTTTGCGCAGCTCTACCGCGACGTCGCCGAGCAGATCGCCGCACGCTGGCAAGGGCGCGCGCCGGACGCGATGGCCTGCAGCGTGCCGACCGTCGAAGACGGTGCGCTGGGCATGAAGTTCATCGAAGCGGTGGTCGCATCGAGCCGCGCCGAAGGGCGCTGGACCGATGCACGTTTGACGTTCTGAAGATCGAAAGAGAACGATGCCGCGCTTCGAACGCCAGGCCCTGATGCAGAAGTTCAACGCCATGGTGGCGCGCAAGCAGCCCATCATCGGCGGCGGCGCGGGCACCGGCATCTCGGCCAAGTGCGAGGAGGCGGCGGGCATCGACCTCATCGTGATCTACAACTCGGGCCGCTACCGCATGGCCGGCCGCGCCTCGGTGGCCGGGCTGCTCGCCTACGGCAATGCCAACGACATCGTCGTCGAGATGGCTGGCGAGGTGCTGCCGGTGGTGAAGAAGACGCCGGTGCTGGCCGGCGTGAACGGCACCGACCCCTTCCTCATCATGCCGGTGTTCCTGCGCAAGTTGAAGGATCTGGGTTTCTCGGGCGTGCAGAACTTTCCGACGGTGGGCATCATCGACGGCAACTTCCGTCTGAGCCTGGAAGAGACCGGCATCAACTTCTCGACCGAGGTCGACATGATCCGGCAGGCGCATGAACTCGACCTGCTGACGACGCCGTATGTGTTCAGCGCCGACGAAGCGGTGGCGATGACCGAGGCCGGTGCCGACTTCATCGTGCCGCACATGGGCGTGACGACCGGCGGCACGATCGGCGCCACCTCGGCGAAGACGCTCGCGCAGTCGGCGAAGCTGATCGACGAGTGGGCCGAAGCCGCGCGCAAGGTGCGCAAGGACGTGATCGTGATCGCGCATGGCGGGCCGATCTCGATGCCCGAGGACGTGGCCTACATCCTGAAGCACAGCGAGCACTGCAACGGCTTTTATGGCGCCAGCAGCATGGAGCGGCTGCCGACCGAGGTGGCGATCAAGGCGCATGTCGAGCTGTACAAGCGTGTGAGTTTTTGAAGAGGTGATTGACATGGCCGCGGCTGCCTCGCCCCGCGCCGCGTTCGTCGTCGGCAGCTTCGACACCAAGGCCGATGAGCTGCTGTTCCTGCGCGACCGCATCCGTGCGCAAGGGGTGGCGGTGCTGACGGTCGATGTCTCGACGAGCGCATCCCACGGCACACATGCCGACGTCAGCGCAGTGCAGGTCGCGAGCCACCACCCGGGCGGCACCGCCGCGGTGTTCACCGGCGAACGCGGCAGCGCGGTGGCCGCGATGGCCGATGCGCTGGTGGCTTTCGTCCGCCAACGCGGGGACCTCGGTGGGCTCATCGGAGCCGGCGGTTCGGGCGCGGCTGCGCTCGTCGGCCCGGCGATGCGCGCCTTGCCGGTCGGCATCCCGAAGTTGTTGGTCTGCACCCTCGCCTCCGGCGACGTGCGGCCCTACGTGGGCAGCAGCGACATCGCGATGCTTTATCCGGTGGTCGACGTGTCCGGCCTGAACCGCATCTCGCGCCAGGTGCTCGCCAACGCGGCGCATGCGATGGCCGGCATGGTGAAGGCCTGGCAGCCACCGGCGGCGGATTCGCTGCCGGCACTCGGCCTGTCGATGTTCGGCGTGACGACAAGCTGTGTTCAGGGCGTGACGCAGGCGCTGCAAACCGAGTACGAATGCCTGGTGTTCCATGCCACCGGCGCAGGTGGTCAGAGCCTGGAGAAACTCGTCGACGACGGCCACCTGACGGCCATGGTCGACATCACCACCACCGAGATCGCCGACCTGCTGTGCGGCGGCGTGCTCAGCGCGGGCGACGATCGGCTCGGTGCGCCGACGCGCCGCGCCCTGCCCTACATCGGCTCCTGTGGCGCGCTCGACATGGTCAACTTCTGGGCCCGCAGCACGGTGCCGGCCGCCTTCGATCGCCGCCTCTTCCACGTGCACAACGCCAACGTGACGTTGATGCGCACCACGCCGGACGAGAACCGCCGCATCGGTGCGTGGATCGCCGAACGCCTGAACCGCATGCAGGGGCCGGTGCGCTTCCTGATCCCCGAAGGCGGCGTCTCGGCGCTCGACGCACCGGGCCAACCCTTCTGGTGGCCCGAGGCCGATGCCGAACTGTTCGATGCGATCAGTGCACACACCGTGTGCACTCAGATGCGGCGCATCGTTCGGGTGCCGGCGCACATCAACGATGCGGCCTTCATCGCCGCCGTGGTCGAGACGGTGCACACCCTGGTCTGAAGCGGCGCGGGTCCGCGCGCCCGATGCATTGACGCCTACACGCTCGCGCGCGGCGCGATGGCATGATGCGCGACCTCACACCCCATGCCATGAAAGGGCAGCCATGATTTCCACTGCAACCGGCCTCCAGTACGAAGACACCACCGTCGGCACCGGCGCCACTGCCGCAGCCGGCCAACACGTCAGCGTGCACTACACCGGCTGGCTCTACAACGAGGGCGTCAAGGGCGCCAAGTTCGACAGCAGCAAGGACCGCGGCGATCCGTTCGCCTTCGGCCTGGGCGCGGGCATGGTCATCAAGGGCTGGGACGAAGGCGTGCAAGGCATGCAGGTCGGCGGCACGCGAGTGCTGGTGATCCCGCCGCAGCTCGGCTACGGCGCGCGTGGTGCGGGCGGCGTGATTCCGCCGAACGCGACGCTGATGTTCGAGGTCGATTTGCTCGACGTCTGATGATCCGCTACGACATCACCCACACGACCGTCTACCGCTACAAGACCCCGGTGACGTTCGGCGAACACCGGGTGATGTTCCGGCCGCGGGACAGCCACGACCTGCGCGTGCTGGCGACCGACCTCACGGTCAGCCCGATGGCGCATGTGCGCCTGATCCAGGACCCGCACTCCAATTCGGTGGCCCTGGTGCAGCCACTCGTCTCGGCGACCGAGTTGCGCATCGTCTGCACCTTCACGATCGAACATGCGCACAGCGGCAACCTCGAGCTGCCGCTGTCGCCGGGCGCCGAGTTGTTCCCGTTCGCGTATTCGGTCGAGGACCGATTCGATCTGGAGCAGTACCTGCGCCCGCACCACGACGACCCCGAAGGCTTGCTGACGGCCTGGACACGCCAGTTCATCCGCACCGACGGCCCGACCGGTACACGCGACCTCCTGGTACAGATGAACCAGCACATCCGCGACAACTTCCGCTACGAGACGCGTGACGAAGAAGGCACGCAGACGCCGCTGCGCACCCTGGCTGTCGCGAGTGGCACCTGCCGCGACTTCGCGCTCCTGATGATGGAAGCGGCGCGGCGCATCGGCATCGCGACGCGCTTCGTCTCGGGCTACCTGTACGACCCGGCGCTCGATAACGAGGCCGATGCCGCCGCAGGCAAGAGCGAGGGCGAAAGCACGGTTGGCGCTGGCAGCACGCATGCCTGGCTGCAGGCCTACCTGCCCGGCGCGGGCTGGCTGCCCTTCGACCCGACCAACAACTTGATCGGGGGGAACCAGCTCATCCGCGTTGGCGTGGCACGCGATCCGAGCCAGGCCGCGCCGGTCTCGGGCAGTTGGTACGGTGCGGCTGACGCCTACCTCGACATGCAGGCGACGGTGGTGGTCAAGCGGGTGCCGGAATCGCCCTGAACACGGCCCGACGACCAGACGGAAAAAAGCCCGCTGTTGCGGGCTTTTTTTGTTTGTCAGTGAAAACTCAGCGGCCGAAACCGCTCGGGCGCGGGCGCTGCGGCTTGAAGCCGGGCTTGCCCGTCGGGCGAGCCGGGCCGCCGGCGTTGCGCGGGGCACCGTGCGGCGCATCGCGGCGCTCGAACGGGCTCACGTCACGCGGTGCGTAGCCTTCGTTGCCGCGGGGCACAAAGCCTTCGCTGCGCGGGGCGAAACCTTCACCACCTCGGGGAGCAAAACCTTCACCGCCCCTCGGAGCGTAAGGCTTCTTGCCATAGCTCTTGCCCGGGCCGAAGCCCGGCTTCGCGAACGGCTTGCCATTCGGCACGAAACGGCCTTCGCCGCGCGGCGGGAACATCTTCGGTTCCGGCGTCTTCGGCTCCAGGCCGACGACCGTGGCCACCGGAATGTTCTGCGTCGTGAACTGCTGGATGCGGCGGATCATGCCCGCGTCCATGCGCTCGCCGAGCGTGATCGCCAGGCCGTTGCGACCCGCGCGGCCGGTGCGGCCGATGCGGTGCACGTAGTCCTCGGCCTTCATCGGCATGCCGTAGTTGATGACGTGGCTGATGCTCGGCACGTCGATGCCGCGCGCGGCCACGTCGGTCGCGACGAGGATCTTCAGCTGCTTGTTGCGCAGGCCTTGCAGCACACGGTTGCGGCGGCCTTGCGGGTGGCCACCGTGCAGCGAAGCGACGTGGTGGCCCATGTCCGCCAGGCGGTCGGCCAGCCAGTCGGCATCCCGCTGGGTGCTCGTGAACACCAGCGCCTGTTCCATTTCCTTCTGGGTGAGGATGTGGTCGAGCAGCGCGTTCTTGTGATTGCTGTTGTCGGCCCAGTGCAGGCGCTGTTCGATGTTTTCGTGCGTGTCGGTGTGCGAGGCGACGTCGATGCGCTTCGGGTCGCGCAACAGGTTCTGCGCCAAGCGGCCCACGTGGCCAGCGAAGGTGGCGCTGAACATCACGGTCTGGCGCTCTTTAGGCAAACGATCGGCAATGATCTGGATGTCGTCGATGAAGCCCATGTCGAGCATGCGGTCGGCTTCGTCGAGCACGAGCATCTGCACGTTGTCGAGCACGGCCTTGCCGGTTTGCAGGTGGTCGAGCAGACGGCCCGGGGTCGAGATCAGGATGTCCAGCGGGCCACGCAGGGCCTTGATCTGCGCCGGGTAGGGCACGCCGCCGACGACGGTGGCCACACGCAGGCCTTGCACATGGCGGCCGTAGGTGTCGGCGGCCTTGGCGACCTGAATCGCCAGTTCACGCGTGGGCGTCAGCACCAGAACGCGCGGGCCGTAGACGACACCACGCTCGCGGCGCGGGGTGCTTGTGTCGGCACGTGCGGCCAGGATGCCTTGCAGGGCCGGCAGGATGAAGGACGCGGTCTTGCCGCTGCCGGTGCTGGCCGAGACCATCAGGTCGTTGCCGGCGATGGCCGAGGGGATGGATTGGGTCTGGACGTCGGTGGCAGTGTCGTAGCCGGAATCGGCGACGGCTTTGAGCAGTGCTTCGTGCAGGCCGAGGGTGGTGAAACTCATTTTTCTCTTTCTCAATTCGGTGCCTGCAGGCCACAGATTGGCACGCAAATAAGCACCAGGTGAGCCCAAAGAGGGTTCACCGAGTCGGGTCGCTGTGGAGAGTTCGGGATTGAACGGCCGGTGCGACGGCATCGCCGCCAACCATTGCCCGAAAGTGGGAGATCAAACCCAGCCACACGGAGAAGACCGTGGGAAGACTCGAAAGAGGTCAGAGGAGACGAACGGAATGCAGGTCAGAAAACTTGCAGGCCTTTGATTCTAGCCGATCCGGGTTTCCCCGCACAAGCTTTTGTTGCCTCGCTGTCGTGTCGCCTGACGTTTCACTTCACGAGGAAGTGCTCGCGGTAGTAAGCCAGTTCGTCGATCGACTCGTGCACATCCGCCAGCGCGGTGTGCGCCTGGGCCTTCTTGAAGCCAGCCAGGATTTCGGGCTTCCAGCGCTTGGCCAACTCCTTGAGCGTGCTCACGTCGAGGTTGCGGTAGTGGAAGAAGGCCTCCAGCTTGGGCATGGTTTTCGCCAGAAAGCGCCGGTCCTGGCAGATGCTATTGCCGCACATCGGCGACTTGCCCTTAGGCACGTGTTGGGCCAGGAACTCGATCACCTGCGCCTCGACCGTGGCCTCGTCGAAAGGCGAAGCCTTCACCCGCTCGATCAAACCGCTGCGGCCATGCGTGCCCTTGTTCCAGTCGTCCATCGCGTCGAGCGCGGCATCGCTCTGGTGCACGGCGAAGACCGGCCCTTCGATGCGGTGGGTGAGTTGCGCATCGGTCACGATCACGGCGATTTCGATGATGCGATCGGCGTCGGGGAAGAGGCCTGTCATTTCCAGGTCGATCCAGACCAGGTTGTCGTCGCTGCGGGGGAAGGCGGTATCGGTCATGGCTGTCGTGATCGGGGTTGTGTCGCCGGCATTCTCGCAGCCTCGGCCTCACGGCCTACACTTCCTCCCCATGCAAGCCCTGACCTTGACCCTGCTGTTCGCCGTGGCGCTGATCGCGTCCCTGCTCGTGAAATTCTGGCTCGCCACGCGGCAGATGCGGCACGTGGCGGCACACCGCGATGCGGTACCCGCTGCGTTCGCCCCGAACATCACGCTCGAAGGCCACCGGAAGGCGGCCGACTACACGCTTGCCAAAGGCCGTTTCGGTTTGCTCGCGATGGCCTTCGGTGCGGCCGTGCCGCTGAGCTGGACTCTGCTCGGCGGCCTGGGCGCGCTCGACAGCGTGGTGCGCGATATCGTGCAGCCGCGCTTCGGCGGCATGGCCTACCAGCTCGCGCTGCTGGCCGCCTTTGTCGTGATCGGCGCCGTGCTCGACCTGCCCTTCGAGCTGTACAGCACCTTCCGCATCGAACAACGCTTCGGCTTCAACCGCATGACGCTGAAGCTGTACCTGGCCGACATGCTCAAGGGTGCGCTGGTCGGTGCGGTGATCGGCCTGCCGATCGCGGCGCTGATGCTGTGGATCATGGGCGCGACCGGCGCGCTGTGGTGGCTGTGGGCCTGGGGGGCATGGATGGTGTTCAACCTGCTCGTGCTGGTGCTCTACCCGACCGTCATCGCGCCGCTGTTCAACAAGTTCGAGCCGCTCGCCGACGAATCGCTGAAGGCCCGCGTGCAGAACCTGATGACCCGCTGCGGCTTTCAATCCAAGGGCCTGTTCGTGATGGATGGCAGCAAGCGCTCGGCCCATGCCAATGCCTACTTCACCGGCTTCGGCGCGGCCAAGCGCGTGGTGTTCTTCGATACCCTGCTCAGCAAGCTCTCGCCGGGCGAGGTGGAAGCGGTGCTGGCGCATGAGCTCGGGCACTTCAAACACAAGCATGTGACGAAGCGCATGGTCGCGATGTTCGCGCTCAGCCTCGCAGGTTTTGCGCTGCTGGGCTGGTTGTCGCAGCAGGCCTGGTTCTACACGGCGCTGGGTGTGCAGCCTTCGATGAGCTCACCGAACGACGCACTCGCGCTGCTGCTGTTCCTGCTCGTCACGCCGGTGTTCGCGTTTTTCATCTCACCGCTGTTCGCGATGCTGTCGCGCCGCCATGAGTTCGAAGCCGACGCCTACGCCTGCGCGCAGGCCAACGGCCACGAGCTCGCCGCCGCGCTCCTGAAGCTGCACCAGGACAACGCCTCCACGCTCACGCCCGACCCGCTCTACGTGCGCTTCTACTACTCGCATCCGCCCGCGTCCGAGCGCCTCGCGGCGCTGGCGCAACAAGCCCGGCTGCAACCGGCATGACCTCGCGTTGAGCAAGGCCGCCGATCTCGACCTGGGCCTCGTGGTGGCTGGTCATGGCCGCCACTACATCGTCGAAACACCCGAAGGCGAGCGCCTGACCTGCCACCCGCGTGGCAAGAAGAGCGACTGTGTCGTCGGCGACAAGGTGCGCTGGCAGGCCACCGGCGACGAAGGCGTGATCGAACACGTGGAGCCGCGCCGCAACCTGATGTTTCGGCAGGACGAGTGGAAGACCAAGTCCTTCGCGGCCAACCTCGATCAGCTGCTGATCCTGGTAGCCGCCGAGCCGGTGTTCAGTGAGTCGCAACTCGCACGCGCGCTGATCGCGGCGGAGAGCGCCGGCATCGCCGCGCGCATCGTGCTGAACAAGGCCGACCTGCCGGCGATTGCCGCAGCGCGCGAGCGCCTGGCGCCGTACACGGCGATGGGCATCGAGGTGCTCGAAGTGGCGCTGAAGGCGCGCAAGGAAGAAAGCCGCGCCCTGCTCGAACCCTTGCTCAAGGGCCGCGCGACGCTCGTGCTCGGGCCCAGCGGCACCGGCAAGAGCACGCTCATCAACCTGCTGGCGCCAGATGCCAAGGCGCAGATCGGCGAGATCTCGCAGGCACTGAACTCGGGCCGTCACACGACGACGACGACGCAGTGGTACTGGATCGATGCGGAGCGAACCACGGGCCTGATCGATTCACCCGGCTTCCAGGAATTCGGCCTGCGCCAGATCGACGGCCAGCAGTTGCCGCGCCTGATGCCCGACATCCGCGAGCAGACGAGCCTGTGCAAGTTCTACAACTGCACCCACCTGCACGAGCCGGGCTGCGGCGTGCGGGCAGCGGTGGAGCGCGGCGCGATCAGCGAATCGCGCTACCGCATCTACACCGAGATCCTGAGCGAGCTGGTAAAGCAGCGCTACTGAGCGCAGCGCATCAACCCACCAGGTTGGCGAGAGACAAGACAGCCAGCAGCAGCATCCATAACACCACCGAACGCCACACCAGGCCGACCACACTGCGCAGGTGACCGGCCTGCGGCGGCGAGCCGGTGGTCGAGCCGTCTGCAGACACCAGTTCGGCGGCGCTGCCAGCATCGAAAGTGGTCGAACGGTCGGGTGTCACGCCGGGCGCAGCGGCGCCCCCGAGCTGCACCCCAACCGCACCGGCCGCGGCGGCCAGGATGATGCCTTCGTTCGGGTGCTTCCACAGGCCCGCGTCACGCCGCCAGCAGGTCACCGCTTCCTCGAAATTGCCGACCACAGCGAAGCCGAAGGCAGTCATGCGCGCGGGGATGAAATCCATCCAGTTGAATAGGCGCTGAGACAAGTCGAGCAAACGCTCGTTGATCGGCGCGCCGACGGTGCGGCTCTTGAAGGCCCAGTAGCGGCTCGCGAACTCGGCCATGCGGTAGAGCACCGCACCCGCCGGGCCGAAGCCCAGCGTCGACAGCACGACGAACCAGAAGAACACACCGAACACATGGCGGTGCGCGGCCAGCAGCGAATGTTCGATCACGTGGCGCAGCAGCTCGGTGCGCGGCAGTTCGCTCGCGTCCAGGTTGCGCCACTGCGCGAGCAGGCTGCGGGCCTCGATTTCATCGCCCCGATCGAGCGCGTCGCGGATGTCGGTGAAGTAGTGGCTGAACTGGCGGAAGCCAAGCGTGAGGTAGAGCATCGCGACGTTCCAGGCCAGCGCCAGCAGCAAGCTGAAGTGGCCGATGCCGAGGTAGATGCCCCAGGCCACGAGCGCGGGAAACAGCACCGTCACGCCCCACACGACCCAGGCGTGGTGGTCGCGGCCGGCGTCGAAGTTGCGGCCGGTCCAGCGCATCCACGACGTCAATGCGTCATGGACGACGTTGCCGCGGGGCAGCGGCTTCAACTGCTCGATCAGCAGCGCGAACAGGACGGCGAAGAAACTCATGCGCGGGGATGATACCGGTGGCTCGTCAGCTGATGAGGAAGCGGTAGAGGTTGCGCAACATCGCCGCGGTCGCGCCCCAGATGAAGTAGTGGCGTGGCTCACCGTCGGCGCCTGCGCCACTCCACGGCATCGACAGAAACTGGCGCTGCGCCCCTTCGAATTCGAAGCGGTGGCGCTGGTGGTTCGCCGGGTTCATCAGGAAGGCGAGCGGCACCTCGAAGGCCTCGGCCACCTCGAAGCTGTCGAGCGCGAGCGTGAAGCCAGGTTGCACGAGCGCGACGACCGGCGTGACGACGAAAGCGGTGACCGTTGTGTAGTGCGGCAGGGTGCCGATGACTTCGATGTGGTCGCGTGGCAGGCCGATCTCTTCTTCGGTCTCGCGCAGGGCGGTGGCCACGACATCGGCGTCTTCGGCTTCGACCCGGCCGCCGGGGAAGCTAATCTGCCCGGCGTGGTCCCGCAGGTGGTCGGTGCGGCGGGTGAGCAGCAGGTGCAGGCCGCCGGCGCGTTGCACCAGGGGCACGAGCACCGAGGCGTGCGAGGGCGCGCGATCGGACAGGTGGCCGTCGCCGGGGATCTCGGGCGTCCAGATCGGCGGCGCCAGGAAGCGTTGCACGAGGGCGGCGGCCGTCAGTTCTTCCATTGCCACTGCGGGCAGATGCGCATCCGTGCCGAGCACAGGCACAGACTGGGGATCGAGGATCGGCACGCGGCTCATGGCTTCAATCGAGATTCAAAACGACAAAGCCGCCTCGCGGCGGCTTTGTTCGAGACATCGGCAAAGAGCCGAATCTCAGGCCAACTTCTCCTTGATACGCGCCGACTTACCCGAACGCTTGCGCAGATAGTACAGCTTGGCACGGCGCACATCGCCGCGGCGCTTCACTTCAATCGAAGCGATCAGCGGGCTGTACATCTGGAACGTGCGCTCGACACCTTCGCCGCTCGAAATCTTGCGAACGATGAAGCTGGAGTTCAGGCTGCGGTTGCGCTTGGCGATGACCACGCCTTCGTACGCCTGAACCCGCTTGCGCGTGCCTTCGACGACGTTGACGTTGACGATCACGGTGTCGCCCGGGGCGAACGCCGGAATCGTCTTGTTCAGACGGGCAATTTCCTCGTGCTCGAGGGTTTGGATCAAGTCCATGGGTTTTCTCCGTGTGATCTTGCCAAGGCGTTGATTGGAAGAGCTGTGAGGCCGTGGGTACGAAGCCCGCTTGGCCCCTGCCGGGCAGAGGATCGAAAAGCCTTGGATTATAGCCCAAGGCTGGCGAGGTAGGCCTCATCGGCCGGGCTCAGACGCCCAGCGGCACGCGCCGCGACGATCAGGTCGGGCCGGCGGCGCGCCGTTAGGGTCAGGGATTGCTCGCGCCGCCAGCGGGCGATCTGGGCGTGATGGCCGCTCAGAAGCGCCGCTGGAATCGAGGCTGCACCAGTATCACCAGGCAAGACTTCGGGGCGGCTGTAGTGCGGGCAATCCAACAGGCCGTCGGAAAAACTGTCCTGCTGGTGCGAACCGGCATCTCCGAGCACACCGTCCTGCAAACGCGCTACGGCGTCTAGCAAGGCCAGCGCCGGCAACTCGCCGCCGGAGAGCACAAAGTCCCCGAGGCTCAGTTCCATGTCCACGTGGCGGTCGACGAAACGCTGGTCGATGCCTTCGTAGCGCCCGCAGAGCAGCACCGCGCCGGAGCCTCGGGCGAACTCGTTGACCACGGCCTGGTCGATACGCCGGCCGGTGGGCGTGAAGTGAACGAGCGGCGCGGCCTCGGTGCGCGAACTGAGTATCGCCGCCAAGGCACGCTCCAGCGGCTCGACCAGCATCACCATGCCGGGCCCGCCGCCATAAGGCCGGTCATCGACGCGGCGGTAGGCATCGTCAGCAAAGTCGCGCAGCGGCCAGAGCTTCACGTCGACCTGGGCCGATTCGAACGCACGGCGCGTGACACCCAGCGTCAGGTGCGGCGCGAACAGGTCGGGGAAGAGCGTGATGACGTCGAAGCGCACGCGGCGCGGCTGGATCAGTAGTCCAGCCCCCAATCGACGGTGATGAGGCGCTGCTCCAGGCTCACGGTGTCCACGTAGGCGGCCACGAACGGGATCAGGCGCTCGGATTCTTCAGTTGCAGCAGCGTCAGCGGGCACGACGCGCAACACGCTGTGCGGCCCGGTGTCGATCAAGCCCGCGACCGTGCCGAGCGCCACGCCTTCGCGGTTGACGACCGACAGGCCGAGCAGATCGACCCAGTAGAACTCGTCCGGGCCAGCGGTCGGGAAGCTCGACCGACCGATGAAAACGCGCGCGCCACGCAGTGCTTCGGCGCCCGCGCGGTCGCTCACGTCCTTGACCTGGGCGACGACGACGTCGCCGTGATTCTTCGCCTCGGTGACCCGCAGCAGTGGCGGGTAGGCGGTCGCGACGGGCTTCTTGAGCACGCCATCTTCGGGCGGCTTCAGGAACCAGCGACGCGATGAAAAAAGAGCCTGCGGGTCGGCGGCAAAAGGCTGGACCTTGATCCAGCCCTTCACGCCCCAGGCGTCGAGCACACGACCGACTTCGATCGCGTCCTCCGGCCAGCCCGGCTCGGCGCCGACGATGGCATTCACGGCCGCAGCGGCGATGCCAGCGCCGGTGTCGATCAGACGGCGGCCTTGGCCTGGGCGACCAGGCGCTGCACCGTCGGCGACATCTGCGCGCCGTGGCTCGTCCAGTGCTCGACGCGATCGAACGCGACGCGCAAGGGCTGCTCGCCACCCGAAGCCACCGGGTTGTAGAAACCCACGCGCTCCAGGAAACGGCCGTCGCGGCGAACGCGCGAATCGGCAACCACGATGTTGAAGAACGGGCGCTTCTTGGCGCCGCCGCGTGCGAGTCGGATCACGACCATGGTATTTCCTTGATTCTGAAAAGAATCCGCCGCACCAGGAGACACGCAGGTCAGGCAGATCGGGGTGCCACCAAGGCTTCTTGCCTAGGCAACACACAGGGTTGTTCTCGCGTCCGTAGATACGCCGGTCGCAAGACCAGCCAGCAGCGAAGCCCGTGATTATAAACTCAAGCCTGCCCCAACCCGAGCACGCCATGACTGCACCTGCGTTGTTGATCCGCCCCGCCACCCCGGCCGACCTGCCCGCCATCACCGCCGTGTACGGCTGGAACGTGCTCAACGGCACCGGCACTTTCGAGTTGGAAGCACCCGATCTGACTGAGATGACACGCCGCCACGCCGACGTGACCGGCAAGGGCCTGCCCTGGCTGGTGGCCGAGCGCGCTGGCCAGGTGCTGGGTTATTCCTACGCCAACCACTTCCGCCCGCGCCGGGCCTACCGCTTCTGCCTGGAAGACTCGATCTACCTGTTGCCCGAAGCGCAAGGCCAGGGCGCCGGGCGTCTGCTATTGGCCGAACTGATGGCGAGATGTGAAGCGGCGGGTACACGGCAGATGCTCGCCGTGATCGGCGACTCGGCCAACCTCGGTTCGATCGGCGTGCACCGCACGCTCGGCTTCGAGCAGGTCGGCCTGATGAAATCGGCCGGCTGGAAGTTCGAGCGCTGGCTCGACGTGGTGATCATGCAAACGAGCCTCGGGCAAGGCGATGCAAAAGCGCCGGCGGACAACGAATGACCCGCTTGCGATCCAAGACCCTCGCCACCTGGCTGGCCCTGCTCGGCGGTGGCTTCGGTTTGCACCGCTTCTACCTGCACGGCAAGGCCGATGTGCTGGGCTGGCTACTGCCAGTGCCGACCCTGCTCGGCCTGTACGGCGTGCTGCGCGCGCGCCAGATCGGCTTGGACGACCAGTTGTCGTGGGCCCTGATTCCGCTGCTCGGCCTGGTGCTCGCGGGCACCATGCTCAGTGCCATCGTCTACGGACTGACGAGCGATGAGAAGTGGCACGCGCGCTACAACCTGCAAGGCGGCGTGGAGCAGCGAAGCGGCTGGCTCGCCATCATCGGCGTGCTGGTGGCGCTGAGCCTGGGCGCAACAACCCTGATGGCCACGATCGCCTTCGGCGCACAACGCTACTTCGAGTTCCAGGCGGAACCCGCCGTGGCGACTCAGACGAACAACCGCAGCCCGATCCAGTAAAAGACACCAGCCACGAAAGCGGACGCGGGGATCGTGAAGATCCACGCCCACACGATGTTGCCCGCCAGCCCCCAGCGCACGGCCGACGCGCGCCGCACCGAGCCCACGCCGACGATGGCGCCAGTGATGGTGTGCGTGGTGGACACCGGCACGCCGAGCGCCGTCGCGAGGAACAGCGTGATCGCGCCGCCCGTCTCGGCGCAGAAGCCGCCCACCGGCTTGAGCTTGGTGATCTTCTGGCCCATCGTCTTCACGATGCGCCAGCCGCCGAACATCGTGCCCAGCCCGATCGCGACATAGCAGCACCAGATCGCCCAGATCGGCGGCATCGTGTCGGCTGCGGACGAGTAGCCGGTCGCGATCAAGAGCATCCAGATGATGCCGATTGTCTTTTGTGCGTCGTTGCCGCCGTGGCCCAGGCTGTACAGGCCCGCCGAGATGAGTTGCAGGCGCCGGAACCAGTTGTCGACACGCAGCGGCGAAGCCCGTCTGAACAAGTGCGCCACAGCCACCATCAGCAGCGAGCCGAGCAGGAAGCCCAGCAAGGGCGACAGGAAGATGAACAGCACCGTCTTCCACACGCCCGCGGCGATCAGGGCACCCGCGCCGGCCTTGGCGATCACCGCGCCGACGATGCCGCCGATGAGCGCGTGCGAGGAACTCGACGGAATGCCGTACCACCAGGTCACGATGTTCCAGAAGATCGCCCCGATGAGCGCGCCGAACACCACGTGGTGGTCCACCACGCCCGGCATCACGATGCCCTTGCCGACCGTGGCCGCGACCTTGAGCTGAAAGATGAAGATCGCCAGCACGTTGAAGAAGGCGGCGAAGGCGATCGCCTGCTGCGGCTTCAGCACGCCGGTGGAGACGACCGTGGCGATCGAGTTCGCGGCGTCGTGAAAGCCGTTCATGAAGTCGAACGCGACCGCCAGTGCGACCAGCATCGCGACGACCCAGAACGAGGTCTGTACGGTGCCCATGAAAACGGCGGTCAGGAGTTCTCGAGAACCACGCCTTCGATCAGGTTCGCCACGTCTTCGCAGCGGTCCGAGATCGATTCGAGCAGTTCGTAGATCGTCTTGAGCTTGATCAGCTCGCGTACATCGGTCTCTTCGCGGAACAGCTTCGACATCGCCGAGCGCATCACGCGGTCAGCATCGGACTCGAGCTTGTCGATCTCTTCGCAGGTCTTGATGGCCGCCTCGGCCGTCGCGACCTGGCTGATCTTGGGCAGCAGCGACACCGCGTGCTGCACACGCTCGCAACACTTCGCGCTGATGTCGCCCAGGCGCAGGATGTCCTCGGTCATCGCGCGCACGTCGTAGAGCGACATGGTTTCGGTCGCGTCCTGCAGCAGGTCGAGGATGTCGTCCATCGCATTGATCAGGCCGTGGATTTGCTCGCGGTCGATCGGCGTGATGAAGGTCTTGTGCAGCAGCCGGTTCACCTCGGCGGTGATGCGGTCGGCCTGGCGCTCGGCGGTGCCGACTTCGTTGGCGTACTTCTCGCGCAGCGAGAGATCGCCGTAGTTCTGGATCAGCAGGATGAAGGCGCGCGCGCCTTCGACGATGAAGGCACCATGCTGGTCGAACAATTCGAAGAAGTTGCCTTCACGCGGCAGCAGCTTGCCGAACAGCATCGTCTGTGTCTCCCTGAACGCCGGCTCGGGCTCAAGCGCCGGCCGGCTGTGTTGTCACGAAAGTGTCATCAAATTGACACGGACGCGAGTGTATCGCTCAGGACAGATGAAGCTCGACATGCGAATTGAAGAATTCGCGCCGGCCGCGGAAAGCCGCGAGCCGCTCCAGCAGGATTGCGAAATCGGCATCGCCATCGACCGGGTTGAAATGCTCGGTGCCGACGGCAAACACCGGCGCGGTGTCGTAGGCGTGGAAATACTCGACGTAGGCATCGCAGAGCCGTTGCAGGTAGTGGTCGCTGATGCGAGTCTCCATCGCGTTGGAGCGCCGCCGAATGCGCTGCATCAGGGTGGCAGGCGAGGCCTGCAACCAGATCACCAGGTCGGGCGGCCCGACCTGCGGCTCGACCTGGGCATACATCTGCGTGTACAGACGGTATTCGTCGTCGCTCAGGTTCAGGCGCGCGAACAGCGCGTCTTTCGCGAACAGGAAATCGCAGACAACGCCGGGTGAAAACATGCCGGGTTGCGCCAGCGCCTGCATCTGCTTGACACGCTGGAACAGGAAGAACAGCTGGGTCTGGAACGCAAAGCCGGGCATGTCGCCATAAAAGCGCTCGAGATAAGGGTTGTCCTCCGCCTTCTCCAACAGCAGGTCGGTGCCCAGGTGCGTCGCCAACTTGCGCGCCAGCGTGGTCTTGCCGACGCCAATCGGCCCTTCGATGACGATGGTGCGAAAGCGTTGCAGGTCGGTTGGTGCGGCGGCGGGTGCAGAACTCATGCGCCCAGTCTATCGATGCGCTGCCCGGCCACCAAGCGCAAACAGTCTTCGATGCGGCCGCGCCCGGCGAGCAAGAGGCCGGGCGCGATCTCGGCCAGCGGCTGCAACACGAAAGCGCGCGCGTGCAGGCGCGGGTGTGGCACGGTGAGCTCGGGGGTGGCGATCAGATCGCTGCCGTACAGCAACAGGTCCAGGTCGAGCGTGCGCGGTGCGTTGCGGTACGGGCGCTCACGGCCGTGCGCCAATTCGATGGTTTGAAGGTGCGCGAGCAGGTCGTGCGCGGGCAGTTGCGTGGCGAGTTCCGCCACCGCGTTCAGGTAGTCCGGCCCGCTCGAATCGATCGGCGCGCTGCGGTAGACCGACGAGCTGACGACCAGCCGCGTCTGCGGCAATTCCGCCAGCCGCCGCAGCGCGTCAGCCAGCGCGGCGTGCGCATCGCCCAAGTTGGCGCCCAGGCCGATGTAGGCCGTGACGCCGTGCCCCGCTTCAGGCATCGGAGGTCGGGGCCGGCGCCGCCGCTTCGGCGCCCTCGCCGGAGCCCGCGGGCTTGCGCCTCCGGCGGCGTCGCTTGCGTGCCGGGTCGGCGGGATCGGTCGGCGGGGGGTTGTCGCCACCACCACCACCGCCACCACCACCACTCGGCCGACGACCGAGGTCGCGCTCACGCGCCGTTTCCATCAGATGCTGGCGTTCGTTGGCATCGGCGAGCG
Source organism: Rhizobacter sp. (assembly GCA_025361845.1). GTDB lineage: Bacteria > Pseudomonadota > Gammaproteobacteria > Burkholderiales > Burkholderiaceae_C > JANYJL01. The sequence goes on from JANYJL010000107.1 coordinate 17,689, forward strand.
AAAAGTCTTCCCACCAGCTCGCCAGTTCGGCATCGATTTCACCGGCATCGCCACGCAGGCGCAGGAAATCGAAGCCGGCGCG
>JANYJL010000122.1 GCA_025361845.1 Rhizobacter sp.
AGGTCGTGCACACCGACGGCACCTCTTGTGGCTTCAAAACCCCGACCCGCGCACACGCCCCACGCAACATGCTGCCCGAGTGAGTCCCAGGAGCACGCCTTGAGCAACACCACCTTCGTCAACGCCGAGCCTTATCCCTGGCCCTACAACGGCGATCTGCGCCCGGCCAACACGGCGCTGATCGTGATCGACATGCAGACCGACTTCTGCGGTGTCGGCGGCTACGTCGACAAGATGGGCTACGACCTGTCGCTCACACGCGCACCGATCGAGCCGATCAAGAAGCTCATGGGGTGCTTGCGCACGCTCGGCTTTCACATCATCCACACCCGCGAAGGCCACCGGCCCGACCTGTCGGACCTGCCCGCCAACAAACGCTGGCGCTCGCGCCGCATCGGCACGAATGGCGTGGGCATCGGCGACGACGGCCCCTGCGGCCGCATCCTCGTGCGCGGGGAGCCCGGCTGGAACATCATCGACGAGCTGGCGCCACTGCCCGGCGAGATCGTCATCGACAAACCCGGCAAGGGCTCGTTCTGCGCGACCGATCTGGAACTGATCCTGCGCACGCGCGGCACCCTGAACCTGCTGCTCGCCGGCATCACCACCGACGTCTGCGTGCACACGACGATGCGTGAAGCCAACGACCGCGGCTTCGAGTGCCTGCTGCTCTCCGATTGCACCGCCGCCACTGACGCCGGCAACCACGCGGCTGCTTTGAAGATGGTGACGATGCAGGGCGGTGTCTTCGGCGCCGTGGCTTCATCGACCTCGGTCCTTGAAAGGCTCGCCGCATGACCGCCCCTCTCGACCCGAAACCGCCGAGCACCGGCGCCCTTACCCTCGAAACCCTGGAGCTGACCAAACGCTTCGGCAGCTTCACCGCGATGGATGCCGTCAGCATGACGGTCGCGGCCGGCTCGGTGCACGCCCTGCTGGGTGAAAACGGTGCGGGCAAGAGCACCCTGGTGAAGTGCGTCGCGGGTTCGCAGCGTCCGGAAGGCGGCTCGATCCTGATCGACGGCCGCGAGCACGACATCGCCACACCGGTGGTCGCGCGCGCACTCGGCATCGGCATGGTCTACCAGCACTTCACGCTCGCGCCCGGCATGAACGTGGCCGAAAACCTGCTGCTCGCGGGTGGCCGCACGCCGGCCTTGATCGACTGGAAGAAGGAGCGTGCAGCGCTCAACGAGTTCCTCAAGACCACGCCCTTCAAGCTCGACCTCGACGCCACACCCGCGGGCCTGGCGGCCGGCGAGAAGCAAAAGCTCGAACTGCTGAAGCAGCTCTATCTGAAGCCGCGTCTGCTGATCCTCGACGAGCCCACCTCGGTGCTCACGCCACAGGAGGCCGACGAGGTGCTGGCCTATGTGCGCGCCGTCGCCAAACGCGGCGAATGCACGGTGCTGATGATCACGCACAAGTTCCGCGAAGTGATGGCTTATGCGGACGAGGTGACGGTGCTGCGCCGCGGCAAGCGGGTGCATGGCGCGCACGTGGCGGGCACGACGCCGGTTCAACTGGCGCAGGCCATGATCGGCGAATCGGCGGCTGGCGCTTCGGCCATCGTCGCCGAAGGCAGCGCCGCTCCGCGCGACGAGACGGCGATCGATGCGCCCGTGGCCTTGCAGGTCTCGGGGCTGTCGGCGATGGGCGACCGTGGCACGCTGGCGGTGCAGGGCCTGAGCCTGCATGTGCGGCGCGGCGAGATCCTCGGCATCGCCGGGGTCTCCGGCAACGGCCAGCGCGAACTGGTCGAAGCGCTCGTCGGCCAGCGCCCGCGGGTGGCCGGCGAAGTGCAGGTGGTCGGCCAGCCCTACCTCGCGCGCCGCAGTGAAAACCGCGTGCTTCAACTGCGCGCCCTGCCCGAAGAGCCGCTGCGCAATGCCTGCGTCGGCGAACTGAGCGTGGCGCAGAACATGGCCTTGCGTGATTTCGACCAGGCACCGCTCAAGCGAGGCTGGTTGCGGTTCGGCGCGTGGCGCGAACGCGCGCGTTCCTGGATCACTGAATACGGCGTGAAGACGCGCGGCGAGAACGCGCCCATCGCCAGCCTCTCCGGCGGCAACGTGCAACGCGCCGTGCTGGCGCGCGAACTGGCCGGGCAGATCAATGTGCTGATCGCCGCGAACCCGGTGTTCGGCCTCGACTTCGCGGCCGTCGCCGAAATCCACGCGCGCATCCTGCAGGTGCGCGCCAAGGGCGGCGCGGTGCTGCTGATCAGCGAAGACCTCGACGAGCTGCTCGAACTCAGCGACCGCATCGCGGTGATGAGCGAGGGCCGCATCGTTTTCGAAACACCCGCCTCGAGTGCCGACCGCCGCCTGATCGGCGCGCACATGGGTGGTGGCGATCATGGTCACGCGCTGCCGGAGGCCGCATGATCGACATCGCCGCCACGCCCTTCCCCTATCCGTTCGCGCCGGGCAAGACCGCGCTCGTGATCATCGACATGCAGCGCGATTTCGTTGAACCGGGCGGCTTCGGCGCCTCGCTCGGCAACGACGTGACGCTGCTGCACACCGCCATCGGGCCCATCGCGAGCCTGCTCGCCGCGTGGCGTGCACGCGGCTGGGCGGTGGTGCACACACGCGAATCGCACCAGGCCGATCTGTCCGATTGCCCGCCCGCCAAGCGCCTGCGCGGTTCGCCCACGCTGCGCATCGGCGAACCCGGCACGATGGGCCGGCTGCTGATCCGCGGGGAGCCCGGCACCTCGATCATCCCGGCGCTCGCCCCGCAGGCCGGCGAGATCGTGATCGACAAGCCCGGCAAGGGCATGTTCTGGGCGACCGGATTGCATGAGCGGCTGCAGGCTCTGGGCATCACGCACCTCGTGTTTACCGGCGTGACGACCGAAGTCTGCGTGCAGACTTCGATGCGCGAAGCCAACGACCGCGGCTACGACTGCCTGCTGGTCGAAGACGCGACCGAGAGCTACTTCCCCGAGTTCAAGGCCGCGGCGCTGGCGATGATCGCCGCACAGGGCGCCATCGTTGGTTGGCATGCGCCGAGCGGTGCTGTTCTCTCGGGCCTTGCAAACGTTTGACGAAGTGCGTCGTATGTAGACCGAGCGGCGCTACCGAGACCATCGGGTAACCGGCTGCGTTCGTGTCCCCCCGGGCCGGGCTTCGCCCGTCCCTCCTCCTTTACCTCACTCCGCCGGTCACCCAACGGCCTCGGCAGCGGGAGCCCTTGCCTCTCGCAACGAGTAGAGCCGGCAAGAGCATCGGTGGTGGCTGAGCGCTGCGGTGGGGCGTTGTGTGGAGTGAGGTAAAGGAGGAGGGCCGGATCGATTCGACTCGAAGCGCTTGCCGGTCAACCGGCCCGGGGGACACGAACGCAACACAGCGCCCCACCGCAGCGCGATCGCGCCAACACGCTACTTCGCGACGAGCTTGAAATTGAACCGCACTGCGAGCCGGTTGTCGGCCACGGCGGCAGATTCAATCTGAAAGCTTTCCACGCTGGTCTGCAACTGCGCGCCGCTGTTCTGCAGCATCGATTTCACCGCACTCAGCACGTCGAGTTCGATGGCGCGCGGCAGCGAAGGCAGCAAGCCCGACTCCAGCACCAAACGCGCGGTCGGGTCGTCCACGCCGTCGATGCGCAGATCTTCAAGGCGCACCGTGCCGCCATTGGCCACGGGTCGGCCCGAGGCCACGGTCCAGGATGCGAAGGCCACACCGATGCAGGCATTGCCCGTGTCGATGCCGATGCGCGAGTTGAGGTAGGAGCGGATGCGGATGCGCCCGTCCCTCAGCTCGACGCTCGGCTTCTCGAGATAGGCAAAACAACTGCCGCCTTGCAGGTCGTAGCGGCCGCCATTGGTGAACAGGGTCTGCGCGACGAGCTTCTCGACCGCCGTGCGCTCGAGCGTGATCTCGGCCGCCTGCGCGCTGGCCACCATCGCCACGCTCAAGGCCAGCCCTCGCCAGGTCTTCTTCATCTGTTCGCTCCCATGCCCAAATCGCCTGTGACATCCGTCACGCTGCGCAGGTATGCTAATGCCAGCACCAACCCCACGGAGAAATGCATGAAGCTCAAACCCGCTCTCACCGCGCTCGCCATCGCCCTCGGCTCCGCCATCGCCCTGCCCGCCATCGCGCAGGAAAAGCTGCGCCTCATCACCTGGGCCGACTACGTGCCCGCCGACGTGCTGGCGCAGTTCAAGAAGGAAACCGGCATCGAGGTCGAGGTCACGCTCTCGAACAACGAGGAAATGATCTCCAAGCTGCGCGCCACCGGCGGCGCGGGCTTCGATCTGGCTCAGCCTTCGCAAGACCGCATCACCGGCCCGCAGCAGGAGTTCG
>JANYJL010000132.1 GCA_025361845.1 Rhizobacter sp.
GAACACGGCGGCGATCGAGGGCATCCGCGCCGACTCGGGCGCCGACATCGAGATGCGGCAATCGAAGTACCTCAACAACCTGATCGAACAAGACCACCGTGCTGTCAAGCGCATCGTGCGCCCCATGCTCGGGTTCAAGAATTTCCGCTGCGCACGCGCTCTGATTGCCGGCATCGAGACCATGCACATGATCATGAAGGGCCAGCTCGACGCGATCAAAGATCGAGCCTCGTCCGCGGCCAATCAGTTCTACTCGCTGGCGTTCTGAGAGCCTGAAGGCGCAGCACTTCGCTGACGCCGGCTCCACTATTGCAACAGAACCAGCTCGCGCTGCTTGGGGAGCCATCGTGCAAGAACGTCGGTGATGACATGCTCGACGGGGGGTGCCACACGCTTGTCGCCGGGCTTCGGGCCCCGCAGCATCGGGGCCACCGAGCTGGCAACCGGGTCGCCCAGAAAGCGTCGGCGAAGGCGATACACGCTGGTCCAGTGCAAGCCAAGCAGCTTGCGCGCCACGACGGCTTGACTGCGCGTCATGGGCTTCGCGCCAAGGGGTCTGAGCACCCGTGCGATGCCAATCTCGCGCTCGGTGGGGCGGTCTTCCTTGGTCATCGAGGAGGGTTCCGATGCGGCAATAGCGCAATTACCGGACAGACCGTCTGCGCTAGCAAGAACTGTGGACGAGATACCGGTCAGATGTTGCCGGACGGCAACAGACGGAATCAGGCATCAAAACGTCCAAACCTCCTAACGAATCAGGGGGTTACAGGCACTTTTGCGCTTGCACTAATTCTAGTGCGCGTTCAAGATGAGACTATCTATCCAGGGCCAAGCGGTCAGACTCCGGAGGGCCTGGCGGTTGCCAGCGAGCCTGGGTAGACCAGTTTCAAGCTGCGCACGCACGCTGGCCATGTCGGCATAGACGCGGTTGGGGAATTCCTTCTCGCGCAGTTCGTCCCAGACATGTTCCTGCGGGTTGAGCTCAGGGGCGTACGGCGGTAGGCGTAGCAGCCTCATGTTCTTGGGCACCACCAAGTCCTTGGCCACATGCGAACTCGCCCCGTCCACCACCATGACGATGAATTCGCGCCGATGGCGGGCGCTGACCTGGGCGAGGAACTCCGTCATCCTGGCGGTGTTCATCTCGCCGGCGATCATCCAGTCCAGTTGCCCCTGCTTGGGGCTGACCGCGCCGTAGACATAGAGGAACTCGCGTTCGTAGCCGTTGCACACCGTTGGCCGCAGAGGCTTCTGGGCCCAGCAGCAGCGAATGCGCACCATCCGTCCGAATCGGGCCTCGTCCTGGAACATCAGGCGGACTCGCCGGCCACGGACCTCTGTGGGAGCGAGGATGGCATCCAGCACAGCGGGGAGTTTTTTTTCCACTGTTCCTGCGTCAGCGGGTCGCTCTTGGGGTGTCGCGTGTCGGGTGCGACCTTGCGCCAGCCGTGACGCGCCAGCAATCGATACACAACCGAATGTGCCACCGGATGCCCCAGCCGTTGGGCCAAGGCCGCCCGCAGCGGCCCGACGATCAGCATGCCGCCGTCCACCGCAGATTGCGCCCAGGGTTCGAGGAAGTCGCGCTCCTCCTGGGCGCTCATCGCCGCCCTGCGCCGACCACCCCAGGACGGATCCAACTGCGCCGGATGCGTCAAGCGCCTTCGCACCTTGGACTGGTAGCGCCCCACCGTGGCACGGCCGACACCCAGAGCGGTGGCCGTCTGCTCCAGCGTTGCGCCCAGCAAGGCCGGCAGGAGCACTGCCTGTGCGCAACGCAAGTCCTCGACCGACTGCGCCTGCGCAGCCAACCTCCTGGCGTGCTCGACGAGCCTCGCATCCAACGAACGCGGTCGTGCCATGGCCACCTCCAGTCGTGAGCAACGACCCAGAGCATGCCACAGATAGGCTCATCTTGAACGCTCACTAGAATAACGCTGCTCTGGCACGCCGCTCAGGCACGGAACACGCCCTCGTCCCAGGCCAGGTTGTAGGCCGCGGCGTCCTTGGCGACCTGTACAGCGCAACTGCGCGCGGCGTCCAGCAACAAGTCCTTCCATTTCTTGCGCCGACCGAATTCGATCAGCTCGTCGGCGCTCGCCGAACCGTCGCGCCCGGCACTGCGCAGTTGGGCCCAGGCGATGACACGCCCGAGCGTGGTGATCGCATGTTCGATCTCGCTCCGGGTCCGCGACGACATGCTCAAGTTCAGCCTGTCCTCGGTGGGTTGAAGCGCCCGAAGAACGCAGGGGCTCTCGTTGAAGAGCACCGGCTGAAGGAACGCCATGGGCACCGCCTGCATGCGGCGCTGCACCCCCACGACCCGATGGGCCTCGGTCTTCCAGGTCGGTTGCGCCACCTTGAGATTCGGAAGCACCGACGAAGGCAGGGCCTGCTTCAGGTCGAGGACGTAGTTGTTGTCGGGCGAGCCCTTGCCACGCACCAGGATCGCAAAACGACCGACGCCGAGGCTACCCGTGCCGGCGACGCGGCGTGCGACATCCAGCACGGCATAGAAGTCCGGGTGGGGCTGGCTCTTGGCAAATTCCTGCATGAAATCCGTGACGGCCGCGCGCTGCGAGGCCGTGGCGGGAAGCGCTCTTTTGCCATCGGTCAGCAGCAAGCGCCGGCCTCGCTTGAGCGAGGTTCTCGAATCCAGGAAGGTCGCGCGCTGGCGATCGCGCAAGCCATCGAGCAACTGGCGCACCGGGCCTTGTGCCGTTTCTCGTTCCACCCAGTAGGACTTCCCCAACGCCAAGGCCGATGCGTAGGCATCCAGGAAGAGTCGGCTCAGCGCCTGCGCCTCTGTGTCGCTCACCGAGAGACTGGTTGCGCTGACGCGAAGACTCGCCAGAAAGCGCACGAGGTCCCAACTGGCAGGCGCCAAAGCAGACTCGTCGAAATCGTTGACGTCGAAGTAGGCAAGCCGGTTGTCGCCCTTGTAGCTGCCGAAATTCTCGAGGTGCAGATCGCCGCAGATCCACGCGAGTGGTGCTGACTTGAAGACACCACCGCGCGGCAGACGCGCGTAGAACAGGTGGCAGGTGCCGCGCAGAAACGCGAATGGACTGGCCCGCATGGCACGGTACTTCAGCATCAATCGCTCGGGATCGCGCCCCGCATTGAAGTCTCGAATCTGGCGAACTGCGTCCAACGTCATCCTTTCACTGCTGCTCATCGATCACCTCCACTCAGCGCCGGACTTCGAGACTACCCCGCACCAGGCAAGCTTGCAGGCCATCGTAGCGACCATCGAGACCGCGCCATCACGAGGGCGCTCTACTCCAGGCAGCGGCGCTTCGGGCCCTCGTGGGCGCCGCGCATTTCGAATTCTCAAGGCACGCCGGTCCCCGCTATGCCGGTTGTCGGCGACGGAAACGCGGCCTGCCGTCCGCTGAACGATCCTCCGGCGTCGATTCTCGAGCGGGACGCGTTGCCAAGTGCTGCACACGACAGTGGCAAATAGGCAGCCAGAACGACGCCGTGCGTGCTGGATGCATCAGGCGCTTGGCACGACTCGTTGACCGCTTGTGTCGTGCGAATAGAGTACCGCTGCTCAATGCCGTCCGGCTTGAGTTGATCTTCAACAACCATTGCAGGAGCGTCACTTCATGGCCGGTAATTTCGAATGCAAACCCGCTGCCAACGGGCAATTCATGTTCAACCTGAAGGCGGGCAACCATGAGGTCATTCTGACCAGCGAGCTGTACACAACGAAGGCGGCCTGCATGGGCGGGATCGAGTCGGTCCGAAAGAATGCGCCGGTTGACGCCAACTTCACCCGTAAGGTGGCCAAGGACGGTTCCAACTATTTCGTGCTCGTCGCTGCGAACCACCAGACCATTGGCAAGAGCGAGATGTACTCGTCGGCAAGCGCGATGGAAAAGGGGATAGTGTCCGTGATGGCGAACGCACCGGCCGCGACGGTCAAGGACCTTTGCTGATCTACCCGGCAGGCAAACCAGTCGGCTTCACCCGTGGTGGAGAGACCGTGACTCCGCGATCACGCGCGCACTGCGATCGAACTGCGGCGTCTTCCCGATCCCATTGAAACGCTCATCCACAAGAATCCTTCATGCACCTTATCTGGACCATCCTGATTGGCTTCGTCGCCGGGCTCATCGCGAAGGCGATCACGCCGGGCGCAGGGCCCGGGGGCTTTTTCTTGACTGCGGCGCTCGGCATTGGCGGATCGCTCGCGGCGACATACCTGGGTCAGTTCTTGGGCTGGTACCGGCCCGGGCAATCGGCCGGTTTCATCGGGGCCATCGTTGGCGCCATCATCCTGCTCGGCGTGTACCACCTCGCGACCAAGAAGTCGTCTTGACTCGATGTCTGGCCTGGTCTGGGTCCGGCTCTGCAACCTATAGGAGGACACCATGGGCTTCGACCTCGGCAGCTTGCTGTCTCAGTTCACCAGCTCTGGCACATCTGCCAACGCCACCGACCATTTCGATAAGGTCGCGCAGAGCGCTTCGCCCGACCTGCTCAGCCAGGGCTTGTCGGCGATGTTCCATTCCGATCAGACGCCGCCGTTCGGCCAGATAGCCGGCCAGTTGTTCGGCCAGGCCAACCCAGGCCAGCAGGCGGGCATGGTCAACCAGATCCTGGCCAGCATGGGTCCGGGTGTGCTCGCATCGCTGCTGAACGGCTCAAAGGGCAGCGGGCTTGGTGCGATCCTTGGCCAGCTGACCCAGGGCGGCGCAGCCCCAGTGGTCATCACGCCTGACCAAGCCTCGAAGTTGACTCCGGAACAGGTTCAGGTCATCGCCAGCCATGCCGAGCAGCACAACCCGGGCATCGTGGATGAGATGAGCGGCTTCTATGCGCAGCACGCTGGCCTCATCAAGACGCTCGGCGGTGCAGCTCTCACGATCGCTCTGGCCAAGATGGCCGAGCGACACCCAGGCTAGTCATCACCAACTCGGCTCAATTCTCCCTCCCAATCCACTGGACCCCATCATGAAGCTCTCCATCACCTCCTTCGCTCTGGTTGCCGGCCTCGTCGTGACAAGCACGGTGTTCGCGCAAGCGACAGCCGCAGCGCCCAGCGGCTCGACCGGTCTTTGCAAGGATGGCTCCTACACGTCCAACGAGACGAAGAAGGGCGCGTGCGCCGGGCACAAGGGGGTGAAGGACTGGTTCGGTGCGAAGGCCGCCGACGCGGTGGCTCCGGCAAAAGCTGCCGCGCCGGCCTCGGCACCTGCCGTCGCTGGGGCAAAGACCGCACCGACAGCCACCAAGGCCACTGCGCCTTCGACGGCAGCGGCCGCAGGCGGGGGCGCGGGCCAGGTCTGGGTCAACAGCAGCTCGAAGGTCTACCACTGCCAGGGCACCAAGTATTACGGCAAGACCAAGCAGGGCGAGTACATGACCGAGGCCGCGGCCAAGGCTGCGGGCAATCACGCCGATCACGGAAAGGCTTGCGGTTCCTGACAGCCGAGACGGCTTCGTGCGGCAATGTCACTACGCATCGAAGCTATGAAGGCATAGGGTCCGAATTGGCCGGGCCTGTGAGTACGCCGAAATGCCAGGAAGCTGTGAACCTCGTCGTCAGCGAGGTCAACGCCTGCGAGTACTGCCTGGCTGCGCACACGGTGATCGGCGGCATGGTCGGCTTCACGCCGGGGCAGATCATCGAGATCTGCCTCGGCGGCGCGTCTTTCGACGCCAAGCTAGACGCGATCGTTGTCATCGGGGACAAGACGGTCACCAACTACCTGCGCGGCACGACACAGGTACCGGTGGACTTTCCTGCCGCACCGGCCCTGTCGGCGTGATCGATCCGCGCCCGTCCACCGCGCGTCCGGTGTCGCTGACGCTGCCCGTGCTGGCCCCTGATTGGCGGCCCTGCTGGCCTGTACTCGGCCACGCGCCAGCCGCAGCCGAAGCGGCCGGGCTCGTCGTGGCTATGAGCGGCTTGATCCTGAGGCTGCCACCGCGGACTTGCGTGCCAGCGGCATCGAGGCTCGCGCCCTGTGTGGGCGCGCGCGCACCGGACCTGATCTTGAAGTTGAGCGCCGTGCGGATAACCGAAGTCGTGAGTGCATGCCGTCTCGGCTGTGTGCACTGTGAACCGGCCTGGGCGGCCGCGACGCGAGAATGTCCCATCATCACGCCTTCGATTCAGACTCAAGGACCTGGCAATGCAGCTTGACGACTATTCACTCGCTCGACAGAAGGCCCTCGCTGGCGAATATCCGCACCAACCCTTGAAAGGCCAGATTGCCTTGGTGACCGGCGCAAATTCGGGCATCGGCGAAGCCTGTGCACGGCACGCCGCCGCTGCGGGCGCCACGGTCGCCATCAACTACGTGACGATGCCCGAGAAGGCGGACGCGATTGTCAGCGATATCGCTGGCGCGGGAGGACTGGCCGCGAGCTTTCGCGCCGACGTCAGCGACGAAATGCAGGTCCTCTCCATGTACGACGAGATTCGCGCCCGGTTCGACACCGTCGACATCCTGGTCGCCAATGCTGGATTGCAGCGCGATGCGCCGCTGGAAGCGATGACCGTGATGCAGTGGGATACGGTCATGAATGTCAATCTGCGGGGTCAATTCCTATGTGCGCGCGAAGCCGCCAAGGAATTCCAACGTCGTGGCCCACGCACGGTCTCGCGTGCGCTCGGCAAGATTATCTGCATGAGCTCGGTGCACCAATTGATCCCGTGGTCGGGCCATGTCAACTACGCCGCATCCAAGGGTGGGGTCATGCTGCTGATGCAGTCCCTGGCGCAGGAACTGGCCGGGCGCACGATCCGAGTCAACGGAATCGCGCCGGGCGCGATCGCGACGCCCATCAACCGACCCGCCTGGGACACCCCCGCTGCCGAAGCCAAGCTGCTGGACCTCATCCCCTACAACCGTGTCGGCGTGCCAGACGACATCGGTCGCGCGGCGGTGTGGTTGTCCAGCGATGCCAGCGACTACGTCGTCGGGACGACGCTTTTCATAGACGGTGGCATGACCACTTTCGAGAGCTTTTCGACCGGAGGATGATGTCTTGTCCACTGCAGAACACGGTCGGCTCGCAGCCAACGCCGAGCCACCGCACCTTTGGTACCGATGGGGGCCCTATGTCAGCGAACGGCAATGGGGCACAGTGCGCGAGGACTATTCGGCTGACGGCTCGGCCTGGGACTATCTCTCGCATGAGCAGGCGCGCTCACGCACTTACCGTTGGGGTGAGGACGGCATCGGCGGCTTCAGCGATCGCCATGGCTTGCTCAACTTCACGTTGGCGATGTGGAACGGCAAAGATCCGATCCTCAAAGAGCGCCTATTCGGATTGACCAACGCCGAAGGCAATCACGGCGAAGACGTCAAGGAGCTCTACTACTACCTGGATGCCCTGCCCTCGGGGGCCTACCTGAAGATGCTGTACCGGTATCCCCTGGCAGCATTCCCTTATGAACAGCTCGTTAACGTCAACCGGTCGCGCGGTCCCTCGGACCGCGAGTTCGAGTTGCTGGACACAGGCGTCTTCGATGACAACGCCTTCGTGGACGTCTTCGTCGAATACGCCAAGGCCGACCCCGACGACATCCTTTGGCGCGTGACCATCATCAACCGGAGCGCGCTGCCTGCGCCCTACTGGCTGATCCCCCAACTGACCGCGCGCAACACCTGGAGTTGGGGCAAACCGGGAACAGCGCCCGAGTTCAGGCTGAGGGATGGACATGTCGAAGTCGACACCGCGCGCTATAGCCGGCGCTTCCTCGCCTTCGATACCATGACGACGCCGATGTTCACCGAAAACCTCAGCAACCACGCGCGGTTGCACGGCGTGCCGAACACTTCGCCCTTCGTCAAGGACGCGTTCCATCGGCGTGTGATCGACGACGAGAGCGAAGCCTGCAATCCTGCGATGGTCGGAACCAAGGTCGGGTTCCTGGCCACCGGCACCCTTGCGCCCGGTGCTTCACGCAGCCTGCGCTTTCGCTTTACGCCGCGGCCGCTGCTCGATGCCTTCTGCGACTTCGACAGCATCGTTGCCGAGCGAATCACCGAGACTGACGCGTTCTACGCTGCGGTGCAGGTGTGCGAGGACCAGGAGTTGTCTCGAATCCAGCGCCAGGCATTTGCCGGTCTGATCTGGAACAAGCAGTTCTATCACTACGAGGTCGAGCTTTGGGCGCGCGGCGATGCGGGCCAGACGCCACCACCGAAGGAACATGCCTCCCGCAATGCCGGCTGGAATCATTTTCACGCGTCCGAAGTCCTGTCCATGCCGGACAAGTGGGAGTACCCGTGGTTCGCCTCTTGGGATCTTGCCTTCCATGCCCTCGCGTTCACGCTGATCGATCCCAAATTCGCGAAAGATCAGATGCTGTTGATCATGCGCGAGTGGTACATGCACCCCAACGGCCAGATTCCTGCGTACGAATGGCAGTTCTCCGATGTGAATCCGCCCGTGCATGCGTGGGCCGCGCACCGCATCTTTCGCATCGAGCGGCGAGTGACGGGCCGCGCTGACTTCGAGTTCCTTGAAAGGGCCTTTCAGAAACTCCTGCTCAACTTCACCTGGTGGACCAACCGCAAGGACGCGCAAGGCAACAATGTGTTCGAGGGCGGCTTCCTCGGCCTCGACAACATCGGCATCTTCGATCGCGGCATGGTCTTGCCGCATGGCATGTTGCTGGAGCAATCCGACGGCACCAGCTGGATGGCGATGTTCTGCCTGAACATGCTCGGCATTGCGTTGGAACTCGCTGCGAACAATCCCAGCTACGAGGACATCGCCACCAAGTTCCTCGAGCACTTCATCTACATCGCCAGCGCGATGCACCGCGCTGGCCTGTGGGACGAGGCCGACGGCTCCTACTACGACACGATCTCGACATCCGACGATCAACGCATCCCCGTCCGACTGCGCTCGATGGTTGGCCTGCTGCCGGTGATTGCTTGTGTGGCGGTGGATGCGGTCGACCTCGACAAGCTGACGGGGTTCAAGGCGCGCATGGATTGGTTCGTGGAGCATCGACCCGACCTGGCCTCAGGATTTGCCCACACCATCGGTCCGGCGAACCATCCCGTGCGGGTGTTCAGCCTCGTGGATCCGCAGCGCCTGCGGCGCATCCTCGCCCGGATGCTGGACGAGCACGAGTTCCTGTCTCTGCACGGCATCCGCGCTCTGAGCAAGGCCTACGCGCAGGCGCCGTTCGAGATGGCACTCGATGGCCAGCGTTACTGCGTCCAGTACGCGCCGGGTGAATCCGAGACGCGGCTCTTCGGTGGCAATTCCAACTGGCGCGGTCCGGTGTGGTTCCCGGTCAACTACCTGTTGATCGAAGCTCTGCAACGGCATGGCTATTTCCTGGGCGAGGACTGGAAAGTGGAGTTCCCCACGGGATCCGGTCGGACGAAATCGCTGCTCGAGGTGTCGGGTGAAATATCTCGGCGGCTGGTATCGATCTTTGAACCCGACGAGACCGGTCGACGTCCGGTCCACGAAGACCTGCGCTACGCCAACGATCCACTATGGAAGGATCTGCTGCTCTTCTTCGAGTATTTCCACGGAGACAACGGGCGCGGCGTCGGGGCCAGCCACCAGACTGGCTGGACGGCGCTCGTTGGGAAGCTCATCGACCAACTCGGCATCTACGGCAATCCTGGCGAGTCCAAGTGACATCGGCCACGCGATCGGCCAATGTCGCGGATGGATCGGCACTCGTGCAGATCGAACCTCGCTGCGGTCCTCAAGCTGGCCCCATCCCGGATGAGTTCCAAGTCGTCAAGTATCAAATTTGAAGGTATGCCAAGGCTCCAACGATCAGGCCCACGCCACTCACCACAAAGACCGCCTTCTCAAGCCAGCGCCGTTTGGTAAGCAACGCGATGGCGGCCAGGGCAATGGCGATCTGCAATGCAGTCGTCGCCTGAGCCCAGCGGTGATGCTGATGCATCTGGGCCTCGCT
>JANYJL010000135.1 GCA_025361845.1 Rhizobacter sp.
GTGCACGCCGGTGGTGGTTTCTTCGGTCACGCCGATGATCTGCGCGGCCTTGCGGGTGTACCAGGTCGCATCCACCGCGAGCTTGGCCTTGATGGCGTTGAAGAGGCATGTCTCTTCTTCGCTCGTCGGCTTGCTGATCAGCGAAGCGTCCTTCTCGGCGCGTTGGCCCAGGTGCATCAGCAGGGTGGCGTCGCCGCCGTCGTCCAAGATCATGTTCGGGCCCTCGCCTTGCGTGCCCTTGGGCCCGAAGTCGAAGATGCGGTGGGTGTAGTCCCAGTAGTCGTCGAGTGTTTCGCCCTTGTAGGCGAACACCGGGGTGCCTTTTTCGACCAGGGCGGCAGCGGCGTGGTCTTGCGTCGAGAAGATGTTGCACGAGGCCCAGCGCACTTGCGCGCCGAGGGCTTGCAGGGTCTCGACGAGCACGGCGGTCTGGATCGTCATGTGCAGCGAGCCGGTGATGCGCGCGCCCTTCAGCGGCTGCGCTTTCGCGAACTCTTCGCGAATGGCCATCAGGCCGGGCATCTCGGTTTCCGCGATGCGGATTTCCTTGCGGCCCCAGGCGGCCAGGGTCATGTCGGCGACGACGAAGTCGGAATTGGTTTTGAGAACAGCGTTCATGTCGGGCTCCAAGAATGAAGGAACCCGCAGACGCGGCATCGGGGGAGAAGTGTTCGGACTCACCCACGAGGACACATCGTGCGGGTGAGCGCGGTTGCAATCTACATTTCCGAGCCTGGGACACCGTGCCACACAGGGTGGTGCCTTGCAACGCTCCTCGGAAAGAGCTGCGATTGTAGCTGCGCGGTTTGGTCGGTGCGCAAGACCACGTTGCTGGTCGTGCAAACTTCCCGCATGTCCGCCACGCCACCCTCGCGCCCCTTCAGTGAATTCCAGCCGCGTGGCGTGCAGGGCGTGCTGACCGACATCGACGACACGCTGACGACGGCCGGTGCGATCACGCCCGATGCCCTGCGGGCGCTTGGCCGTCTGAAGGCTGCGGGCCTGCCCGTCATCGCCATCACCGGACGCCCAATGGGTTGGAGCGCGCCGTTCGCGCAGGCCTGGCCGCTGGATGCGATCGTGGCGGAGAACGGTGCGGTGGCCTTGTTTCGCAGCGGCGACAGCCTGAACATCGAGTACGCGCAAGACGAAGCCACGCGCCGTATCAATGCGCGGCGCCTGGTGCAGGTGGCGGCGCGCATTCAACGCGAAGTGCCCGGCGCCACGCTCGCCCGCGACAGCGCCGGCCGCGCGACCGACATCGCGATCGACCATGCCGAGTTCGTGCAGTTGCCGGCCGCGCAGATCGACCAGGTGGTCGCATTGATGCGTGAGGAAGGCATGAGCGCGACCGTCAGTTCCATTCACGTCAACGGTTGGTTCGGCACCCACGACAAGCTGAGCGGCGCGCGCTGGATCGTGCACCGCCTGCTCGGCCGCGATCTCGACGCCGAAAGCGCACATTGGGTCTACGTGGGTGACTCGACCAATGACCAAGTGATGTTTGGCCACTTCGTTCAGAGCGTCGGCGTGGCCAATCTGATGGACTTCGCGGCCGAGCTGACGGTGTGGCCGCGCTTCATCACCCGGCAGCCGCGTGGTGCGGGCTTTGCCGAAGTGGCGGAGGTGCTGCTGCGATCGACCGCATCGGCAGGCGCCGATGAGTGAGGGCGAGCGCTCGGCCCTGCCAGTGGCCTTCGCCTTGGCTTTGGCGAGCGCCGTGTCGCTGGGTTTGGCGCGCTTCTCGTATGCCTTGATCCTGCCGTCGATGCGTGCCGACCTCGGCTGGAGTTTCTTCACCGCGGGAGCGATGAACACCGGTAACGCAGCCGGCTACTTGGTCGGCGCCTTGCTCGCACCGAGCTGGCTCGCGCGCTTCGGCGCCCGCACGGTGCTGATCGCGGGTGGGCTGGGTGCCACGCTGATGCTCGCCGCGCATGGCCTCGTGCTCGGCGACGCAGCACTGATGTCCCTGCGTTTCGCAGTCGGCGTGGCCAGCGCCGCCAGCTTCGTCGGCGGCGGCCTGCTCGCGGCGCGCCTCGCGGGTGGGGCGCTGTCGGCCGGCCTCGTGCTGGGCATCTACTACGGCGGCACGGGCCTGGGCATCGTGGCCTCGGCCTGGCTGGTGCCGCCCCTGGCCGAACGCCTCGCGCCGCATCCGTGGCAGGGCGCGTGGTTGGCGCTGGCTGTCGCGGCCCTCGTGGCCACGGCCGTGACAGCCCGAGCCACGCGCCACCTGGCGGCGCCGCCGGCACGAGGCGCGGCGCGTGCTCCGTTTCGCTGGGTGCCGATGCGCTACGCGCTCGCCGGCTACCTGATGTTCGGTCTGGGCTACATCGGCTACATGACCTTCGTGATCACGCTGCTGCGCCAGCAAGGCTTGAGTGCCGCGCAGACGGTCGGCTTCTTCACGCTGCTCGGTGCAGGCGTGGTCGCGTCGTCCTGGTTGTGGGCGGGCCTGTTGCAGCGTTGTCGCGGTGGCCAGGCGCTGGCGCTGCTGAATGGCCTGCTCGCCATCGCCACGCTGCTGCCCGTCTTGAGCGCGCACCCGCTCGTGGTGTTCTTGTCGGGTGGTCTGTTCGGTGCGGTGTTTCTCTCGGTCGTTGCATCGACCACGGCATTGGTGCGCCACAACCTGCCGAGCGCGGCCTGGCCCGGCGGCATCGCGGCGTTCACCATCGTCTTCGCGGCGGGCCAGATCGTCGGGCCGAGTGCGGTGGGTTGGGTGGCCGATGGGCCGGGTGGGTTGGTGCGTGGCTTCGCGGCATCTGCTGCTGTGCTGGCGCTGGGTTGCGTGTTGGCGCACTTTCAGAAGCCGCTCCCGTCGCTCGGCGTTTAGCGCGAGCCCCGCTCTTGGCAGCGCGAACCAAGAACGCGCAGCACGAAAACAGCACCCCGAGAAAACCCCAGTCCGGAGGAACTTGATCCAACTGGTCTGCTGGTCTATTATCCAGACCAGTTAAGCCATGAGCACCTCTCCTTCATCCCGCATGGACCTGTTGCAACGCCTGCCCGGCGGTGAGTTGGGCATCGCCAAGCGCACGGTGAAAGACCAGATCAGCGACAAGCTCGCCTACATGATTCACAGCGGCTTGCTGCGTCCTGGCGACGAGTTGCCCTCCGAGCGACAACTGGCCGAAACCCTGGGCGTGGCGCGCGAGAGCGTGCGCTCCGCCATCGCGGTCTTGCAGGCCCGCAAGATGATCGTGGTGTCGCAGGGTTCGCGCACCCGCATCGTCGGCCCGGGTGAATCGACGCTGCACGAATCGGTGGCGGTGCTCGAACGCCTGAAGGATCGCAGCTTCGAGGAGGTGACCGAAGCACGTGTCGCGGTCGAAGAGCAGGTGATTCGTCTGGCCGCCAAACGGATCGGCAAGGCCGCGCTGACGCGACTGGCGACCCTGGTGCGCGAGCAGGAAGCGATGCTCGACGATCCGGTGAGCTTTCAGATCTCCGACCGCGAATTTCACTCGACCCTCTACACCGCATGCGGCAACTCGCTGCTCGCCGATGTGGTGAGCGATTTCTACGACTACGCGCTCGACTACCGGCGCCGCGCGCTCAAGCGCAAGGGTGCCATCGCGCGCAGCGTGGCCGACCACCGCGCCATCGTCGAAGCGATGAAAACGCGCAACCCTGACCTCGCCGCCGCGGCCATGGCCGAGCACCTGGAGCAGGTGCGCAAGACGACGCTGAAGGAAATGGCTTCGTGAACCGCACGATCGAGTTGCTGGATGCGCGCGCCGCCCACCTGTTCACGGGGTCACCGCCGCTCGAACGCCTGTGCACCGGCGCAGTCTGGAGCGAAGGCCCGGTGTGGATGGCCGAGGACGATTCGGTGCTGTGGAGCGACATCCCGAACAACCGCATGCTGCGCTGGAGTTCGCGCGATGGCCTCTCGGTCTGGCGCGACGGCGTGGAGTTCACCAACGGCCACACACGTGATCTGAACGGCGACCTCTTGCACTGCTCGCATGGCCGGCGCGCTGTTCTGCGCACACGCTTCGCGGCGGGCCGCATCGACGCGTCGGCACCGGACGAAATCGTCGTCGATCGCTACCTCGGCAAACGGCTGAATTCACCGAACGACCTGATCGTCAAGTCCGATGGAACGATCTGGTTCAGCGACCCGCCCTACGGCATCCTGAGCGATCACGAAGGCCACCAGGCCGAGAGCGAACTCGGCCGTCACCATGTGTTCCGATTCGACCCGACCAACTCGCAACTGTCGATCGCGACCAGCGACATCGACGACCCGAACGGCCTGGCCTTTTCGCCCGACGAATCGCTGCTGTACGTGTCCGACACCTCGGCAGCGCGCTTGCCGGAAACGGGCCACCACCACATCAAGGTGTTCGAAGTCGTTGACGGCCGGGCACTGCGCAACGGCCGCGTGTTCGCCGTGATCGAGCCGGGCCTGCCCGACGGTTTTCGGCTTGACGTGCGGGGCTGGCTCTACACCAGCAGCGAAGACAGCGTGCAGGTCTTCCACCCGGATGGCGCGCTGCTCGCGAAGATCCCGGTGCCCGAGAAGATCGGGAACCTGACCTTCGGCGGTGCCGCGCGGAACGACCTCTACATCTGCGCCACCACCTCGCTGTACCGCATCACGCTCAACACCTCGGGAGTTCAACGCCCATGACCCGTGAAGTTCTCTTGCTGGTGGAAAAGTGCAGCCACTGCTTCAGCACCTATGACCTCGCGACGGGCGAGCGCATCGCTTCGGTCGCGCTGCCCGAGTTTCCGCACGAGTTCGTCACCGACACGGCGAACCGATTTGCCTACGTCGGCCACTACGGTGTCGAACACTCCGGCATTTCCGGCCCGGGCGGCCACACGATCTTCCAGATCGACATTCGTTCGTCCAAACTGGTACGGTCGATAGACCTGTCGCCCTTCAACCGAATCCACGGATTGCAGATCGACGCGCAGGACCGGCTCTACGCGCTGAGCGAAGAGAAGGCCACCTTGCTCGTGCTCGACCAGCCGCAGACCGACACTGCGCCGAAGCGCGCCGTGTCGAGCGGTGGTGTCAAGAGCCATCTGTTCGCGCTGAGCCGCGACGGGCAGACGGCCTATTGCATGAACCTGCTGTCGCACACCGTCGCGAAGGTGCGGCCCTGGGACCCGCTGTTCGTGCCGGTGTTGTGCAGCCCCGGCGAGAAGCCCGAGGGCTACGCACTGAGCGACGACGAACGCACGCTGTACGTGACCAACCGCTGGAGCAACACGCTCGCTGCGATCGACACCGCGACGATGAAGGTGCTGCGCACCGCGCCGTCGCGGGGCGACGCGACGCGCCTGTACCGCTACCGCGATGGCCGCATCGTCGTCAGCAACTACGGCGAGCGCAGCCTGTCGATCATCGATCAGCAAACGCTGGCCGAACTGGCCCACGTGCCAACCGGCGCGCGCGCCATCGCCCTGTCGTTCCACCCGGTGAAGCCGCTCGCCTACGTGTCGCTCGACGATGACCGTGTCGGCGTCTTCGACATGGACCGCGCTGAGTTCATCGGCTACATCGCCACGCAGCGCGAGCCCGATGTGTCGAAGGTGGTGCTGCTGTGAACACCGCGGCCACGTCACCACTGCTCCAGTTCCGCAACGTCAGCAAACGCTTCGGCGGCACGCAGGCGGTGGACCGCGTCACGCTCGACGTGCGCCCCGGCGAGATCCTTGCGCTGCTGGGTGAAAACGGCGCCGGCAAGTCCACGCTGATCAAGCTGCTGGCCGGCATCTACCCGGCCGACGTGGGCGAGATCGAGTTCGAGGGCCGTGCGCAAAGCGAATGGCGCAGCAGCGACCGGCGCGTGCAGCCGGTGGCCTTCATCCACCAGGATCTGGGCCTGGTCGAGTGGATGACGGTGGCCGAGAACGTTGCGCTCGGCATGGGCTACACGCGCCGCTTCGGCCTGATCGATTGGGCAGCCGCGCGCGCCGCGGCCGCGCGTGTGATGGCGCGTGTGGGTTGCAACATCGACCCGGAACGGCGTGTGTTCTCGCTCACGCGTGCCGAAAAGTCCCTGCTCGCGATCGGCCGCGCGCTTGAAGTGCAGGCGAAGTTGCTGGTGCTCGACGAACCTTCGGCGAGCCTGCCGATGGCCGATGTGCAGCGCCTCTTCGGCGTGCTGCGTGGTCTGCGCGCGCAAGGCATGGCGATGATCTACGTGTCGCACCGGCTCGACGAGGTGCTGGAGATTTCCGACCGCGCCGCGGTGATGCGCGATGGCAAGCTCGTCACTGTTCGGCCGACGGCCGAGACGAACGAGACCGAACTGGTGGAGCTGATCGTCGGCAAGGCACTCGGCGCGGCGGCACCCAAACCCGCGGTGCAGAACCCGGCGGGCGATGTGCCGGTGCTCGCACTCGACGGCGCGGCCAGTGGCAACGCCGGCCCGCTGAGTTTCGAGGTGCACCGCGGCGAGGTGCTGGGCCTCGTCGGCCTGCGCGGCGCGGGCCAGGAGGCGATGAGCCGCGCGATCTTCGGCCGCGAGCCGCTGTCGGCGGGGCGCATGGCCTTGCTCGGCCGGCCGGTCGTCTTCAAGACGCCCTCGGATGCGATCCGCGCAGGCATCGCCTGCGTGGCCGGTGAACGGCTAGAAGAGAACCTGGCGGGCTCGATGAGCGTGCAGGAAAACCTGTTCCCGAACCCAGCCCTGCTCGGCGAAAAGGGCCTGGCCTTCGACCGCCGCAAAAAGGAGTTCGATACCGCGATGGCGCTGATCCAGCGCTTCGACGTGAACCCGCCCGCGCCCGCGGCCGAAGTGCAGCAGCTCTCCGGCGGCAACCAGCAGAAGGTGGTGCTGGCGCGCTGGTTCCACCTCGACAAACCGCTCGTCGTGCTCGAGGAGCCGACCGCCGGGGTCGACGTGGGCGCGAAGCGGCAGATCTACGGCGTGCTCGGTGAGTGCGCGGCCGCTGGCACCGCGCTCATCGTCGTCTCGACCGACTTCGAGGAAGTGGCCACCGTCTGCACCCGCGTGCTGGTGTTCCGCAACGGCCTGATCGCGAACGAACTGCGTGGCGCCGAGATCACGGTACAGCGCCTGCTGGGCTGCGCGGCCGGTGGCGGCGAGACCGCCGAAGAACAAAAGTTGGAGACGACAGCATGACCTCATCCATCAAGTCCACCGCGCTGGAGCCCGACCGCTCGCTCGACGGTGATGCGCTCACCCTCGTGCAGCGTTTCGTGCGCGCCATTCCCGTCTACGGCCTCGTGATGCTGCTGGTGCTGCTCGCGCTGCTGTTCTCGGTGCTGCTGCCCGACACCTTCCCGACCCTGTTCAACCTGCGTTCGATCCTGGCCGACAAGTCGGTGATCGCGCTGCTCGCCCTCGCCGCGACGATCCCGATGGTCACCGGCAAGATCGACCTGACGGTCGGCTACGGCATCGTGCTCTGGCACATCCTGGCGATCAGCCTGCAGACGAAGTTCGGCGTGCCCTGGCCGCTGGCGGTGCTGATCGTCATCGCCTGCGGCGGCCTGTTCGGCGTGCTCAACGGCCTGTTGGTCGAGATGGTGCAGATCGATTCCTTCATCGCGACACTCGGCACCGGCACCGTGATCTACGCGGTGGCGCTGTGGCACAGCGGCGGGCGCCAGGTGATCGGTGATTTGCCCGACGGCTTCGTCGCGATTGCCGGCGGCAACTTCCTCGGCCTGCCGATCGGTGCGTTCTACGTGCTCGCGGTCAGCGTCGCGCTGTGGCTCGTCACCGAGTTCACGCCGCTCGGCCGTGCGCTGTACGTGATCGGCGCGAACCCGAAGGCGGCGCAGCTCAACGGCATCTCGGTGCGCAAGCACGTGATGGGCGCCTTCATCGCCTCGGGTGCGTTGTCAGGCTTCGCGGGCGTGATGCTGGCATCGCGCCTGCAGATCGGCCAGGCGAGTGTCGGCCTCGAATTTTTGTTGCCGGCACTCGTCGGCGCCTTCCTCGGCTCCACCACGATCCGGCCCGGCCGTGTCAACGTGTGGGGCACGCTCGTCGGCGTGGCGATCCTGGCCATCGGCATCTCGGGCATCCAGCAGTTCGGCGGCGCGTTCTATGTGGAACCGCTGTTCAACGGACTCACGCTGCTGGTGTCCATTGGCATCGCGGGGTGGGCGCAGCAGCGCCGCAACCTGTCGATCAAGCGTCGCATCGCGGAGCGCCAGCTCGGTGATGCGGTGCCAGCGTCACCCGCCAACGCGGCACCGATCCGGTAGCTGCGAACGCGCTTTTCCCCGTAGACCCACCAAGACCTCAACGAAGGAGACAGACCCGTGTTTCAACATCCCGTTCGTATTCAAACCCGCCTGCGCGCGGTCGCACTGGCCAGTGCCACGATGGGCCTCGTCGGCCACGCGCTGGCCGATGAGTTCCTCGACGCTGCCTCCAAGCGCGTGCAAGCCTCGACCGCACCCGCCGACAAGTGGGACGGCCCGACCTCCGGCCCCAAGGCCGCGGCCGGCAAGACGATCGTGTTCGTCGCCGGCGATCTGAAGAACGGCGGCATCCTGGGTGTCTCGCAGGGCGTGGAAGACGCCGGCAAGACGATCGGCTGGTCGGTGCGCACGATCGACGGCCAAGGCACGGTCAGCGGCCGCACCGCGGCGTTGAACCAGGCGCTGGCCTTGAAGCCTGGCGGCATCGTCGTCGGTGGTTTCGACACCACCGAGCAGAAGGTCGCATTCGAGGCCGCGGCCAAGAGCGGCATTCCGCTGGTCGGCTGGCACTCGGGCGAGAAGCCGGGGCCGAACGCCACGGCTGGCCTGTTCGCCAACGTCACGACCGTGACCGACGACGTGGCCGACATCGCCGCCTCGTGGGCGGTGGTCGATTCCGGCGGCAAGGCCGGCGTGGTGATCTTCACCGACTCGCAGTACGCGATCGCCCTCTACAAGGCGCGTGCGATGGAGGCCGTGATCAAGAAGTGCGGCGGCTGCACGGTGCTGAGTTTCGAAGACAGCCCGATCGCCGAAAGCTCGACGCGCATGCCGCAGTTGACGACCTCGCTGCTGCAACGTTTCGGCGACAAGTGGACGCACTCGCTGGCCATCAACGACCTCTACTTCGACTTCATGGGCCCGACCCTGCAAGCCGCCGGCAAGAAGGGCGATGGCCAGCCGAAGGCCGTGTCGGCCGGCGACGGCTCGGAAGCCGCCTACCAGCGCATCCGCACCAAGCGCTACCAGGCTGGCACCGTGCCCGAGCCGCTCAACATGCAGGGCTGGCAGATCGTCGACGAGCTGAACCGCGCCTTCGCCAAGGTGGCGTGGTCGGGGTACTCGCCGAAGGTGCACCTGGTGACGCCGGACAACGTCGGCAAGGACGGCGGGCCGAAGAACCTGTTCGACCCGGACAACGGCTACCGCAACCAGTACAAGGCGATCTGGGGCAAGTGAAGTGTGCGGGCGGTGGCATAGACACCCCCGCCCGCGATTGAAGAGGGGTTCCACCATGTCCAACACTGCCTTGCCCGTCGTCGCGCTGACGCTGGGCGACCCCGCCGGCATCGGCGCCGAGCTGATCGCCAGGCTGCTGTCGCGCAGCGAGCTCGTCTCGCAAGCCAACGTGGCGTTGATCGGCGACCGCTGGCTGTGGGAAGAAGGCCAGCGCATTGCTGGTAT
This sequence comes from Rhizobacter sp., assembly GCA_025361845.1. Taxonomy (GTDB): domain Bacteria; phylum Pseudomonadota; class Gammaproteobacteria; order Burkholderiales; family Burkholderiaceae_C; genus JANYJL01. The sequence goes on from JANYJL010000135.1 coordinate 9,611, forward strand.
CCAGGTGCCGACCGCGCCCTGCGCATCACTCGCGCGGGTGCGTGGCCGCACCGACACCACGCGGCCCGCCTTCATTGCGATGGACACCGTTGCGCCCGAGCAAGTTCACCGTTCACAGGCCGAAGCGGCCGGCGGTGCCTCGGCGCTGAAGGTGCTCGATGCCTGCATGGACGCCGCGCTCGCACGCGACATCGATGCCATCTGCTTCGCCCCGCTGAACAAGTTCGCGATGAAGCTGGGCGGCATGAAACACGAAGACGAGCTGCACCATTTCGCCAAGCACCTCGGCGTCAGCAGCTACTTCTGCGAGTTCAACACGCTGGGTCGTTTGTGGACGTCGCGCGTGTCCTCGCACGTGCCGCTGAAAGATGCTGCGGGCTTGCTCGACAAGAACCGCATCAAGGACGCGGCGCGGCTGATTTATCGCTCGCTACAGGCCAATGGCATCGCCGCACCGAAGGTCGCGGTTGCAGGATTCAACCCGCACAACGGCGACGGTGGCACCTGCGGGCGCGAAGAGATCGACATCATCGCGCCGGCCGTGAAAGAACTGAACGACGAAGGCATTCCCGTCGCCGGCCCGTTCCCCGCCGACACCATCTTCTTGAAGGCACGCGACGGCGAGTACGAAGCCATCGTCACCATGTACCACGACCAGGGCCAGATCGCGATCAAGCTGATGGGCTTCAGCCAGGGTGTCACGGTGCAAGGCGGTTTGCCGGTGCCGATCACCACGCCGGCGCACGGCACCGCCTACGACATCGCGGGCCAGGGCAAGGCGAATGTCGATGCGACGGCCAACGCCTTCGCCATCGCCTGCCGCATGGGGTTCGCCCGCCTCAATTCCATTTGAAGAAGAAAGAACCGACCATGAAGATCACCAACGTCCGCGCCCGCGTTTTCGAGTGGAAGGGCAAGACCGTGCCGCCGCAAGGGAACTTCTGCTCGAACGCGATGGACCTGCTGTACTCGAAGCAGGAAACCATGAGCACGTTCCGCTTCCACCAGTGGACGGTCGTCGAGATCGAGACCGACACCGGCCTCGTCGGCTACGGCAACGTGGCGCTCGCGCCGCGGGTGAGCAAGCAGGTGATCGACCAGTACCTCACGCCGCTGGTGATGGGCCAGGACCCGTGGGACTACGAATACCTCAGCCAGCGCATGTACCGCGCCACGCATGCCTGGGGCCGCAAGGGCGTGGGCATGGCGGCGATCTCGGCGGTGGACCTCGCGATCTGGGACATCCTCGGCAAGAGTGTCAACAAGCCCGTGTTCAAGCTGCTCGGCGGCCGCACGAAGGAGAAGATCCCCTGCTACTACAGCAAGCTGTACCGCACCGACCTGAAGGACATGCAGGCCGAGGCACAGAAGTTTCTCGACCACGGTTTCACCGCCTTCAAGATGCGTTTCGGCTACGGCCCGGCGCACTTGCAGAAGGGTGTGAGCGAGAACCTGAAGTCGGTGGAAGCGGTGCGCGAGGTCATCGGTTATGACAAGGACCTGATGCTCGAGTGCTACATGGGCTGGAACCTCGAATACGCCAAGCGCATGCTGCCCAAGCTCGAGAAGTTCCAGCCGCGCTGGCTGGAGGAGCCGGTGATCGCCGACGACATCGACGGCTATGCCGAACTCAACGCGATGAACATCATCCCGATCTCGGGCGGCGAGCACGAGTTCAGCCTCTACGGCTTCAAGCAGCTGCTCGATCGCAAGGCGGTCAGCGTGGTGCAGTACGACACCAACCGCGTCGGCGGCATCACGATGGCGCACAAGATCAACGCGCTGTGCGAGGCCTATTCGGTGCCGGTGATCCCGCACGCGGGCCAGATGCACAACTACCATCTGACGATGAGCACGCTGGCCTCGCCGATGAGCGAATACTTCCCAATGCACGATGTGGAAGTGGGCAACGAGCTCTTCTATTACATTTTCGACGGCGAGCCAGTCGCGAAAGACGGCTTCGTGCAACTCGACGACAACGTGCCCGGTCTGGGTTTGACCCTGAAGACCGAGTTTCTCGACCAGTTCAACATCATCGAATAGGCCATGGCTCAACAACCCCGATTCAAAGGCGTCTTCCCGGTCGCACCGACCACCTTCACCGAATCGGGCGAGCTCGATCTGCCGAGCCAGAAGCGCTGCATCGATTTCATGATCGATGCGGGCTCGAACGGCATCTGCATCCTGGCCAACTTCTCCGAGCAGTTTTTGCTCTCCGATGACGAACGCGAGGCATTGACCCGGACCATGCTGGAGCATGTGGCGGGTCGGGTGCCGGTGATTGTCA
>JANYJL010000102.1 GCA_025361845.1 Rhizobacter sp.
CGCACGCTGACATTAACCGGATCAGGAGAACGACATGGCATACAGCGAAAAAGTGGTCGAGCACTACGAGAACCCGCGCAACGTGGGCTCGTTCGACAAGGGCGACGACACCGTGGGCACCGGCATGGTCGGCGCGCCGGCCTGCGGCGACGTGATGAAGCTGCAGATCAAGGTCAACCCGAAAACCGGGCTGATCGAAGACGCGAAGTTCAAGACCTACGGCTGCGGCTCGGCCATCGCGTCGAGTTCGCTCGTGACCGAGTGGGTCAAGGGCAAGTCGCTCGACGAAGCGCTGACGATCAAGAACACGCACATCGCCGAAGAGCTGGCGCTGCCGCCGGTGAAGATCCACTGCTCGATCCTGGCGGAAGACGCGATCAAGGCGGCGGTGAACGACTACAAGGCCAAGACCGCAAGCGCCGCGAATGCGGCCTCAACCACGGCGCACTGATCCCATGGCAGTCACCCTGACCGAAGCGGCGGCACGCCACGTCACGCGCTACATCACGAAGCGCGGCAAGGGCGTGGGTGTGCGCCTGGGCGTGAAGACCACCGGCTGTTCGGGCCTGGCCTACAAGCTCGAATACGCCGATGAACTGGCGCCCGAGGACGTGGTCTTCGAAGGCCATGGCGTGAAGGTACTGGTCGATCCGAAAAGCCTGCCCTACATCGATGGCACCGAGCTCGACTTCGTGCGCGAAGGCCTGAACGAAGGTTTCAAGTTCCACAACCCGCGCGAGAAAGACCGCTGCGGTTGCGGAGAGTCGTTCCGCGTTTAGCCGCGGTGCTTGGATGAGGGTGTGGGCGCGGCCCCGGGCCACGAAGGGGCCCCCGCGTGGCCCCTGCGCGCCTTTTTCTTGTGTGGCCCCATGAAACTCGACAGCGACGACTTCGAACTCTTCGGCATCCCGCGCCTGCACGCGCTCGATCGTGCCGCGCTCGATGCACGTTGGCGCGTGCTGCAAGGCGAAGTGCACCCGGATCGTTTTGTCGTCGAAGGCGCAGCGGCGCAACGGGTTGCGATGCAATGGGCCGTGCGCGTCAACGAGGCCTACCAGCGCCTCAAAGACCCGCTCAGGCGTGCTGCCTACCTCTGCGAACTGGCGGGCGCGCGCATCGATGCCGAGAACAACACGGCGATGCCGACCGCCTTCCTGATGCAGCAGATGGAATGGCGCGAAGCGCTCGACGATGCCGTCAGTTGGCAGCAGGTTCAGGCACTGGCCGATGAAGTGGCGAGCCATCGCGCCGCTGCCTTGAAGCGCCTGCAAACCACACTCGACGAAACGCATGACGCAGCCGCCGCGGCACAACAAGTGCGTGCGCTGATGTTCGTCGAGCGCTTCGCATCCGATCTCGATCAGCGCCTCGAAGCGCTGGGACAATAAATCATGGCCCTCCTGCAAATCTCCGAACCCGGCGGCGCACCCGACCCGCACCAGCGCCGCATCGCGGTCGGCATCGACCTGGGCACCACGCATTCGCTCGTCGCCGCCGTGCGGCACAGCGTGGCCGAATGCCTGCCCGATGAACAGGGCCGCGTGATCCTGCCTTCCGCCGTGCGCTACCTCGCCGAAGGCGGGCGCCAGATCGGCCATGCGGCCCTGGCCGAAGCGGCGATCGACCCGCGCAACACCCTCGTCTCGGTGAAGCGCTTCATGGGCCGTGGCCTGGCCGACATCGCCGGGCGCGACAAGCTGCCCTACGACTTCGTGGCCGCGCCGGGCATGGTGCAGATCACCACGGTGGCGGGCGTGAAGTCGCCGGTCGAGGTCTCGGCCGAGATTCTCGCCACACTCCGTCAGCGCGCCGAAGACAGCTTCGACGACGAGCTGTTCGGCGCCGTCATCACCGTGCCCGCCTACTTCGACGACGCCCAGCGCCAGGCCACCAAGGACGCCGCCCAGCTGGCCGGCATCAACGTGCTGCGCCTGATCAGCGAGCCGACTGCGGCTGCGATCGCCTACGGCCTGGAGAACGGCTCCGAAGGCCTGTATGCGGTCTACGACCTGGGCGGCGGCACCTTCGACATCTCTCTGTTGCGCCTGACCCAAGGGGTGTTCGAGGTCGTGGCCACGGGCGGCGATTCGGCCCTCGGCGGCGATGACTTCGACGCGGCACTGGCCGAGTGGGCCCTGCTCGAAGCCGGCCTCGCCGCCTCGACCCCGCAAGACAAACGCGCGGTGCTCGTGGCTGCACGCGCCACGAAGGAAAAGCTCTCGTCGGCCGACCATGCGACGCTGGCCTGCCCGCTCGTCTCGGGTGAGTTGTCGGTGCGTGTCACGCGCGAGCAGTTCGTGGCGATCACTCAGGCGCTCGTCGCGCGCACCCTCGCCGGCGTGAAGCGCGTGCTGCGTGATGCGAAGACCGACAAGGCCGATGTCAATGGCATCGTGATGGTCGGCGGCTCGACGCGCATGCCGATGATCCAGGCCGCGGTCGGCGAGTTCTTCGGCCAGACACCGCTGACGAACCTGAACCCCGATGAAGTGGTCGCGCTCGGCGCCGCCATCCAGGCTCACGCGCTGGCCGGCAACGCCGGTGGCGACGAACTGCTGCTGCTCGACGTGATCGCCTTGTCACTCGGCCTGGAGACGATGGGCGGCCTGGTCGAACGCATCATCCCGCGCAACAGCACGATTCCAACGGCGCGCGCACAAGACTTCACGACCTTCAAGGACGGCCAGACCGCGATGGCGATCCACGTCGTGCAAGGCGAGCGTGAGCTCGTCTCCGATTGCCGCTCGCTCGCTCGCTTCGAGCTGCGCGGCATTCCGCCGATGGTGGCGGGTGCGGCGCGCATCCGCGTGAGCTTCCAGGTCGATGCGGATGGTTTGCTGGCCGTGTCGGCACGCGAAGAAGGCTCGGGTGTCGAAGCGGCAATCAGCGTGAAGCCCAGCTACGGTCTGCAGGATGAAGACATCGCCCGCATGCTCAAGGAAGGCTTCGCGACCGCCGAGGAAGACATGCGCGCGCGCAGCCTGCGCGAGTCCGCCGTCGATGCCGAGCGCATGCTGCTCGCGACACGGTCGGCGCTCGCCGCCGATGGTGATCTGCTGAGCGCCGCGGAGCTAGCCGACGTCGACCGCCTGATGCAGGAACTCGAAGCCGTGCGCGAAGGCACCGACCACCACCTGATCGACGCGAAGGTCGAAGCCCTGGCCCAGGGCACCGAGGCCTTCGCCGCCGAACGCATGAACCGCGGCATCCGCCAGGCGTTGTCTGGCCGCCGTGTCGAAGAAGTCTGAGCACACATCCGCATGCCCATCATCAAGATCCTGCCGCACCCCGAGTACTGCCCCGCCGGGGCCGAAGTGAGCGCGCCCGCTGGCACCTCGATCTGCGAGGCCTTGCTCGAACACGACATCGAGATCGAACACGCCTGCGAGATGAGCGCCGCCTGCACCACCTGCCACGTGGTGGTGCGCCAAGGCTTCAATACGCTCGGTGAGATCGACGAGGTCGAAGAAGACCTGCTCGACCGTGCCTGGGGCCTGGAGCCCACGTCGCGCCTGTCGTGCCAGGCGATTCTGTCGAGCGAGGACGTGACGATCGAGATACCGAAGTACTCGATCAATCACGCCAAGGAAAAGCACTGAGGCTGAGCGCCTAGAAATACCAGACGACGACCGAGCCCAATTTGCCGGCGTTGATCACGGGCACGGCCACCATCAACGTCAGGCCCAGGGCCGCGGTCTCAGTGCCGACCACCGGTTCGTCGGCCAGTTTTTCACTCAAGGCGGGCCTGCCGGTCAGTGCCACTTGTCCGATGCTGCCGTGGCCGGCGTCGAGCCCCAGGCCGGGCAGTGGGTCGGCGAGCATGCCGGTCTGTTCGCAGAAGCCGCCGCTGCGCAGCAGGCGGGGTGGGCTCGCCGTGCTGTCCTGATCAGGCTCCCAGATCTCGAACCGACGGACCAGGGGCGTGCCCAGGGCCGACAGGAAGGCCATGATCCAGGTGTCCTTGCCTCGGCCCGAACACGGGAAGGCGAAGCCGCGGTTGATGCCGACACGCTGCGCAGAATCGGCACGCAGGAACCCGGAGCCTCGCCCCAGATCGGCCATGAACACCGGCCCGCCACGTTGCCAGCTGAGGCCTGGCAAGCCGCTGCCGCGGCGCAGGCTGACCTGGCGCGCCACCGTCTCGAATGTGTCGCCGGTGCGGCCGTAGTAGCCATCGGCAAGCAGCATGTCCACCGACGGTGGGGCGTTGTGCCACAGCTCGATGGCACCCGCGTGTTCATCGTCGTCACCGCAAAAGATCACCAGCACCGCGGTCAGAAAATCGCCCGCGAAGATCGGCAGGGCGATGCCGCAGGTCAGGCCATCGGCATGCGCGGCCTCGGTGCGCTGGAAGTACGAGTTCTCGAACTGGCGCAGGACGATCGGCCTGCCTTCCTGCCAGCACCTGCCGGGCAGGCCTTTGCCATACGCGAAACGCACACCCTGGCTCTGTACGCCGAAGCGAACCGCCTCGCCGTAGGCGCCCGCGGCCAGCTCGAGCACCGAGCCGTCCGGCCCCGGCACCCACACCTCGGTGGCGCGGATGAAGGTTTTCAAGCGGCGACCTTTTCGACGTGGCCGTGGCGCGTGTACAGGAAGTCGAGCACCTCCTTGCGGAAGTGCACGTAGCGGCGGTCTTCGGCCAGCGCCACCCGGTCGCGCGGGCGGGCCAGATCGACGTGCAGGATCTCGCCGATGGTCGCTGCCGGGCCGTTCGTCATCATCACGATGCGGTCCGAGAGCAGCACGGCTTCATCGACATCGTGCGTCACCATCACGACCGTGCTCTCGGTGCGTGCGACGATCTTCAGCAACTCGTCCTGCAGCCGAGCGCGGGTCAGGGCGTCGAGCGCGCCGAAAGGCTCGTCCATCAGCAGCACCTTCGGCTCCATCGCCAGTGCACGGGCGATGCCGATGCGCTGTTTCATGCCGCCGGAGATTTCATGCGGGCGCTTGGCTGTCGCGTGGGTCATGCCGACCAGTTCGAGCGCGGCGTCGGTCTTGGCCTTCAACACACTGCTGGGCTGCGTGGCACCGAACACCCGCTCGACGGCGAGGTGCACGTTCTCGAAGCATGTCAGCCACGGCAGCAGCGAATGGTTCTGGAACACCACGGTGCGCTCGGGGCCGGGTGCGGCGATCTCGCGGCCGTCGCAGATCAGTGCGCCCGAGGTCGGCAGCGTCAGCCCCGCGATCAGGTTGAGCAAGGTCGACTTGCCGCAACCCGA
>JANYJL010000176.1 GCA_025361845.1 Rhizobacter sp.
CGACAAGGGCAACACGCTCGTCGTCGTCGAACACGACGAAGACACGATCCGCAGTGCCGACCACATCATCGACATCGGCCCCGGCGCCGGCAAACGCGGTGGGCGGCTGGTTGGCGAGGGCACGGTGGCCGACCTGGCGGCGAACCCCGATTCGGTGACCGGCCGGCTGCTCGCCAATCCGCTGGTGCATCCGCTGCAAACACGCCGCGAGGTGTCCTTCGAGGCGCCGCACTTGCTGCTGAAAGGCGCCTCACTGCACAACCTGAAGCAGCTGGATGTGCGGGTGCCGCTGAAGCGCCTCGTGGCCGTCACCGGCGTCAGCGGCTCGGGCAAGTCGACGCTCGCTCGTGACGTGCTCTTGACCAATGTGCACGCCGCCGTCGCCCAACGCGCGACGAAAGCGGGCCGCGACGCCATCGCCGGCGGCGACCACCCGCCGTGGAGCGGCTGCACGGGTCTGCGCGGCTACGAAGTGATCGACCGCGTGCTCGAAGTCGACCAGACGCCGATCGGCAAGACGCCACGCTCGTGCCCCGCGACCTACATCGGCTTCTGGGACACGATCCGCAAGCTCTACGCCGACACGCTCGAAGCGCGCGCGCGCGGTTACGCACCCGCGCGCTTCAGCTTCAACACCGGCGAAGGCCGTTGTGCGGGCTGCGAAGGCCAGGGCGTGCGCACCATCGCGATGAGCTTCCTGCCCGACGTGAAGGTGCCCTGCGACGTGTGCCACGGCGAACGTTTCAATGCCGAGACGCTCGCGGTGAGCTGGCGCGGCAGAAGCATCGGCGACGTGCTGAAGATGGAGATCGACGAAGCGGTCGAGTTCTTCGGCTCGATGCCGAACATCGCCTACCCGCTGCAACTGCTGAAGGACGTCGGCCTGGGTTACCTCACGCTCGGCCAGCCCTCGCCCACGCTCTCGGGTGGCGAGGCGCAGCGCATCAAGCTCGTGACCGAACTGACCAAGGTGCGCGACGACATCACGCGCCGCGGCAACAAGGCGCCGCACACGCTCTACGTGCTCGACGAACCCACCGTCGGCCTGCACATGGCCGATGTGGAGCGGCTGATCCGCGTGTTGCATCGCCTCGTCGATGGTGGCCACAGCGTGGTCGTGATCGAACACGACCTCGACGTGATCGCCGAAGCCGATTGGGTCATCGACCTCGGGCCGGAAGGCGGCGTGAAGGGTGGGGCCGTGGTGGGTGAGTGCACGCCCGAGGCGCTGGTGGTCAACCCGCGCAGCCACACGGGCGCCGCGCTGCGGCCGGTGTTGGGGCGACACTAGCGCGGTCAACCGGAGCTTCCATGCCTGTCCTTCATTTCCCCAGAGACGATCGACAAGCGGATGAGCTGCCGTGGGGATCGGTCAAGGCATCGCTGCTGATTCTTGCGATGCTGGCGGGCCCGGCTGCATACGCAGCGGAGGAGGCCGATGCGCCGCCGGCTCCTGCAACGCCGAGCCAGGCAGGCGGGCTGGTGATGTTCGATTACCAGGCCATCAAGATCAAGGGCTACCCGTCCATCGACCTGATGGGGTTCCATGTCCTGAACAAGTTCGACGATTGGCTGTATGTCGGTGTGGGTGGCCATGCGCCGCTGTTCAAGGGCGCTTACGGCGGATTCATGGCGTTCGACGTTTCGGTGCACGCCGAGCAAAAACTGTTCGGGAATTGGTCTGCTGCGGTCGGGGCCTCCTTGGGCGGCGGCGGCGGCGGCAAGGACACCGAGCAGAGCAAGATCATTTCCGGCTCGGGCGGCTTCATCAAGAGTTATGTCGGGCTCGGCTACCGTTTGAACGACATGTCGGTGGGTGTCAACTATTCGAAAGTCCGGTTCACTCGCTCGGTGATCGATGGATCTCAATTCGGCCTCTTCATTCAGACGCCGTTTTCATATTCGGTGGCACCGTACGAACATGCGGGGCGGCGCTTCCTGTCGAGCTCGGAACCGAGTGCAGATTCGAGCTTGGATCATTCCGACAAGGATGTCGTCACGTTCGGGCTGGACAACATCATCCAGATCAATCCGAAAGGCTCGAACAAGAAGACCGTCAATCTGGCGGACGTGCAATACAAGCACTTTCTGGCGGACGACTACTACGTTCTGTTCGGCGGCAGCGTTGGGTACCATGGCATTGCCGGCTACAACCAGGTGTATGGGGGCCTCGGCTACCAATACGCCATTTCCAGCCGCTCCAACATCAGCCTGCAACTCGCGATCGGGTCCGGCGGCTACTCACCGGCCAAGATCGACACCGGTTCTGGCTTGTTGATCTTTCCCAAACTCTCGACCGAATACCGGCTGAACGACCAGCTCGGCCTTGCCGTGTCGGGTGGATATCTGCATGCGCCGCACGGGTCGTCGAGAAACATGACCCTGGGTGCCGCACTCGTGTACCGCCCTTCGTCGGGCGGCAGGGCTTCCGCCGGCGATCGATCGGCGAACGAGCTCGACTACAACGGGCACCGCATTCATGCCTTCTTGCAAACCGAATACAAGGTCAAGGTCGGGGACAAAAGGCAGAGCGAGCTCAAGTTGTTGACCGTGCAAATCGACAACACGCGCCGCGACGACACCTACATACCCGTTCAGGGCAGCATCGCCTACGGCAGCTACCTCGGGTACCCGGGCTACGGTGAACTGTTGGCCGGCATCGGGCTGCAGAGCAAATATTCCGCCGACAACCCGTTCCAGACATTTGCGCAGCTGCTGATCGGAACCAATATCCACGGCCTCATCTTCAAGCCGGCGGTGGGCGCGAATTGGGGTCTGAGCGATCGGCTGGCGATCTACGGGCAGGCCGGCGGCACCTTCTCGCTGGACAAGCTGGGCCTGTACCCGAAGCAGTACAAATTCAGTTCGACCTCGCTCGGCCTGGGCCTGAGTTATCGCTTTTCACTTCTGCAGTGAACTCGCCAACGAATTGCGCGCGTCCAGCGTTTCAGCGCCGAACCGCTGGCGGTGAGCGAGCGGAGAAATTGCATCAGCGACGTGCGAAAGATGGAGATCGACGAAGCGGTGAGTTCTCGGTTCGATGCCGAACATCGCCCGCCCCTTGCAACCGCTGAAGGACGTGGGCCTGGGATATCTCACGCTCGGCCAGCCTTCGCCAACGCTCTCGGGCGGCGAGGTGCTGTTGGCGGGGGGCGATGGCTTTGCACGGTGGTTTCAATCGCGGAGCGGGGAAGGTGTTGTTTCGCACAAGGACCGGTCTCCAGGTGATGGCGCTGCTCTTTTCCGCTCGCGGTTGAAGCACGGTCTATGACATGATGTTTTCGAGGCAAAGCACATTGCCTCGAGGCGGTTGGTTTATGCCAACGAACAGCCCCCACAACAAGATATTCAGGGAGTCGTAATCGATGAACGTTGAAGCCAAGTCACGCCTGTCTCGTTCTCGCGTGGCGCTTACCGCGACCGCGCTGCTCATCTTCGCCGGTTGTGCCACCCAGGCCCCGCCCGTGGCCGTCAAGGAGTCGGCTCAGCCCGCGGCAGCACAGAAGGCTGCCCAAGTGGCTGTGGCCGCCGCCGCACCGGCCAAGCCGACCCTGAAGCGCAAGATCGCTCTCGGGCGCATCACGAACGAGACCACCTACGGCAAGTCGCTGCTGCGTGATTCTGTTGGCGATCCACTTGGCAAGCAGGTCACGGACCTTCTGAGCAAGTCCCTAACCGAGTCCGGCGCGTACCTCGTCTTCGAGCGGCCGGACATCACCCGAATCCAGGAAGAGAGCAACCTCACCGGCGCCAAGCTCAATCTGGTCGGCGTCGATGCATTGATCATCGGGTCACTTTCCGAGTTCGGCCGCAAGACGCTCGGTCAGACCGGCTTCGTCTCCTCGAGCAAGAAGCAGGTGGCGTTCGCAAAAGTTGATCTTCGCTTGGTCGACGTAGCGACCGGCCATGTCTTCTTCGCCACGTCCGGCGCCGGCGAGTCGTCGACCGAATCGGCGTCCACCTTCGGCTTCGGATCCCAGGCGGCCTACGATGGCACGCTGAACGATTCGGCCATCCGCCAAGCGATCTCTGAGGCGGTCAACAAGCTGTCCAACGAAATGGCTGCGCGCCCGTGGCAGACGTACATCCTGTCGGCTGACCAGGGCCGCTATTTCGTGGCCGGCGGCAAGTCGCAGGGCCTCAAACCCGGCATGGTGTTCTCGGTGTTGACCGTCGGCGAGAAGATCAAGTCGCCGCAAACCGGCTTCGACATCACGCTACCCGGGCGCGAGGTGGCTCAGCTTCGAATCGAATCCAACTTCGGCGACGCCGAGGTGAACGAAGGGTCCGTGGCCACGCTCGTGAGCGGCTCGACCCAAGGCTTCAAGGCCGAACAGTTGGTGGTGCGTGTGAAGGAGGGTTCGTGATGTACAGAACGCAATTTGCGAAGAAGCTGATGGTCGTCTCAGCCCTGTTCGGCGGCATGGTCTCCATCACCGCCTGCGTCCAGTACCCGACCGAGCGTTCCGGCGTGTCCGACATGCGCCCCCAGATATCGTTCCGGTTCGATGCGGCCGACGCCCGCCTCGGCGACGCACGCGTGTTGGTTGACGGCCTCGACTCCGGTCGTGTGGGCGATTTTGTGGAAGGACGCAGCTCGTTGCGTGTGCTCTCCGGCGCTCACGTGGTTCGGGTGGTCAGCGGCTCCGCTGTTCTGCTAGATGAGCGCGTCTACGTGGGCGACGGCGTTGCACGCCCGTTCATCATTAAATGAAGGCGGGAAGCATGCGTACCACGATGACGTTCATGTCTTCCAGGGCCTTGACCCTGACTATCCTGGTGTGCGCCGCCGCCGTTGGGGGCTGCGCACAGCGCGGCATGTACCAGTGGGGCGGCTACGACGCCATGCTGTACCAGTCGTACAAGAGCCCCGAGAAAGTGTCCGATCTTCGGCTGGGCCTCGAAACTCACATCGGCAAGATGGAGCGATCTCAGTTGAAGGTGGCTCCGGGCCTCTATGCCGAACTCGGCACTTTGTACCTCCAGGCTGGTGATTCGGGCAAGGCAATCGCCATGTACACGAAGGAGCGTGACGCCTGGCCCGAGAGCAAGGGACTCATGGACGCGCTGATCGACAACGTTGGCAAGCGCGCAGCGGCCAAGACGGAGGGCAAGTCATGACCATGAAGTACTTGAAACTGGCACTCTGTTTGCTGGCAGTGGCACTCACCACCTCGCTGACCGGCTGCGCCACAACCCAGAGGCCGGACCTGAGCGCGTTCAATGCGGCGGCACCCCGGTCGATACTCGTGGTGCCGGCCGTCAACAAGTCCCTGGACGTCGACGCGCCCAACTACCTTCTATCAACGCTGACCATTCCGCTCGCGGAAAAGGGCTTCTACGTGTTCCCGGTTAACACGGCCAAAGTCGTGCTCGAGCAGGAAGGGTTCTACGAAGGTGAGCAGATCCACAACCAGCCGCCGGAGATGCTGGCCAAGCTGTTCGACGCCGACGCCGTCCTCTTCGTGACGATCAACCGCTGGGATGCGAAGTACGCACTGCTATCGACGGTCGTGACGGTCCAGTTCGACTACCGGATGGTCGGCAAGGACGGCGCCGACTTGTGGAAGGCGAGGCAGAGCATGCAGTATTCGCCGCAGAACAACAGCGGCGGCAACCCGATAGCGAACTTGATTGCGGCGGCGATCAGCGCTGCCTTAACGCGAGCTGTGCCGAACTACATGCCGCTGACCCAGCAGGCGAACCAGCAGGTGTTCGTTCTTGGGCCGACAGCGATCCCGGATGGACCGTATCGAAAGACGAACGCGTCGGCTCCATAGTAGAAGCTCCAGTACCGTGGCCAAGCGGTCGATCAGCAATGACCTACCTGGTTTGATCGCTCTGCGGCCGACCCGGTCAGCCGCGCAGCGCCGCCAGCCCACGCAACGCCGCATGCTGGAGCAGCATGATCGTCTTGCCATCCTGAATCAGCCCGGCATCGATCATCGTGACGGCTTCGTGCAAGGGTAGTTCGACAACCTCGATGTCCTCGCCCTCACAGGCCTCGCCGCCACCCGCGGACACGCGATCAGCCGCCTCGACTTCGGCGGCGAAGAAGTGCAACTTCTCGGTCACCGAGCCCGGGCTCATGTAGGCCTCGAATAGCTTGCGCGGCGCACGCACGCGGAAGCCGGTTTCTTCTTCGGCTTCGCGGCGGATGCAGGTCTCGGGGTCGTCGCCGTCGAGCAGGCCGGCGCAGGCTTCGATCAGCATGCCGTCGACGCAGCCGTTCACGTAGGCCGGAAGGCGGAACTGGCGCGTCAGCAGCACCGTGCCCCGGTCCGCATTGAAGAGCAGCAGCACGGTGCCGTTGCCGCGGTCGTAGGTCTCGCGCGAGAGGCGCTGCCAACGGCCGTCGCGACGGCGGTGTTCGAAGCTCGTCTTCTTCAGCACGTACCAATCGTCGGAGAGCAGGGTCACTTCGAGGATGCGCACCGGCACCTCGGGCTCGTCGGGCCGCACGTTCACGCCGGCACGGTCGCGCGCAACGGCAGTTCCTCGACGCTCGCATAGACCGGCAGGCCGAGCGCCCGTGCCCGTGCGACATCCATGTCCGCGCCGCGCGAGGCACCCGGCAGGCGCAGCACCGCGTCGCAACGTTCCAGCAGCCGGTGCGCCACCGGGTACTGGTAGGCCTCGAAGACGGCGTCGCCATGCTCACGCCCGCCGGCCGCATGAATGATCGGCAGCGCCAGCCACTCGCCGATCAGGGGCAGGTGGCCGCGCTCGTAGATCGGCAGGGCCATGCCTTCGAGCCGGGCGCGGTTGGCGGCGATCTTCGCGGGGTCGCCGTCGGTGCCCGACATGTAGGGGCCGGCGATCAGCACCAGCAGGGCTTGGGAAGTGGCATCCATGTGATTCCTCGTCGATTCGTGGTCATGCAAAAACGTGCAATGTCGTGCAACATCATGCGATACTGCGCACCTGCCCGTCAAGGCCCCTGAATCGACGCCACACCCGATGCTGACCGTGCAACGCAAACAACTCATCCTCGCGCGCCTGGCACGCGATGGGCAGCTCGTCGCCAAGACCTTCAGCGAGGAACTCGGGATTTCGGAAGACACGGTCCGGCGCGATCTGCGCGAGCTCGCGCTCGAAGGCCGGCTGCAGCGGGTGCATGGCGGCGCGCTGCCGGCCTCTGCGGCGGTGGGCGACATGGCGGTGCGCGAGCAGGTCGCGCCCGACGACAAGCTCGCGCTCGGCCGTGCCGGCGCGGCGATGGTGAAGGACGGTCAGCTCGTGATCCTGGACGGCGGCACCACCGCGGCGCAGCTGGCGCGCCACCTGTCGCCCACGCTGCGCGCGAGCTTCGTGACACACAGCCCGACCGTCGCTGTCGAGCTTGCGCGCCACCCGCACATCGAGATCATCATGCTCGGCGGGCGGCTCTTCCGGCACTCGATGGTGAACGTGGGCGCGGCGGCCGTCGAGGCGGCGGCGCGCTTTCGGGCCGACCTCTACTTCATGGGCGTGACCGGCGTGCAGCCCGAGGTGGGCCTGAGCACGGGCGACCATGAAGAAGCAGCCGTCAAGCGCGCGCTGCACGCCTGCGCTGCCGAGACGGTGGTGCTCGCCTCGCGCGAAAAGCTCGGCGCGGCCTCGGCCTTCGTGGTGGCGCCGCTCGGCGAAATCGCGACGCTCGTGGTGCCGCCGGGCACGCCGGCGAAGACGCTGCGGCCCTTCCGCGCGGTCGGCGTGCAGCTGATCGTGGCGGCGTAGCAGGCGGGCTCTTTCCAGACTATTTTTCGGCTGCGGCCTTCATGTTGGCGAGGCCGGTCTCGAAGTCCTTGCCGATCATGTTGTCCATGTTCATGAACACGCCCATCAGCTTGCTGATGAACGGCGCCGGGCCCGACATCACCCAGTTCACTTCGGTCGTGTCGCCTTGCGGTGCGAGCGTGAACTCGGTGACGTTGTGGCCTTCGAAGGGCTTGATGAAATCGAGCTTGATGACGACCTTGCTGGCGGGTGTCGTGTCGGTAATCTCCATGCGCCCGGCGCCCACCTTGCCCGAGCCCGACCACTCGTAGATGCTGCCCTTGCCGGTGGCTGCGCCGCTGAGCGTGCGTTTCATCTCCGGGTCGAGCTTTTCCCACGGCGACCAGGTCGGCCAGCTCGGGAAGTCGTTGATCAGCGCGTAGATCTTTTCGGGGGCTGCCTTGATGCGCGCGGAGCGTTGCACGCTGAAGGTGTCGGGCCGCGTGGCGGCGTAGATCAGCAAGCCTGCGATGGCCAGCACGACGACGATGGCGATGATCTTGAACATGGGTCTCCTCCGGTGGGTTCTGGGTATCAACGGGCGCTCATGCGGATTGCAGATGCAACGCCAGACGATCGAGGCTTTGTGACCAGCCCTCGTTCATGCCCATTTTTACCATCGCTTCGCGCAGTGCGACCGATTCGAAGCGCGTGCTGATCGACAGGCGCGTCTGGCGGCCCAGCTCCTCGAAGCGCACCGTCTGCACCATCGTGCCGGCCGGGTTGGCGCCCGTGCGCCCGCTGCCCGCGCGCACCATCTCATGCCACTCGGCCGGGTGCTCGGCGCAGTCGAGCGTCATCACCAGCAAGGCGGGCGCGACCACCTCGCGGATCTCGCCGGTGATCGGATAGTCCTCGTCCTCGGGGCTGCGCATCACGAGGCGGTAGGCGCCGCCCGGCCGCAGGTCCATCTCGCAGACCGGGTTGCTGAAGCCGTTCGGCCCCCACCAGCGCGCTATCTGGCCCGGGTCGGTCCAGGCCTTCCACACGAGCGTGTGCGGCGCGTCGAACACGCGTGTGATGAAGAACTCGTTTTCGGCAGCCATGCTCATTACCCCTGGAGTTTGGCCAGGTGCGCGACCAGTTGCCGCAGCGTGCCGCCCCAGCCCATCTCCATGCTGGTGTGCGAGCTGTCGAAGGTGTGCTGCTCGGTCGCGCTGGCGTTGTGGGCGGCCGAGCGCAGGGTCATTTCGGTCTGGCCGCCGCGCTCTTCGAACACGGCCGAGCACAGCATCTCGAGCGGCCACGTCGGCGCCATCGGGTGATGGCTGCGGTTGCCGGCAGGGTCCGAAAAGCCGTGCACCCACACCTGCCGTTCTGGCGCCGCCACCTCGCGGAAGACCCACTTGGCCCACATGTCGCTGCCGTCGGGCAATCGCAGGCAGTAGAGGAAGCTGCCGCCTGGGCGCAGGTCCATGGTGCAGCTCGCCATCGTCATGCCGGCGGGGCTGAACCATTGCAGCAGGTGCTCGGGATCGGTCCAGACCTTCCACACCAGCGCGCGCGGAGCGGCCAGCACACGTTCCAACACGAATTCGCTGCCAGCGGCGGCGGGGCTCTTGGTGTCGGGGCTATTTGCGTTTGGCATTCTTCTTCTCCTTCGTTTGAAGTTCGTGCAGATAGGCTTCCAGGCGGTCGAGCCGCTGCTCCCAGTGCAGCCGGTACTGCGCCACCCAGTCGGCCACCTCGCGCAGCGGCTCGGGCGCCAACTGGCAAGGCCGCCATTGCGCCTGCCGGCTGCGTGTGATGAGGCCGGCACGCTCCAGCACCTTGAGGTGCTTGGTGACGGCGGGCAGCGTCATCTCGAAGGGTTCGGCCAGTTCGGTGACCGAGCTTTCGCCCGAGGCCAGCCGCGCCAGGATGGCGCGCCGCGTCGGGTCGGCGAGTGCGGCCAGGGTGGTGCTGAGGGCGTCGGTGGGCACGGACGATTCTTTAATTTACCAATGGGTAAATTAAAGGCGCCGATTCGGCCTTTGTCAATGCCCGTGACGGCGTCTCGTTTCGTCGATGAGCCAGTCGCAAGCCCGTGCGAAGTGCGAGACTTGCACTCGGCGCGCCGCACGCGCACGGATTTCGCTTGGAAGTGCCACGGCGTTCGATGGCAAAGTGCCGGGCTGGCGCCTTGAGCCATGCTTCAGGCCCACCGCGCGCAACAGACGCTGAAACCCACACCCACGGAGCATCCTCGATGGCGACCCAACCCAAGATCATCTATACCCTCACCGACGAAGCGCCGCTGCTCGCGACCTACGCCTTCCTGCCGATCCTGCGCACCTTCACAGCGCCGGCGGGCATCGAGGTCACTGCGAGCGACATCTCGGTGGCGGCGCGGGTGCTGGGCGAGTTTCCCGAGTGCCTGACCGACGCTCAGAAGCTGCCCGACAACCTGGCCGAGCTCGGCCGGCTGACCCTGCTGCCCGACACCAACATCATCAAGCTGCCCAACATCAGTGCATCCGTGCACCAGTTGGTCGGCGCCATCAAGGAACTCCAGGCGCGCGGCTACAAGATCCCCGATTTCCCGGAAAGCCCGAGCACCGACGAAGAGAAGGCGATCCGCGCGCGTTATTCCAAGAGCCTGGGCAGCGCTGTGAACCCGGTGCTGCGCGAAGGCAACTCCGACCGCCGCGCGCCGCTCGCGGTGAAGCGTTTTGCCCGCAAAAACCCGCACACGATGGGCGAATGGAGCCAGGCTTCCCGCACCCACGTGGCGACCATGAAGACGGGCGATTTCTATCACGGCGAAAAGTCGATGACGCTCGACAAGGCGCGCGACGTGCGCATGGAGCTGGTCACCGCCAGCGGCAAGAGCCTGGTGCTGAAGCCGAAGGTCGCGCTGCTGGCCGGCGAGATCATCGACAGCATGTTCATGAGCAAGAAGGCGCTCTGCGACTTCTACGAGCGGGAGATGGAAGACGCCCGCAAGACCGGCGTGATGTTCTCGCTGCACGTGAAGGCGACGATGATGAAGGTGTCGCACCCGATCGTCTTCGGCCACGCCGTGCGCATCTTCTACAAGGAAGCGTTCGAGAAACACGGCAAGCTGTTCGACGAGCTGGGTGTGAACGTCAACAACGGCATGGTCAATCTGTACGACAAGATCGCCACGCTGACGGAAACCAAGCGCGAAGAGATCGTTCGTGATCTGCACGCCTGCCACGAAAACCGCCCCGAACTGGCGATGGTCGATTCGGCCAAGGGCATCACCAACCTGCACGCGCCGAACGACATCATCGTCGACGCATCGATGCCCGCGATGATCCGCATCGGCGGCAAGATGTGGGGGCCGGACGGCCGCTCGAAGGACACCAAGGCGGTGATCCCCGAGAGCACGTTCGCCCGCATCTACCAGGAGATCATCAACTTCTGCAAGACGAACGGCAACTTCGATCCGGTGACGATGGGCACGGTGCCCAATGTCGGCCTGATGGCCCAGCAGGCCGAGGAATACGGCTCGCACGACAAGACCTTCGAGGTGCCGGAAGCCGGCGAGGCACGCATCGTCGACATCGCCACCGGCGAGGTGCTGCTGGTGCAGAACGTCGAGGCCGGCGACATCTGGCGCATGTGCCAGGTGAAGGACGCGCCGATCCGCGATTGGGTCAAGCTGGCCGTCACGCGGGCGCGTAATTCCGGCATGCCGGCGCTGTTCTGGCTCGACCCGTATCGCCCGCATGAAAACGAGTTGATCAAGAAGGTCCACACCTACCTGAAGGACCACGACACCACGGGCCTGGACATCCAGATCATGTCCCAGGTGCGTGCGATGCGTTACACGCTCGAGCGTGTGGTGCGCGGCCTCGACACCATCTCCGTCACCGGCAACATCCTGCGCGATTACCTGACCGACCTGTTCCCCATCATGGAACTCGGCACCAGCGCGAAGATGCTGTCCATCGTGCCGCTGATGGCCGGCGGCGGCATGTACGAAACCGGTGCCGGCGGTTCGGCGCCGAAGCACGTCAAGCAACTGGTCGAGGAAAACCACCTGCGCTGGGATTCGCTGGGCGAGTACCTGGCCCTGGCCGCCTCGCTCGAAGAACTCGGCATCAAGACCGCCAACGACAAGGCCAAGCTGCTCGCCAAGACACTCGATGCCGCCACAGGCAAGCTGCTCGACAACAACAAGTCGCCCTCACCCAAGACCGGTGAGCTCGACAACCGCGGCAGCCAGTTCTACCTCGCGATGTACTGGGCGCAGGAACTCGCCGCGCAGACCGACGACAAGACCTTGCAGGCGCGCTTCGCACCACTGGCGAAGGCGCTGACCGACAACGAGCAGAAGATCGTTCAGGAGCTCGCGGCCGTGCAGGGCCAACCGGCCGACATCGGCGGCTACTACCTGGTCGACGAGGCCAAGTGCAACGCCGTCATGCGCCCGAGCGCCACGCTGAACGCCGCCCTGGATGCTGCACGCGGCTGAGCCCACCGGCCGCCGCGCGGGTGCGCGGCTGCCCGACATCGACCCGCAGCGCTGTACCGGCTGCGGGCGCTGTGTGTCGGCTTGCGAGCCGCATCTCCTGAGCCTCGAAGTGCAGCACTGGCGGAAGGTGTCGGTGCTGCACGAACCTGAACGCTGCACTGGTTGCAGCTTGTGTGCGGTCATCTGCCCGTTCACTGCCATCACGATGCGCAAGGACGCACCGGCCATCACCGCCACCGCCGCCGACTAAGCCGCCGACCTGGCCGCGCAGAGGTCCAACGCCACCAGCGGCCGCGTGCGCCCGGCCACCACGCCGCCGACCAGCAGCGCATCGAACTCCGCCACCGGCATCGGCCGCGCAAACAGGTAGCCCTGCTGGTGCGGGCAGCCGTGGCCGAGCAGGAAGGCGGCCTGCTCGGCCGTCTCCACCCCCTCGGCCACCACCCGCAGGCCGAACTCGCGGCCGAGCGCGATGATGGAAGCGGCCAGCGCACCATCGCGCCCGCCACTGCACACATCGACGACAAAGCTGCGGTCGATCTTCAACTCGTGCACCGGAAAACGCTTCAGGTAACTGAGCGATGAATAGCCGGTGCCGAAGTCGTCGAGCGAGAGGCCGAAGCCGCGTTCGCGCAGCTCGTGCAGGCGCTCGACGGCGCGGTCGACATTCGTCATCAGCTGCGATTCCGTCACCTCGAAGATCAGGGCCGTAGCCTCCAGGCCGTGACGCGCGAGCAGCTCGTCGAGCTGCGCCAGCAGGCCGTCGTGCACGAAGCTCGCAGCGGACAGGTTGACGGAGATGGGTACGTTGCGCAGGCCCGCATCCCGCCGCGCGCGCTGGTCGGCGCAGGCGGTTTCCAGCACCCAGTCGGTCAATGGCAGGATCAGGCCCGACTCTTCGGCGAGCGGAATGAACAGACCCGGTGGCACCAGGCCGCGCTCCGGGTGCAACCAGCGCACCAGCGCTTCGGCGCCGAGGATCACGCCGCTCGATGCATCGACCTTCGGTTGGTATTGCAAACGCAAATGGCCTTCGGCGATGGCGTGGCGCAGGTCGCTCTCACGCGCCAGCCGGTCGCTCGCCAGCAGGTTCATCGCTTCGTCGAAGAACGAATGCCGCGCGCGCCCGGCCGACTTGGCCGCGTAGGCCGCCTGCTCGGCGCAGCGTGCCAGGCCCTTCGCATCGCCCGCGTCGCGCGGGTACATCGCGATGCCGATGCTGGCGGTCAGCACGAGCTCGCGGCCGCGCAACGCAATCGGCGCGGCCACGGCGTTCAGCAGCCGCTCGGCCACCGTCGCGGCCTGCGAATCGTTGCCCACATCGACCAGCAGCACCGTGAAGGCATTCGCGCCGACACGCGCGACCACCGAGTCGTTCGCCGTGCCACCCACCATCGCCAGATCGCAGCTGCGGATGGAGGCCTGCAGTCGCTCGGTCAACGCCAGCAGCACGGCGTCGCCTTCGGCGTGGCCGTAGGCGTCGTTGACGTTCTTGAAGCGGTCCATGTCCACGTGCAGCAGCGCGCAGGCTGTGCCCAGGCGGCGCGAGCGGTCGAGCGTTGGGCCGGCCAGTTCATCGAAGAACTGGCGGTTCGGCAAACCCGTCAGCCGGTCGTAGTGCGCCAGCACGCGGATGCGCTGCTCGGCCTCGACCCGGTCGGTGATGTCCTGCGTGATGCCTTCCACGGCGACCTGCCGGCCCGCAGCGTCGAACACCGGCGAGGCTTGTTCGAACACGGTGCGCAGCGCGCCGTCGTCGCGCGTGATGGCGAAGCTGAGCTGGTAGGCCTGGCCCTGGTGCATCGCCGCGTGGCGGGCCTGGCGCACGGTCTCGCGATCGACCTCGCCCACGCGCGCCAGAAAGTCCGCCGACGTGGCGCCGTGCACCGCATCGGCGGCCGCGCCGAACACACGCGCCAGTTCGGGCGAACAGGCGAAGGCCTCGTCCGCCAGCGCGATCTGCCAGCTGCCCATGTTGGCGATGTGCTGTGCGCGCTCCAGCCGCTCCCGGCTGTGCAGCGCCTGCTCCACCGCCGCGGCGGCGCGCAGCGAGTAGCGCACGCGGTGCGACAGGAGTGTCCAGTTGATCGGCTTGGCGATGAAGTCGGTGGCGCCGGCCTGGTAGGCGAGTTCGATCGACGCGCTGTCGTTCAAGCCGGTCAGCATGAGCACCGGCACGCGCGCGCCCTGCGGCAGGGCGCGGATGCGCGCGCAGACCTCGTAGCCGTCGAGCTCGGGCATCACCACGTCGAGCAGCAGCAGGTCGAAGGGCGCGGCCTCGAACTGCACCAGCGCGGCTTCGCCGTCCGCCGCTTCGGTCACCTCGAAGCCGGCGTGGCGCAGCGTCTTGGCCGCGATGCCGCGCAGCAGCGCGTCGTCGTCGACGAGCAGCAGGCGCTGGCCAGTGGTGTGCAGGCTGCCGCTCATCGAGCGACCTCGCTCGCGCCTGTACCGGGGTGCAGGTGCTTGACGGCCAGGCTCAGGCGATCGAGCTCGACCTGAAGGCGATCGGCCAGGTCCGGCGTCAGCGGCGCGCCGCTGCGCAGTTGCTGTTCGGCGTGGGCAGCCACGGCCGCCATCGCCAGCGCCCCCATCGACGCACTCGACGACTTCAGCGTGTGGGTCGTGCGCTGCAAGATCTTGCGGTCGGCCCGCGCGGTGGCTTGGCGCACAGCGCTCACAGTGCCGGGCAGGGAGTCCATGTAGAGCGCCAGCACCTCGTCG
This sequence comes from Rhizobacter sp., assembly GCA_025361845.1. Taxonomy (GTDB): domain Bacteria; phylum Pseudomonadota; class Gammaproteobacteria; order Burkholderiales; family Burkholderiaceae_C; genus JANYJL01. Next base: position 14,906 of record JANYJL010000176.1, read on the forward strand.
GCGTAGAAGGGCTGCGAGCCATCGGCCACCATCGGCAGGGCAGCGAGCGGGCGTGGGTCGAACACCGGTGCGTCGGTGCCGCCGATGGCCGCGGTGTCGACCGCGTGCACCCGCCGCGTTGCCTCGCTGCGTCGCGGTGCGGCAGCGCGGCGCGGCGCCCAGCGTTCGATCATCGCCAGCAGCCCGGTGGCGAGCACCGGCTTGGTCAGGAAGTCGTTCATGCCGGCGGCCAGGCAGGCCTCGCGGTCTTCGGCGAAAGCGTTGGCGGTCAGCGCGACGATGGGCAGGCGCTGGGCGGCGAGGCCGGCTTCACCGGCACGCACGCGGCGCGTGACTTCCAGGCCGTCCATGTCGGGCATCTGCCAGTCCATCAGCACCAGGTCGTAGCGCACTCCGGAACGCAGCGCGTCGAGTGCAGCCCGGCCATCGCCGACCGCACTGACGCGGTAGCCACCATGCCGCAACAGGCCGCAGACGATGGTCTGGTTCAGCGCGTCGTCCTCGACCACGAGCACATGGGTCAGTGCGGCCAGCTCGCTGCTCGTCAGCAGGTCCAGCGGCACCGGGTGGGTGCCGCCGGCCGCCGTGGCACTGGCGTAGAAGCGGCTTGCCAGGGCCGTGCGGGTCACCGGCTTGATGACGTTGCGCGGCAGCTGGAAACGTTCACGCGCCCGCTCGGCGTCATACGCCTCGACGCTGGACATGCCGATCACGCTGCGCGCGTCCAGCAGCTCGCTGGTCGGCTCCAGCAGCTCGGCCGCCTGCGGGGTGTCCGTCGCGATGAGCAGCCAGCGTTCGGTCGTGTTCGCCGTGTCGTCCGCGTCCTCGAAATCGTCGGGGTGGACGATGCGGGTGCCGTCGGGCGCGCCCTCGGCACACCAGGCCACCAGGTCGGCGGCATCGTGGCAGCGGCGCGCCTCGCAGCCCATGCGCAACAGCAGCGCGTGCAGGGCCTGCGCGCTCGGCTCGTGCGGCTCGAAGTAGGCCACCTGGCGCTGCGGCGCCACGGGTTCGAGCGCGGCCTCGTGCGCCGCGGGCAGGGGCAGCACCAGTTCGAAACATGAGCCCTGGCCGAGCGTGCTCTTCGCGTGGATGTGCCCGCCCATCGCCGCGACGAGCTGGTGCACGATGGCCAGGCCGAGGCCACTTCCGCCGAAGCGCCGGGCGGCCCCTTCGTCGCCCTGGCGAAAGGGCTCGAACACATGCGGCAGCGAGGCCGGGGCGATGCCCACACCGGTGTCGGTGATGGTGATGCGCACCGCGTCGGCCGGCGTGCCGGCGTCGACCCGCACCACGATCTCGCCTTCGAGCGTGAACTTCACGGCATTGCCGAGCAGGTTCAGCAGCACCTGGCGCAGCCGCGCCGCGTCGCCATGCCGCCAGGCCGCCAGTTCGGGTGCCACGATGCAGGCGAGTTGCAGGCCCTTCGCACGTGCCGCGAGGCCCGCGGTGGCGAGCACGGCGTCGAGGCATTCGACGAGGTGGAAATCCTGCGGGTGCAGCTTGATCGCGCCGGCTTCGATGCGCGAGAGGTCGAGGATGCTTTCGATCAGTCCGAGCAGGTTGGTGCCGCTGCGCTGGATCGCTTCCACCAGTTGCTCGCGGCGCTCGGCGTCCTGCTCGCCGGCCTTCATCAGTTGCGCGGCACCGATCACCGCGTTCAGCGGCGTGCGCAACTCGTGGCTCATGTTGGCGAGGAAACGGGTCTTGGCGCCGCTCGCGGCCTCGGCCTGCTCCTTGGCCTGGCGCAGTTGCGCGGTGCGCTGGTCGACCTGCTGTTCGAGCAGCGCGCGGTGCTGCTGCAACTCGCGGTCGCGCGTTTGCAGCTCGGCCAGCATGGCGTTGAAACGCTCGGCGAGGTGGCCGACCTCATCGTGCTGCGAGACCTCGACGCGGCGTGTGTAGTCCTTGTCCGCACCCACCGCTTCGGCGACCGCGGCCAGGCCGATGATGGGCTGGGAGATCGAGCGTTGCAGCCGCGCTGCGAGTGCCACCGCGACCGCGAAGGCCGCGCCAGTGGTCGCGAGCGCCAGCCCGATGTGCTCGAAGAACTCGCGCCACATCGCCGACAGGTCGGCTTGCAGGTGCAGGGTGCCCAGGCTCTCACCGTCCTGGCGCACCGGGTAGTCGATGTGCATCCAGCTGTCCCAGAAACCGCCGTCGATGCGCAGTGCGTCGGGGATGGGTTCGCTGCCGTGTGGAGAGACGGTCGCCGCGGGGTAGGCCGCGAACAGCCGACCGTCCACGCGCAGCAGCAAGGCCTGGGTGATTTCGGGTTGTGCCTGCAAGCCTGCCAGCGTGTCGGCTGCGGCCTTGGGGTCATCGAAGCGGATCGCCGCGGTGCTGTTGGCCGCGACGATCTGCGCAATGCCGACGAGTTGGGATTGCATCGCCGCACGACTGCCACGCAAGCCGATGGCGAGCTGCATCACCATGCTCAGGCCCAGGCCGGTCGCCAGCGCGATGATGAGCATCAGCTTGTGGCGCAGGGGGAGGTCGCGAAAGTTCATGGTCCGCTCACCGTCACTGCACGCTGCGCGCCAGCTTGAGCAGGCTCGCGCTGGCCTTCAGCTGCGCTTGCTCGAGCGCGCCGCGGTTCACATCGAATTGCAGGCGCTCATCGCCCAGCACGAGGCCGATGGCGCCGCCGAGATCGACGAAGCGCTCGGCATCGCCGATCGTCAGCACCGGCTGCCCTGCGAGCGAACGCAGCACCGGCACGATGCGGCGCTCATCCGCCTCGCCGATGAAGACGACGTGGCAGCCATGGGTGTCGTCGGCGGTGAAACTGCGCCGCACTTTCAGCGGGCGGCCTTGCACCAGGCGGCCTTCGAGCGCACCGAGCGCACCCACCAGCGCGTCACGCTCCAGCAGGCAGGCCACGACCGGAGCCTCGCGCGACACGAAGGCGGTTGCCGGCCACTCCACGTAGCGTGCGAAGTTGAGGATGAAACCGGCCTTCGCCTGCGCCTCGGTCAGCGTCGCTTGTGCCTGTGCCTGCCATGGCGCGAGCGCGAGCAGCCCGAGCGCCAGCGCGGCGAGGCAGCCGGCGCGGCGGCGCCAGCTTCGGGCTGAAGGCGGATGGGTCACGGAGTCAGAACTGCCACTTCGCCTTGGCCACCACACCGCGCTGCACTTGCAGCGACTGGGAGGGCAGCAGGTCGGGCACGAACTCCGGGTGCTGGCTGTCGAGCAGGTTCTGGCCGACGACGGACAGTTCGAGCCCCGGGCGCAGGCGCCAGGCGTAGCGCAGGTCGAGCGTGGTGTAGGCGGCCACGCCGCTCGAACCGGCGCTCGACGGCAGGGCGCCGACATGGCGCAGCCAGAGGTCGACCTGGCTGCGATCGGCCAGCGTCGTGGACGAGCGCAGCGAGAACTGCTGGCGTGGTGCGCTGTTGTTGTACTCGGTGGCGGCGCTGGCCTCCACCGGATCGGCGCTCGTCGGTCGCGCGTCGATGTGCATCCAGGAATAGGCGGGCTGGATGCGCCAGGCCGGCCGCACATGCCAGTCGAGCGCCAGCTCGATGCCCTGGGTGCGCGCCGTCACGCCATTGTTCGGCGAGATGGCCTGCACCGCATGCGGCACCGGCGTGAACTCGAATGTCTGTGCGCCCAGCGCACCGCCGCGCAGCATGCTGTAGCGGTTGTGGAAAAGCGCTACGTCGAACGACAACTGAGTGTTCAACTGCTGGCGGTAACCCAGCTCGAAGGCCTTCACCACTTCGTTGCCGAGCGGGTGATTGGGGTCGGGCACGTTGCGTGTCAGCACGGCGGGGAACGGCGGGCTGGCAGGCGTGACCTGGAGGTCGATCTCCGCGGCGAGCTCGGCCCGCGAAGGTGTGCGCACGGCGCGCGACAACGCACCCCAGACGGTTTGCTGTGGCGTCGGCGTCCAGATCATCCGCAGGTTCGGCTGCGGCTCGAAGCCGGTGTAGCTGTTGCGCTCCAGGCGTGTGCCCAGCACCAGGCGCCAGGTCTCGGGCGCGAGGGTGATCTCGTCTTGCAAGAAGGCGCTGGCGAGATACCAGTTGCGGTGGTCCGGCGTGATCGACAGCAGCGAGCCCGAGGTGATGTGGTCGCGCGACTCGCGGTAGCCCAGGCCCCAGACGACATCGTGGGTGCCGCCCAGGTGCGGGCGGTGCTGGAAGTCGAGATCGACGGTGGTGCGCTGGTCGTGCACCGCGCTCACGACCTCGAGGTCGGAGTGGTCCACATAACCTTGCAAGGCGGCCTCGGAGCCATCGGCCCACAACCATTCGTGGCGTGCCAGCAGGTGGCCGCCGCTGGCGCGTTGCACCATGTCGGTGGGGGCGATGCCATCGGGCGAGGTCAGGCTCGGCAGCAGGTATTTGTCGCCGGTGCGGCTGCTGTAGGTGGCCCCGCTCAAGCTCAGGCGGCGGCTCGCGTCGAGGTTCCAGTCGCCGCGAAAGCCGGCACGGCCTTCGCGCCAGTAGTCGTTGCCGGCCTGGCCTTGCAGGTCGACCGAGGTGTCGCGTGCGAGTGCCTTGCCCCACACGCGCAGGTTGCCGTCGCCGACGGCCATGCCGTGGCGCAGCGCGAACATGCCGCGGTCTTCGCTGCCGATGCTGGCCACGGCCAGGGTGCCTCGCGTGTCGCGTGCCTTGCGGGTGATGATGTTGATGACACCGTTCACCGCATTCGCACCCCACAGTGAGGCGCCGGGGCCCCGGATCACTTCGATGCGGTCGATGTCTTCGAGCAGCGTGTCCTCGGTTTCCCAGACGACTCCCGAGAACAGCGGCGAGTAGATGCTGCGCCCGTCCATCAGCACCAGCAGCTTGTTGGCGAAGCGGCCGTTGAAGCCGCGCGCGCTGACCGCCCAGCGGTTGTTCGCGAGGCGCGCCACCTGCACGCCAGGCGCCATGCGCAGCACTTCGGGAATGCTGGTGGCACCGGAACGTTCGATGTCCTCGCGCGTGATCACGAACACGGCCGCGGCCACGTCTTGCAGGTGCTGCGACTTGCGCGAGGCGGTCTGCACGTCTGCCTTCAGCAACTCTTCGAGGCTCAGGTCGGCGGGCTCGGCAGGCGCGGCGGCCGCGGCATGGGCTGCGGTGGCACCCAGGGCGAGCGTCAGGCAGGTCGCGAACGCGAGGGCGCGGGCAGGGGTCGTCATGGGGGTCGGGCGCTTGTTGTCGTTGTCGGGTCTATCGGCGGGCCGCCTGACACCTTGAGCGACCGGCGGCGCCCGAGCCCGCGCGCCGTAAGAATGTGTGACAGCCTGCACGTGGGTGAGCGCAGCGCACAGCGCAGAATCGGCGCGATGAAACCCCCCAAGAGATTGCAGCCCCTGATCGACGAAGGCCTGATCGACAGCGTGGTACGCCAGTTGATGAGCGGCAAGGAAGCGATGGTCTTCGTGGTGCGCTGTGGCGACGACACCCGCTGCGCCAAGGTCTACAAGGACGCCACCGAACGCAGCTTCCGCCAAGCGGTGGACTACACCGAGAACCGCAAGGTCAAGAACACCCGCCAGGCGCGTGCGATGGCCAAGGGCACGCGCTTCGGCCGTGAAGCGACCGAAGCCGCCTGGCAAAGCGCCGAGGTCGACGCCCTCTACCGCCTGGCCGCGGCCGGCGTGCGGGTGCCCAAGCCCTACAACTTCTGCGACGGCGTGCTGTTGATGGAACTGGTGACGGATGCCGAAGGCGCTGCCGCGCCGCGCCTGAACGACGTGGCCTTCACGGCCGACGAAGCGCGTGCCCACCACGCGACCCTGGTGGTCGAGGTGCTGCGCATGCTCTGCGCAGGTGTCGTGCACGGCGACCTGTCCGAATTCAACATCCTGCTGGCGGCTGACGGCCCGGTCATCATCGATTTGCCGCAGGCCATCGACGCGGCCGGCAACAACCACGCGCAGCGCATGCTGCTGCGCGACGTGGACAACCTGCGCGACTTCTTCGGGCGCTTTGCGCCCGAGTTGTTGCCGACCGAGTACGGGCCCGAGATCTGGGATTTGTACGTGCGCGGGGTGCTGAACCCGGAGGTGGTGCTGACCGGTCGCTTTGCGCGCCCGCAGGGGCCGGTGGATGTGGGCAATGTGATGCGTGAGATCGACGACACGCGCGAGGAAGAGGCGGCGCGGTTGATGCGGATGGCCACTACGCGTTGAGAGTTTCTCCCTCTCCCCAAAGGGGCGAGGGGGCAATTCAATGCCCTACCCCCGCTGCCCCAGATCCTCCATCATCGCCAGCAGCCGCACGCGCGAAGCTTGCAGCAGCGCGGTCATCGACAGGCTCGCCGCATCGACATCACGCCGCAGGATGCTCTGCCGCACATCGTCGTAGAGCGACAACTCGCGCATCGGGTGCTCGGGCAGCCGGTGCAGCATCTCGGAAGACACCCGCAGCGCCGCCTTCACCGCACCGCCGATGGTGATGAACATGCCGTTCTGCGAGGTGTTGATGATGGTCATGTGGAACTCGAGGTCGGCCTGGGCGGCCAGGCGCATGTCGCCCCCCTGCTGCAAGGTTTCGCGCACGTCCTGGTAACGCCGCTCGATCGCGCGCAGGCCGTCTTCGCTGCCCTGCTGCGCGGCCAGCGCGCTCGCACGCGGCTCGATGCACAGGCGCATCTCGAAGATGTCCTGCACGATCTTCGTATCGAACTGCGCGAGCAGCCGCCAGGCGAGCACATCGCGGTCGAGCAGGTTCCAGTCGGAGAACGGCAGCACGCGTGTGCCGGTTTTCGGCGAAATTTCGATCAGGCGTTTGCTCGACAGCATCTTCACGCCCTCGCGTACGGTGGTGCGGCTCACGCCGATCGCCGCACACAACTCGGCCTCGACCGGCAGCAGGTCACCCGGCCGGTACTCGCCGCCGACGATGCGCATGCCCAGGATGCGCGCGACTTGCACACTCATGGTGCCGACGATGGGCTCTCTCTCGAACACGGGGTTTCCTCTGCGGCGCGCGACCTCAGCGCCGGTTCGAGGCCTCGGTCACGATGACATTCCAGGAGCCAGGCTTCAATCTCACCGTGAGCGTTTCACCGTCGATCTCCAATCGAGGATTGTTGACCGGCTTCACGGTGTCGGGTGCCTCGCGGGTGTTGGTGGCCTTCATGTTGGCGTGATGCAGTTCCAGGCATTCGACCAATTTCCGCTCGGTGCCCAGGCCGCGCAGCTCGATCTTCAGATCCATCTCGTCGGTGAGGTGGCGGTTGATCGCGAACACCGCGGTGCGGCCGCTGGCTTCGTCGTCGACCACACTGGCGCACAGGTACGAGATTTCGGGGAAGGTCTTGGCCTCATAGGTCGGTGAGGTGAGCACCGGTTTCAGCACGCGGCCGTGTGCATAGCGCGAGGTGAGTGCGAAGGGATGGAAGATGGTCTGGCGCCAGGCCGGGCCACCCGGCTCGGTCATGATGGGGCCGATCACGTTGACGAGTTGCGCCAGGCACGCCGTCTTCACGCGGTCGGCGTTGTTCATCATCGTGATGAGCGCGCCGCCGTTCACCAGCGCGTCTTCGTGGTTGTAGACCTCCTCGATCAGACGCGGCGCTTCGGGCCAGCCGGGTTTGCGCAGGTCGCTGATGCTGCGCGACTTGTACCAGACGTTCCACTCGTCGAAGGACAGCATGATCTTCTTGGTGGAGTGTTTGCGCGCGGCCACGCCATCGGCCACGGCGACGATCTCCTTGATGAAGAGGTCCATCACGTCGATGTTGCCGAAGAATTCTTCGGTCGAGTCGAGCTTGTTCTCGAAGTAGGTGTGCAGCGAGATGAAGTCCACCTCGTCGAAGCAGTGGTCGAGCACCGTGGCTTCCCAGTGCCCGTAGGTGGCCATGTCGTGGTTCGATGAACCGCAGGCGGCGAGTGTGATGGTCGGGTCGACCATGCGCAGCACCTTCGCGGTTTCCAATGCAGCGCGGCCGTATTCGTCGGCCGTCTTGCGGCAGATCTGCCAGGGGCCGTCCATCTCGTTGCCGAGGCACCAGAACTTGATGTCGTGCGGCTTTTCGTGGCCGTGCGCGTGGCGCAGGTCCGACAGTTGGGTGCCGCCGGGGTGGTTGCAGTACTCGATGAAGTGGCGCGCCTCGTTCGGCCCGCCGGTGCCCAGGTTCACGCCGAACATCGGCTCGATGCCGACGGCCTTCGACCACTGCATGAATTCGTTGGTGCCGAACTGGTTGGTCTCGGTCGAGTACCAGGCCAGGTCGAGCCGGCGCGGGCGCTGCGACTTCGGGCCGACGCCATCGCGCCAGTCGTAGCCCGACAGGAAGTTGCCGCCGGGGTAACGAATGATCGTCGGCCCGAGTTCGCGCGTCAGCGCCATCACGTCACCGCGAAAGCCGTTCTCGTCGGCGGTCGGGTGGCCGGGTTCGTAGATGCCGGTGTAGACGCAGCGGCCCATGTGCTCGACGAAGGCCCCGAAGACGCGGCGGTCGAGATCGGAGATGACGAAGTCGCGGTCGACGACGAGGCGCGATGAAATCATGGCGACGTGTTCCTGAAGGGAGTGGAGTTGAGTTGTGTTTGCGTGCCAAGCCACGACCCCGACGCGTGCGCCGGGGTCGTGAGCCTGGTGTCGGCTTTCCGCTTACTTGGCGCTGGCCAGCATCTTGTTGATGCGTTCCTCGGCCGCCTTGACGGTTTCGTCGATCGGCTTCTTCGAGATCAGGATCGTGCTGATCGCTTCACCCAGCATCTCGTTGATGCGGAACTGGCGCGGCACCGTCGGTGCGAACGAGATGCCGGTCTGCGCGATGGTGCCGATCGTGCCGCGGAAGGGCAGGCCGGTGAAGGCGGGGCTGTCGATCACCGATTTGCGCGTCGGCAGGTGGCCGGTGCGGGCCCACTCGAAGTCGTTGTCGGAGAGGAATTTCAGGAACGCGAAGGCCGCCTTGCGCGTCTTCTCGTCCTTGGCGCCGCCCTTGAGCATGATCCACGAGTGGCCGTCGGCCCAGGTCGCCTTCTTCGAATAGAGGTTCGCGAAGGGCATCACCGCGTAGCCCTTCTCGAGCGCCGCGCCGGGCTTCTCGGACTGCGTGATCATGTCGCCGATCAGCCAGGTGCCGTTGACCATCACGCCGGCATCGCCGTTCACGAAGGCCTGATTCGCGGCGCCGTAGTCCACGTTCTGAGTCACATCGCCATTGGCGTACAGCGTATTCATCAGCTCGAGCGCCTTGTGCGCCTCCTTGCTGTGCAGGTCGATCTCACGCTCGTTCTTCGGGAACACCGTGCCGCCTTGCTGGTACAGAAGGGTCAGGAAGGTGCGGGTATAGGCCGCGGTTTCGTTCGCGACCACCCAGCCGAAGTAAGGCTTGCCGGTGGCGGCCTTGAACTTCTTCGCCTGGGCCATCAGCTCGTCGGGGTTCTTCGGCACCACCGGCGTGCCGTCGGCATTCGCGAGGCCCGCCTTCTTCATCAGGTTCATGTTGAAGTGCCACAGCCACGAGTGCGTGTCGAAGGGCAGGGCGTAGGTCTTGCCGTCGAAGGTGACGCCGCGTTTGCCGTGGGCGGTGAAGTCGTTCACGTCCACACCCGCTTCCTTGAAGCCCGCATCGAGCGGTTCGACCAGGTTGCGCTTGACGAAGTCGCCGAGCACCGCCTCGTGCATCACGGCGATGGTCGGGATGTCTTTCGCGACGATGCGCGCGCCGAGCTGGTCGTAGTAGGGGCCCCACTCGATCACCTGCGTCTTGACGACGGCGTTCAACTTGTTGGTCGCATTGAACTTGTTGGTGAGCGCGGTGATGATGCCGCACTCGCCGGCGGACTTGCTCACGTCCGTGACGGTGCCGAAGTCCGCTTCGCAGGCGCCGAAGAAGCGTGCGAAGGTGACGACGGTCTTGTCCTGCGCCTGCACGGCGGGGACGAGCGCGGCGCTCAGGGCGAGTGCGATGGCACCTCGTTGGAAAAACTTCTTCATGTCTGTCTCCTTGGGGTTGCGGCGTTGCTTGAACGCTCTGGGTCGGTGAAGCTGCAGCGCTGCCTTGCCTTCAGCGCACGGTGGTTCCCGCCACGGCAGTGACGATGTACTTCTGGAAGAACAGGTAGAGCACGAAGATCGGCAGCCCGGCGAATACCGCCTGCGACATCAAATAGCCGATGCCTTCGGACTGCGCGAAGTTGCTCTGCGTGGCCGCGAGGCCGAGCGTCAAGGTGTACATCTCCGGCTTGGAGGCCGAGATCAGTGGCCACAGGTAATCGTTCCACGCGTAGAGGAAGGTGAAGATGCCGAGCGTGGCCTGCGCGGGGATCGACAGCGGCAGGATGATTCGCCAGAAGATCTTCAGGCGCGAGGCGTTGTCGAGCAGGGCGGCTTCCTCGATGTCCTTCGGGATCGCCTTGAAATACTGCGTCATCAGGAACACGCCGAAGGGCGCGGCCAGGCGCGGCAGGATCAGCGCGCTGTAGGTGTTGTGCAGTTCCCATTCGGCGAACATGCGGTGCAGCGGGATCACGATGGCCTGCTCGGGAACGGCCAGCCCGGCGAGCACGAGGGCGAACACCCAGCGTTTGCCGGGGAACTCGGTGCGTGCGAAGCCGTAACCGGCGAGCGAGCACAGCACCAACGTGAAAAAGGTCTGACCGAGCGAGACGATGATGCTGTTGACGATCCACTGGAACACCGCCGAGGTGCCGAGGATGTCGCGATAGTTCTTCAGCGTGAAGGGTGGCGAGAACAGCACGTCGGTGTGCGTCAGCAGGTATTCGTTGGGCTTGAACGAGAGCGCGAAGACCCAGATCAATGGCGCCGTCCACAGCAGCGCGAGCACGATCACCGCACCGAGGATCAGGCGGTCGCCGAGCTTTCGATCCGGGTTGGCGTTCATGCCCCGTCCCGTTGCCGGCCGATCCAGGCCTGCACCGCCACGCCGATCAGCATCATCGCGAACAGCACCTGCGCGGCGGCCGCCGAGAGGCCCAGCGCCCATTGGCGGAAGCCGGCTTCGTAGATGAACAGCACGAGCGGCCGCGAGGCATTGTTCGGCCCGCCCAGCGTCATCAACTGCACCTGGCCGAAGATCTGGAATTGCAGGATCACCTCGATCACGGCCACCAGGGCCACGGTGCGCCCGATCGCCGGCAGCGTGATGGCCGTGAAGCTGCGCCAGCGGCTGGCGTTGTCCATCGCCGCGGCTTCGTAGACCTCCTGCGGGATCTGCTGCAGGGCCGCGAGGAACAGCATCATCGGCAGGCCGATGATCCACCACACGGTGACGAGGGCGACGGCCGGTAGCGCGAGCGTTTCACTCGTCAGCGGCGTGATCGGCGTGAGGCCGACGCCGTGCATCACGTTCGCCAGCAGGCCGCGCTCGGGCATGAAGACGAGGCGCCAGACGAGCGTGACGATCGTCACCGACAGCACCGACGAGCCGAAGAAGATCGCGCGCAGTGCGGCGCCCGTCTTGCCCGGCCGGTTGAGCGCCAGTGCGAGGCCCAGGCCGAGTGCCACGAACACCGGCGTGCTGAGCACGACGAAGTAGAGCGTGTTGAACACCGCGCCGCGGAAGATCGGGTCCTGGAACAGGTTGATGTAGTTGGTGAGGCCGACGAACTGGCTCTCGTCGGACAGCAGGTCGATCTCGTTCAGGCTGAGCCACGCGCCACGAACCACGGGCACGACCAGGAAGGCGATGAAGGCGATCAGGTACGGCACGACGAACAGGCCATTGCCCCAGTGCGACAGTGCCGCACCGACGCCGCGCGGCGCCTTGGGTTGCTTCGATCTGCTGGACATGGCGGTTGGCTCAGGCTCGCGCCGGGCCGCCCCAAGCGGCCTGAGCGCCCCGTTGGGGGGCAAGAGCGAAGCGACGTGGGGGCATCATCATTTCAGGCCGCGTGGCGCGCGGTGCCCGCGGCGTCGAACAGATGCACGTGGCGCGGCGAGATCTGCAACTGCATCGCCTCGCCCACGCTGACCGGGCTGTCGCGGTGCGCTTCGGCCACCACCAAGCTGCCGTCGCCCAGCAGCACGTGCACGAGGGTGCGTTCGCCCAGGCGCTCCACCACTTCGGTGCGGCCGGTCAATTCACCTTGAGCCTGTGTCTGAACTTGCAGGGCTTCGGGCCGCACCCCGAGTGTCAACTCGCTGCCGATGCCGGCCCAGGGCGGCACGAGGGTGCGCAACATCGCCCCGCCGGGCAGGCGCACGCCGACACCCTCTGCGTCGTCCGGTAAGCGCGTGACCGGCAGGAAGTTCATCGCCGGGCTGCCGACGAAGCCCGCCACGAAGCGCGTGGCCGGGCGGTGGTAGATCTCCATCGGCGCGGCGAGTTGTTCGATGCGCCCCTGGTTCATCACCGCGATGCGCGTGGCCAGGGTCATCGCCTCAATCTGGTCGTGGGTGACGAACACCATCGTCGCCCCCAGGCGCTTGTGCAGGCGCGCGAGTTCGACACGGGTGCGGGCGCGCAGCGTCGCGTCCAGGTTCGACAGCGGTTCGTCGAAGAGGAAGGCGGCGGGTTCCTTCACCACCGCGCGGCCGATCGCGACCCGCTGGCGCTGCCCGCCGGAGAGCTGCGCCGGGCGGCGTTCGAGCAAGGTTTCGAGTTCGAGCATCTGCGCGGCGTGTGCGACGCGGCGGGTGATCTCGGCCGCCGGCAGGTTGACGTTGCGCAAGCCGAAGGACATGTTCTCGCGCACGCTCATGTGCGGGTAGAGCGCGTACTGCTGGAACACCATCGCCACGTCGCGCTGGCCGGGCGCCAGGTGCGTGACATCACGTCCGCCGAGGCGGATTTCGCCGGCGCTGACTGGCTCCAGCCCCGCCAGCATGCGCAGCAGGGTCGACTTCCCGCAACCGGAAGGGCCGAGCAGCACGACGAATTCACCCGGTTCGATGGCCAGCGAGAAGTCGGGAATGACCTCGACCGAACCGAAGCGCTTGGCCACGTGGCGTAACTCGA
>JANYJL010000197.1 GCA_025361845.1 Rhizobacter sp.
GGCCGTCTGTAGAGTGGCAGTCTGTTCTCTGTCTCGGCATCGCCTTCGTTCACCCGCCACGCATTGAAGAAAACCAATTCGGCTTGGCAATGAAAAGTCGTTGACTACTTGCAAAGTCCCTGTAAAGGGTTAGGCCTCACCAAGAGGAACAAGATGAAGCAATGGTTTGCATACAACTACACGGCGAAGATCGCATTTGTGGAGCGCGGCCGGAAGGCGCAAAGCAGCGGCCTCGGAGCATTCTTCGACTCGTGGGATGAGGCGCACGCCTACGTGGCGAAACAGGCTTCGGATAGGCTGGCAAGCGCACGAGTGCAACTTGCCGCGGCACAGGGACACGCAGGCAACGTGAAGGGAATGAAGCGACCACTTGCCGCGATGCGAGAGGCTGACTTTGTGGAGGCACATGGGGCCTAACGTGATTTCGACCTCACACCAGTTCCTTGTCCGTGCGCACCAACAGCCGCCTTCAGCTGGCCCATCACCGCAATGAGCCCCAGGGACGGACTGCTCAGGCCCGGCTTCCCTCAACCCGACTTCCCCACCAACGTAAAGTGCTCCACCACCGGCGGCGCCGCGAAGAACGGGCCGACGATGGCGCGCCATTGCGCGAACAGCGGGCCGCCGCGAAAGTCGACGGTGTGGTTCTCGAGCGTGGCCCAGAAGATCTGCAACACGTAGCGCTCGGGCGACTCCATGCCCCGGTTGACCTTGTAGCCTTCGAAGCCCGGTGACTTGCTGATGACCGTCTCGACACCGCGCACGATGGCTTCTTCGAAGGCGGCTTGCTGGCCGGGGGCGATGCGGATGTCGGCGAGTTCGAGAATCATGGTGGTGGCCCCTGGGGCTGTGAGTTTCGCGGCAGTCTAAACGCCGAGAAAGCTCGCGAGGCGGGCATCGCCGCGCAGCGCGCGGGTGTTGCTGGAGAGGGCCAGGCAGGCAGCGAGCGCGGTGGGGCGCAGGGTGGGGGTCTTGGGGTTCGGTTGCAGGGGCAGCGTGTGGGTGCCGATGTCCGGCGCATGATGTTCCTTCACTTTGGGAAGGAAGCCCACCATGAAGATCCTGATTCCGCTCGACGGTTCCGAAGCCGCGCTGCAGGCCGTGCACCACTGCATTGCCCTCGGGCGCGAAGGCTTGCAGTTCAGCGTCGTGCTCGCCAATGTGCAGGAGCCGACCTACCTCTACGAGATCGTGCTCGCGCCCGACCCGGAGGTGCTCGATCGGGCGCGTGCTGCGGCCGGCGCCCATGCGCTCGCATCGGCCGAGCGTCTGCTGAAAGCGGTGGGCATCAACTTCGATCGCGAGGTGGCAACGGGCGACCCGGCGCACACCCTCATCGACATCGCCGAACGTTTCGGCTGCGACGCGATCGTGATGGGCTCGCGCGGCACCGGCGGGCGGCGCCATGCGCTGCTCGGCGCGGTGGCGCACGAGGTGCTGCACGCGGCCGCGTTGCCGGTGACGATCATCAAGCCGGCGCGCTGAGTTTCGACGGGTGGCGCCGCCCGGCGTGCGGCGACAATCTTCGACATGACGAGAGACACCCCCTCCACGGCCGAGCTCACCCCGCTGGGGCAGCTCGAAGAAGGCGGCATCCACGAACTGCTGGGCTACCAGCTGGCGCAGGCCTCGATCCTGACCACGGCGGCCTTCGTTCGCGCGGTCGGCAAGCCACTGGAGTTGCGCAAGGTCGAGTTCACGATCCTGCAGCTGGTGCACCAGAACTCGCCGGTGACCGCCACCCAGGTGGCCAAGGCCCTGGCCGTGACCACACCCGGCGTGACGATCTGGCTCGACCGCCTGGAGGAGCGTGGCCTGCTGGTGCGCGAGCGCAGCGATGTGGACCGCCGCACGCAGAACCTGAGCATCACTCGCAAGGGGCAGGCGCTGGTGGTTTCAGCGCTGGAGCGGCTGCGCCAGGCCGAGAGCGAGATCCTCGACAACCTGAGCGCCGGCGAGCGCCACATGCTGCTCGAACTGCTGCAAAAGGTGGCGCGCCTGCGCAAACGCTGAGCCTGCTTCGCGAGGCCTTCAGCCCAGCTTCAACAAGCGCACCGCGTTGTCCTTCAGGATCATTGGCTGCACCTCGGGCTTGAAGCCTGCCTGGGCAAACTCATTCATCCAGCGGTCGGGCTGGATCAGCGGGAAATCCGAGCCGAACAGGATGCGGTCCTTCAGCAGTGTGTTGGCGTATTGCACCAGCTGCGGCGGGAAGTACTTCGGGCTCCAGCCCGACAGGTCGATCCAGATGTTGGGCTTGTGCATCGCGAGTGAAATCGCTTCGTCCTGCCACGGCCACGAGGGGTGGGCAATGACGATCTGCATGTCCGGGAAATCGATCGCCACGTCTTCCAGCAGCATCGGGTTGCTGTTCTGCAAACGCAAACCCCCACCACAGCGCATGCCGCTGCCAATGCCTGAGTGGCCGCTGTGGAAGATGGCCGGCAGCCTGTACTCGGCGATCACTTCGTAGATCGGCCAGGCCAGTCTGTCGTAGGGCTCGAAGCCCTGCACCGTCGGGTGGAACTTGAAGCCCTTGACGCCGTACTCTTCGATCAGCTTGCGTGCTTCGCGCGCGCCCATCTTCCCCTTGTGTGGATCGATGCTGCCGAAGGCAATCATGATGTCCGAGTTGGCCATCGCCGCTTCGGCGATCTCCTCGTTCGGGATGCGGCGGCGGCCGAGTTGCGTTTCGGCGTCCACCGTGAACATCACGAAGCCGATCTTCTTCTCACGGTAGAACGCGAGGGACTCGTCCATCGTCGGTCGCTTGGCTGACCGGAAGTATTTGTCCGCGGCGCGGTCGTATTCTTCGCCGTAGTTGTCGAACGGGTTGCGGCACGACACTTCGAGGTGGGTGTGGGTGTCGATCGCGATCAGGTTCTGGATGTCCATCGAAGTCCTCTGCGGTACGGCTCGCCGACCGTATGGTCTCGTCTTTTATAGTTAACGTCAATAAGTACATTGGTTGCGCTCACCCGGAGATTTATAGGGTAAGTACTGAACCATTTTCAATCTATGTAGTTAATAAAATTAACTAAATTGCAGCGAGACCACCATGCCATCGTCCTTCGTTCCTGCCACCGGGCTGCTCGCGCAGCTCGACCTGCTGCGCATCGAGCACAGTGCCGCCGTCTCCCATGTGCGCTTGATGCGCCCGGCCAAGCGCAATGCGATCAACGACGCGCTGGTGAGCCAGCTGCACACCGCCTTCGTCAACCTGCCCGAGGCCACCCAGTGTGTTGTCCTGAGCGGCGAGGGCGACCACTTCTGCGCCGGGCTCGACCTGTCCGAACTGGGCGAGCGCAGCGTCGCTGAAGGCATCGTGCATTCACGTTCGTGGCATGCGGCGTTCGCGCAAATCCAGTTCGGCCGCGTGCCGGTGGTCGCGGTGCTGCACGGCGTGGTGGTCGGCGGCGGGTTGGAGCTGGCGAGCGCGGCGCACATCCGCGTTGCCGAGGCGAGCACCTTCTACGGCCTGCCCGAAGGCCAGCGCGGGCTGTTCGTCGGCGGCGGTGGCTCCACCCGCGTGCCGCGCCTGGTGGGTGCGGCGCACATGACCGACATGATGCTGACGGGCCGGGTCTACGACGCGGCCGAGGGCCTTGCCATCGGCTTCTCACAGTACGTCACCGAGGTCGGCCAGGGGCTGGAGAAAGCCTTCGCATTGGCCGAGAAGGTGGCGGCAAACGCGCCCTTGTCCAACTTCGCCGTCATGCACGCGCTGCCGCGCATCGCCGACATGAACCAGTCCGACGGCCTGTTCACCGAATCGCTGATGGCCGCCATCGCCCAGGGCGACGATGCCGCCAAGGGCCGCATGCGCGCCTTTCTCGACGGCAAGGCGGGCAAGGTGGGCAAATCGTGAGCGCCGCGGCTCGGTATCGCGCGCTGCCGCTCGGCGGCGCGCTGTCCGCCCGCTTCACGCCGTGGCCGGATGGCACGACCCGGGTCACCTCCGACGAGGCCTTGCAGCCTTACCCCACACGACTGACCAACCGGCTGCTGCACTGGGCCGCGGTGGCGCCCGAGCGCACGCTGGCCGCCAAGCGTGTGGACGGCGGCGACTGGCGCCGCATCAGCTACGGCGAAGCGCTGCGCAGCGCGCGTGGCATCGCGCAGTACCTGCTGGGCTGTGGCCTGTCGGTCGAGCGCCCGGTGGCCATCTTGTCGGACAGCGACATCGAGCACCTGCTGCTCGGCCTGGCCTGTCAGATTGCCGGTGTGCCCTACGCGCCCGTCTCGGCCGCCTATTCGCTGGTGTCGCAGGACTACGGCAAGCTGAAGCACATCCTCGGCGTGCTGACGCCGGGCCTGGTGTTCGCTTCCAGCGCCTCGGCCTTCGGCCGCGCCATCACGGCCACCGTGGCGGCCGACGTGACCGTGGTGCTCACCCACGGCCAGATCGAAGGCCGCAAGACCGTCGCCTTCGACGACATGCTCGCGACGTTGCCGACCGCTGAAGTCGATGCCGCGCACGAACGTGTCGGCCCCGACACCATTGCCAAATTCCTCTTCACCTCGGGCTCGACCAGGTTGCCCAAGGGCGTGATCAACACGCAGCGCATGTTGTGTGCGAACCAGCAGCAGATCCTTCAGTGTTTTCCGTCGCTCGGCGAGACGCCCCCGGTGCTGGTCGATTGGCTGCCCTGGAACCACACCTTCGGTGGCAACCACAACGTCGGCCTCGTCATCTACAACGGCGGCACGCTCTACATCGACGAAGGCAAGCCCACGCCCGCGCACATCGGCGAGACCCTGCGCAACCTGCGCGAGATCGCGCCCACCGTGTACTTCAATGTGCCGAAAGGCTTCGAGGAAATCGCCAACGCGCTTGAACACGACGCTCCGCTGCGCGACATGTTCTTCAGCCGAGTGAAGATGCTGTTCTTCGCCGGCGCCGGCCTCTCGCAACCGGTCTGGGACAAGCTAGACCGCGTCGCCGTTGCGGCCTGCGGCGAACGCATCCGCATGCTCACCGGCCTGGGCATGACCGAAACGGCGCCGTTTGCCGTGTGTGCGAGCCGGGAAGACGTGAAGTCCGGCCACATCGGCCTGCCCGCGCCCGGCATCGAACTCAAGCTCGTGCCGATGGATGGCAAGACCGAACTTCGCTACCGCGGCCCGAACGTCACGCCGGGCTACTGGCGCGCGCCGGCGCAGACCGCCGAGGCCTTCGACGCGGAAGGCTTCTACGCCAGCGGCGACGCCGTCAAACCGATCGATCCCGCGCACCCCGAGTACGGCTTCGCCTTCGACGGCCGCACCGCCGAGGACTTCAAGCTCTCGACCGGCACCTTCGTCTCCGTCGGCCCGCTGCGGGCGCGCGTGATCGCGGCCGGCGACCCGTGTGTGCAAGATGTGGTCGTGGCCGGCATGAACCGCGACGAGATCGGCCTCCTGATCTTTCCGCGGCTCGATGGCTGCCGCGCGCTGGCCGCGTTGCCGAACGGCACGCCGACGCTCGACGTGCTCGCCGCGCCCGCCGTGCGCGCCTTCTTCCTGGCCCTCGTCGATGGCCTGTTCAAGGCGGGCACCGGCAGCGCCACGCGAGTCGCCCGCGCAGTGCTGATGGCCGATCCACCGAGCATCGATCGCGGTGAGGTCACCGACAAGGGCTCGATCAACCAGCGCGCCGTGCTGCTGCACCGCGATGGGCTGGTCGAGCATCTGTACGCGGGTGGGGAGGGCGTGATCCTCCCGCAACGCTGAACGCCCCGAGGCTTCCGACATGAACATCCAAGGACAAGCCGCCCTCGTCACCGGCGGCGCCTCGGGCCTGGGCGCGCAGACCGCGCGCCACCTGGCACAACGCGGCGCGAAGGTGGCCGTGCTCGACCGCAACGCGGACGGCGCGCGCGGTTGCAGCCGAGATCGTCGCCGCCGGCGGCATCGCTCTCGGCCTCGCCTGCGACATCACTTCGACCGAGAGCGTGCTCACCGCGCTGCAAGCCGCGGCTGTCGCGCACGGCCCGGCGCGCTTGCTGATGAACGTGGCCGGCATCGGCAGCGCCAGGCGCATCGTGGCCAAGGACGGCTCACCCGCGCCGCTCGAAGATTTCAAGCGCGTGGTCGACATCAACCTCGTCGGCACCTACAACATCACGCGCCTGGTGGTGGCCGAGATGGTGAAGCTCGACGCGCTGGCCGATGGCGAGCGCGGCGTGGTGGTGTGCACCGCCTCGGTCGCGGCCTTCGACGGGCAGGTCGGGCAGGAAGCGTATGCCGCATCGAAGGGCGGCGTGGCCGCGATGACGCTGCCGATGGCGCGCGACCTGGCGCAGTTCGGCGTGCGTGTCGTCACCATCGCACCGGGCCTGTTCCTCACGCCGCTGATGGCCGAGCTGCCGCAGTCGGTGCAGGAATCGCTGGCGGCGAGCATCCCGTTCCCGAAGCGCCTGGGCAAGCCGGACGAGTTCGCGCAACTCGCCGCCAGCATCGTCGAGAACATGGCGCTCAACGGCGAGGTGATCCGCCTGGACGGCGCGCTGCGCATGGCGCCGCGCTGATCGGGCCGCCTGCGGGCCATGCCCATGCTCGAGAACACCCCAGCCTTGTAGTCACAGTTCAACCGGAGACAAGCACCATGCACAAGAAATTCAAGGCCCTGGCCGCGGCCGCGTTCAGCTTGCTGGCCACCGCCGCGCAAGCCGACGTCACCATCGGCATCAGCCTGCCGCTGACCGGCCCCGCCTCGGGCCTGGGTATCCCGATGGCCAACTACATCAAGCTGTGGCCGACGACGATTGCCGGCGAGAAGCTCAACGTCATCGTGCTCGACGACGCGACCGATCCGACCAAGGGCGTCGTCAACGCCAAGCGTTTCATCACCGAGGACAAGGCCGACATCGTGATGGGCTCGGGCGCTTCGCCGGTGGCGATTGCGATGGCCGCCGTCGTTGCCGAGGCCGAAACACCGCACTTTATGCTCTCGCCGGCGGCGCTGCCCGCGGGCAAGGACGCGTGGGCTTTCCGCATTCCGCAGGGCAATGCCGTGATGGCCTACGCGATGATCGAGCACATGAAGAAGAACGGCGTCAAGACCGTCGGCTTCATCGGCTACACCGATGCCTATGGCGAGAGCTGGCTGAACGACTTCAAGGCGCAGTCCACCCTGCTCGGCGGGCCGCAGATCGTGGCCGTGGAGCGCTTCGCCCGCGCCGACACCAGCGTGACCGGCCAAGCCCTCAAGCTCGTGGCCGCGAACCCGGACGCGATGCTGGTGGTGGCCTCAGGCAGTGGCGCCGCGATGCCGCACAAGGCCATCGTCGAGCGCGGCTACAAGGGCAAGATCTACCAAACCCATGCAGCGGCTTCGCGCGATCTGATGCGCGTGGGCGGCAAGGATGTCGAAGGTGCCTTCGTCACCTCCGGCCCGGCCGTGATCCCCGAGCAGTTGCCGGCGAATCACCCCTCGAAGGCGCTCGCCACCGACTTCGTCGCGAAGTACGAAAAGGTCTACGGCGTGGGCAACCGCAACCAGTTCGCCGCGCATGCCTACGACGTCGTCATCATTCTGGAAAAGGTCTTGCCGATGGCGCTGAAGAAGGCCAAGCCCGGCACCAAGGAGTTCCGCGCCGCGATCCGCGATGCGATGGAAACGATGGGCCGCACCGTGGTTTCGCACGGCGTGCTGAACTACACCAAGGACAACCACTGGGGCTACACGACCGAGACGGGGCTGGTGCTGAAGGTTGTCAATGGCGACTGGAAGGTGGAGTGATCGCTGCCACCCCTGCGCGATGAGCTGAAGCATGGACTTCTCGGTCGCCAGCATCCTGATGCTCGACGGCGCCACCAATGGCGCCGTCTATGCCTTGCTGGCGCTGGCCATCGTGCTGGTGTTCGCGGTCACGCGGGTCATCTTCATCCCGCAGGGTGAGTTCGTCGCCTACGGCGCGCTGACGCTGGCGATGCTGCAAACCGGCAAGGTGCCGGGCACGGCCTGGCTGCTGATCGTGCTGGCGCTGCTGGTTGCGGTGCTCGAGGCGGTGGCCGGCCTGCGCCGCGGCTTGCCCGCGCCGCGTGTCGCGAGTTCAGCGCTGAAGAACTTGTTGTTTCCGGCAGCGGTGCTCGCCTTCACGCTGTGGGCGGCACCGCGCCAGTTGCCGCTGCTGCTGCAAAGCCTGCTCACGCTGGCCATCGTCGCGCCGCTCGGGCCCTTGGTGTATCGCCTCGCCTACGAGAAGCTGGCGGACGCGACCGTGCTGGTGCTGCTGATCGTTTCGGTCGGTGTGCACTTCATGCTCACCGGCCTGGGCCTGGTGTTCTTCGGTGCCGAAGGTTTTCGCAACCCGAGTTTCTGGGACACGCGGTACAGCGCCGGGCCGCTGGCGCTCTCGGGCCAGACGCTCATCATCTTCATGGTCTCGGTCGCCTTGATCGTCGGCCTGTTCCTGTTCTTCGAACGCACGCTGCGTGGCAAGGCCTTGCGGGCCACAGCGGTCAACCGGCTCGGCGCGCGGCTGATGGGCATCTCGACTTCGGGCGCGGGCCAATTGAGCTTCGGTCTCGCGGCTTTCATCGGCGCGCTCTCGGGCCTGTTGATCGGGCCGACCACGACGTTGTTCTACGACTCGGGTTTCCTGATCGGCCTGAAGGGTTTCGTCGCCGCCATCTTCGGTGGCCTCGCGAGCTACCCGGCCGCGGCCCTGGGCGCGCTGTTCGTCGGTCTGCTCGAAAGCTTCAGTTCCTTCTACGCCAGCGCGTTCAAGGAAGTGATCGTCTTCACGCTGATCATCCCGGTGCTGCTTTGGCGGAGCTTCCAGCATGGCCACGGTGACGACGAAGAATGAGCATGCGCCGCAAGGTCCTCATCGTCTTCGTGCTGTTGCTGGCCGTGCTGCCGCAACTGCCTGTGCCCGAGTTCTGGATCACCCAACTCAACTACACCGGCCTGTACGCCTTGGTGGTGATCGGCCTCGTGCTGCTCACCGGCATCGCCGGCCTCACCTCCTTCGGCCAGGCCGCCTTTGTCGGCCTCGGCGCGTACACGGCGGCGTATCTCACGCTGGCGCACGGCGTCTCGCCCTGGCTCACCGTGTGGGCCGGGTTGGCCATCACCTTCGTGGCCGCGCTGCTGCTGGCCTGGGTCACGCTGCGCATGTCGGGCCACTACCTGCCGCTGGCCACCATCGCCTGGGGCCTGAGCCTGTACTACCTGCTCGGCAACATCGACGCGTTGGGCAAGTACGACGGCCTGCTCGGCATCCCGGCCCTGAACTTCTTCGGCGTCCCGTTGAACACCGGGCGAGGCTTTTTCTACCTGCTGTGGCTGATCGTGCTGCTGGCCGCGATCGCCGTGATCCACCTGCTCGATTCGCGCACCGGTCGCGCGTTGCGCGCCGTGAAGGGCGGCAGCACGATGGCCGAGGCGATGGGCGTCAACAGCTTCCGCATCAAGGTCACGGCCTTCGTGCTCGCCGCCTTGCTGGCGAGTGTGTCGGGCTGGTTGTTCGCGCATTTCCAGCGCACCGTGAACCCCTCGCCCTTCGGCTTGAACATGGGCATCGAGTACCTGTTCATGGCCGTCATCGGCGGTGTCGGCCACGTGTGGGGCGCGCTGCTCGGCGCCGGGGTCGTGAAGATTCTCGAAGACCAGTTGCAGGTCTGGCTGCCGAAGCTGCTGGGCGGCAGCGGCAACTACGAGGTCATCGTGTTCGGCGTGGTGCTCGTGCTCGTCTTGCAGTACGCCCGCGATGGCCTGTGGGCCTTCATCGAATCGCGTCTGCCGCGGGTTCACCGGGTGATCGATTGGGCCGATGCCGCGGCCCTGCCCGAACGCACCCGCCCGCCGCCCGGCGAGGTGGTGCTCGACGTGCAGGCGATGTGCAAGGAGTTCGGCGGCCTGGTGGCGGTGAACGACGTGAGCTTCCAGGTGCGCGCCGGTGAAATCCTCGGGCTGATCGGGCCGAACGGCGCGGGCAAGTCGACCACCTTCAACCTCGTGACGGGCGTGTTGCCGACGACGCGTGGCGAGGTGCGCCTGCGCGGCCAGCGCATCGACGGCCTGCCTTCGCGTGAGATCGCACGGCGCGGTGTGTCGCGCACCTTCCAGCACGTGAAGATGATCCCGGGCATGACGGTGCTGGAGAACGTGGCCCTGGGGGCGCATCTGCGCGGGCGGTCCGGTGTGGCGGCGGCGATGTTGCGGCTCGACCGCGAAGAGGAGCGCAGCCTGTTGCGCGAGGCCGAGGCGCAGCTTCGGCGCATCGGCATGGTGGGCAGCATGCATGAGCTGGCGGGCAACCTGGCGCTCGGGCCGCAGCGTTTGATGGAGATCGCGCGCGCCCTGTGTTCGGACCCGGCTTTGCTGTTGCTTGATGAGCCGGCGGCCGGTTTGCGCCTCAAGGAGAAACAAGGGTTGGCGGACGTGCTGCGGCAGTTGCGAGGCGAGGGCCTGTCGATCCTGATCGTCGAGCACGACATGGAACTGGTGATGGGCCTGGTCGATCGCATCGTGGTGATGGAGTTCGGCACCAAGTTGATCGAGGGCACACCCGAGGTGGTTCAGGCGAGCCCGGCGGTGCGGGCGGCTTATCTGGGAACGGAGCATTGAGCATGGGCCCGCTTCTTCTCGAAGCCACCAACCTGCACGCCGCCTACGGCCGCGCCGAAGTCTTGCATGGCATCAACTTGAAGGCGCACAAGGGCAGTGTCGTCACCGTCATCGGCCCGAACGGCGCGGGCAAATCGACCCTGCTCAATGCCTTGATGGGCGTGCTGCCTTCCCAGGGAAACATCGTCTACGCTGGCCGCGGCATCCAGCTCCAGAGCTTGGAGGAGCGGGTGATGCAAGGCATCGCCCTCGTCCCCGAAACCCGCGCGCTCTTCGGTAGCATGCCGGTCGAAGACAACCTGCTGCTCGGCGCCTACCGCCAGGTGCGGCTGGGCCGCAAGGACAGCAGCGAATCGCTCGAATCGGTCTACACCACGTTCCCGCGGCTGAAGGAGCGCCGCAGCCAGCTCGCCGGCACGCTTTCGGGCGGCGAACGCCAGATGCTCGCCGTCGGCCGCGCGCTGATGGGCAAGCCCGATCTGCTGATGCTCGACGAACCCAGCCTCGGCCTCGCACCGCTCGTCGTGCGCGAGATCTTCAAGACCATCGCCGGCCTGCGCGCCACCGGGGTGACGATCCTGCTGGTCGAGCAGAACGCGCGCGCCGCGCTCGAAGTGGCCGACCACGCCTACGTGCTCGAAATGGGCGAGATCGCCCTCGAAGGCCCGGCCCGCGAACTGGCCACCGACCCGCGTGTCATCGACACCTACCTTGGTGCCGCACGCGCCAGGCCCCCCGGCTGAACACGAAGGCTCCCCAGTGGCACTGCGAAGCGCCGCTGCGCGACATGCAGTTCGTCATCGAAGGGTTGCTCGGCCTGCTCAGGACACGCGCCTAGCCGCAAGCCGATGGCAACGTGAAGCTGCGCGGCAGCAAGATCTTCATCTCCGGTGGCGAGCCGAACCGCGGCCTCGTGGCCATGTTCGTGATGATGAATGCGGCGTGCCTGCATGTCGCGCTGCAGGGTCTGGCGCCCGCCGCTCAGGTCGATCAGGCCGGCCGCACGATGGTCGAGATCGTCGCGGCGATCCGGCGTGTCAACGACACCGTCGCCAAGATCAGCGCGGCCGCGGCCGAGAGCCTGCGCCGGCAAGCGCACGAACTGGTGCGCGCGGTGGCGGGGTTCAAGCTCCAGGGCGGCGCAAGGCCCCGGACTTGCGCCGCGTCAATCGCGGCGCGCCGGGGCGGTGGTGAACTCGGCGGCACGGCGGGCGTTCATGCCCCTGGCC
>JANYJL010000212.1 GCA_025361845.1 Rhizobacter sp.
GAGGTGCCGCCGAGCAGGAAGCCGCGCGCCTGCATGTCGCCGGCCGCCCAGGCCATGTCGCCGATGCGCTGAAAACCGAACATCGAGTAGTAGATGTAGAACGGAATCATGATGCGGTTGTTCGTCGAGTACGACGTTGCCGCAGCGACCCAGCTCGCCATGCCGCCCGCTTCGTTGATGCCTTCCTGCAGGATCTGGCCGGCCTTGTCTTCCTTGTAGTACATGACCTGGTCTTTATCCACCGGCGTGTACTTCTGCCCCTCGGGGTTGTAGATGCCGATCTGGCGGAACAGCCCTTCCATGCCGAAGGTGCGTGCCTCGTCGACGAGGATCGGCACGACACGCGGGCCCAGCGCCTGGTCGCGCAGCAAAGTGTTCAGGAAGCGCACATAGGCCTGCGTGGTGCTGATCTCGCGGCCTTCGGCGGTCGGGTCGAGCACGGCCTTGAAGGTGTCGATCGGCGGCACCGTGAACTTCTCGCTCGACTTCGCGCGGCGCTTGGGCAGGTAACCGCCGAGGGCCTTGCGGCGCTCGTGCAGGTACTTCATTTCCGGTGTGTCGTCGGCCGGTTTGTAGAACGGAATCTTCGCCAGTTCGCTGTCGGGGATCGGAATGTTGAAGCGGTCGCGGAACTTGCGGATGTCGTCGTCGGTGAGCTTCTTGGTCTGGTGCGCCGTCATCTTGGCTTCACCGGACTCGCCCATGCCCCAACCCTTCACCGTCTTGACCAGCAGCACGGTCGGCTGGCCGGTGGTGCTGTTGGCGCGGTGGAACGCGGCGTAGACCTTGCCCGCATCGTGGCCGCCGCGGCGCAGCGCGAAAATGTCTTCGTCGCTCATCTTGGCCACCATCTCCAGCGTGCGCGGGTCGCGGCCGAAGAAGTTCTTGCGCACGAAGGCCCCGTCGTTGGCCTTGAAGGCCTGGTAGTCGCCGTCGAGCGTGTCGAGCATGATCTTGCGCAGCGCACCTTCCTTGTCGCCGGCCAGCAGGGTGTCCCAGTTGCTGCCCCACAGCAGCTTGATGACGTTCCAGCCCGCGCCGCGGAACTCGCCTTCGAGCTCCTGCACGATCTTGCCGTTGCCACGCACCGGGCCATCGAGCCGCTGCAAGTTGCAGTTGATGACGAACACCAGGTTGTCGAGCTTCTCGCGCGAGGCCAGGCCAATCGCGCCGAGCGATTCGGGCTCGTCCATCTCGCCGTCGCCGCAGAACACCCAGACCTTGCGCTTGGCCGTATCGGCAATGCCGCGGGCGTGCAGGTATTTGAGGAAGCGCGCCTGGTAGATCGCCATCAGCGGGCCGAGGCCCATCGAGACGGTCGGGAACTGCCAGAACTCGGGCATCAGCTTCGGGTGCGGGTAGCTCGACATGCCCTTACCGTCGACCTCTTGCCGGAAGTTGAGCAACTGGTCTTCGGTGAGGCGCCCTTCGAGGAAGGCGCGCGCGTAGATGCCAGGCGAGGAGTGACCCTGGATGTAGAGCAGGTCGCCGCCGTGGGTGCCGCCGGCGTCGGTGTCGTCGGCGTGCCAGAAGTGGTTGAAGCCGGCCGCGAACATGTGTGCCAGCGATGCGAATGAACTGATGTGGCCGCCGAGGTCGCCGCCATCGGCCGGGTGCAGGCGGTTCGCTTTCACCACCAGGGCCATCGCGTTCCAGCGCATGTAGGCGCGCAGGCGGCCTTCGAGGTCGAGGTTGCCGGGGCTGCGTTCTTCCTGGCCCGGCTCGATCGTGTTGACGTAGGCGGTGGTGGCCGAGAAAGGCAATTCGACGCCGGCCTGGCGCGCATGGTCGATCAGCGTTTCAAGCAGGAAGTGCGCGCGCTCTTTTCCGTAACCCGCGCCTTCCGTGCCGATCACGGCCGACAGTGCGTCCATCCATTCACGCGTCTCTTGGGAATCCGCATCGTTGGCGGTCGCACCGGGCAAGGATTCAGGCATTGCTGACATGTTTGTCTCCAGGGTTGATTTCTTGTCGGCGCGGAGTGTCGCATAACTCCGCGCCATTTTCAAATGGCGCGATTAAATTTCATAATGCAATATTTAAAGCGCTTCGGACATCGCACGCCATGAAGCCACGGGCGAAAGCGTGAGTCGCCTTGATAATCCACCCCATGCATCCTCCGATCGAGGGCCCGACCCTCAGGCGCCCGCCCCCTACCTGGCCCGAGCGCATCTTCGGCCGCTGGTGGCGGCGCCAGTCCTTGGCACGCCAGGATCGTTTTGCGACGCTGGGTCCACTGGTATCGGTCTTACTTTTTCTGGCTGCCATCATCTCGGCGTTTTGGTACTTGCGCAATGAGGAATTCGAGCGCGAGCAAGAGTCGGTCAAGCGGGATACCGAAATCGCCCAGCAGCAGATCCGCCTGCGCCTGATCGAAAACCAGGAGCAGCTGGTGCGCATCGCCCGGGAGATCGGCACGCGCAGCATCGACGTCGACGAATTTTCGAGCCAGGCGGAAAGTTTCACGCGCGAGCGCCCCGAGATCACCAACCTCGTCTGGGTCACCGCGAACCGCCTGCCGAAGACCGGCCACACGCTGCCGAGCTTCCAGGCAGAACAGGCAACGGCGGCCAATTCGAACTCGATGCCGGGCGAGGGCAAGGCGAACGAACCCGAAGCGGCCTTCACCGCAGCGCGCGAACTGCGCCAGCCGGTGTATTCACGCCCCTTCCGCGACAGCTACGGCAACTCGGTGTTCCAGATCCACGTGCCCATACTCGATCGCAGCGCGTTCGCCGGCACGCTGATCGCCGAGTATTCGGTCGAAGGCCTGGTGCGCTACTTCGTGCCGGCCGAGGTATCGACACGCCACGCCATCACCCTGCTCGACACCCAAGACCGGGCGCTCGCCAGCACCGTGACGCCGATGCCCGGCGCCAGCGCGCCGCGCGCCTCGATCGAGCACGAGGTGCCGGTGGCACCCGCCGGCAATGGCCTGGTGCTGCGGGGCCAGGGTTACCGCACTTCCGTCGGCCTGATCAGCAGCACGCTGTTCTGGATGGTCGCCTCGCTGTCGGTGCTCACGGTCTGGATGCTGCTCGGCACCTGGCGCCACATGCGCCGCCGGCTGCAGATGCAAAGCGCCCTTGTGACGGAAACCAACTTCCGCCGCGCGATGGAAAACTCCATGCTGACCGGCATGCGCGCGATGGACATGGAAGGCCGCATCACCTACGTGAACCCGGCCTTCTGTGCGATGACGGGCTTCACCGACACCGATCTCATCGGCCGCCGCCCGCCGTTCCCGCACTGGCCGCCCGACCGCTTCGAAGAAAACGCGCGCTTGCTTCAGCAAGAGCTGCAAGGCCGCAGCCCGGCCGGTGGCATCGAGGTGAAGGTGATGCGCAAGGACGGCTCGCTGTTCGACTCGCGCATGTACGTCTCGCCGCTGATCGATCCGAAGGGCCAGCAGACGGGCTGGATGACGTCGATGACGAACATCACCGAAGCGAAGCGCATCCGCGACCAGCTTTCGGCTTCTCATGAGCGCTTCACAACGGTGCTCGAAGGTCTGGATGCGGCCGTCTCGGTGCTCTCCGTGCAGCAAGGAGAACTGCTGTTCGCGAACCGCTCGTACCGCCTGTGGTTCGGGGCCGATTCGCAGGGCCACGCGCTGCTCGCCGGCGGCGAGCCCGACATGCCCTTCCTGGTCGAGACGGATGAAGGCGTCGACAACCTCGGCGGCCTGCCGACGCAGGAACTCACCGAGGCCGGCTCCGATTCGGGCGAGGTCTTCATCGCCCCCTTGCAGAAGTGGTTCGACGTGCGCGCGCGCTACCTGCAATGGACCGACGGGCGGCTGGCGCAGATGCTGATCGCCACCGACGTCACCGAGCGCCGCAACGCCGAAACCCTGGCTGCCGTCCAGGCCGAAAAGGCGCAGGTAACGAGCCGGCTGGTGACGATGGGCGAGATGGCCTCGTCGGTCGCCCACGAGCTGAACCAACCACTCACGGCCATCACCAACTACTGCAACGGCATGATCACGCGCGTCAACAACAACGCGATCGAGAAGGACGACCTGATCGCCGCCTTGGGCAAGACCGCACGCCAGGCGCAGCGCGCCGGGCAGATCATTCACCGCATTCGCGCCTTCGTGAAACGCAGCGAGCCGCAGCGCCAGTACGCCAGCGCGCAAAGCATCGTCGACGATGCGGTCGATCTGGCGGGCATCGAGCTTCGGCGGCGCAATGTCGCGATCCACACCTATGTGGCGCAGCGCCTGCCACCACTGCACGTCGACCCGATCCTGATCGAGCAGGTGGTTTTGAACCTGCTGAAGAACGCGGCTGAAGCGATCGACACCGCCGACCTGCCCGTCGCGCGCCGCAACATCGAGTTGCGCGTCGTGCCTTTCCAGAATGCCGAGGAAGGCAGTGGCATCGAGTTCAGCGTCACCGACATGGGGCCGGGCCTGAAGGAAGAAGTCATCGCCCGCATGTACGAGGCCTTCTTCTCGACCAAGCAGGATGGCCTGGGCATCGGCCTGAGCCTGTGCCGCACCATCATCGAGAGCCACCGCGGCCGGATCCGTGCGCAGAACCTCTACAATGGAACGTTAGCCATCGGCTGCCGCTTTTCCTTCACCTTGCCGGTCGAAAAATCGCGCGGCGACAACCCTTCAACCCATCAATCTGCGGTCACTTCATGAGCCTGATTCCGAAGAAAGGCACCGTCTATGTCGTCGATGACGACGAGGCCGTGCGCGACTCGCTGCAATGGTTGCTCGAGGGCAAGGACTACCGCGTCAAGTGCTTCGATTCATCCGAATCGTTCCTGTCGCGCTTCGACCCGCGCGAAGTGGCCTGCCTGATCGCCGACATCCGCATGGACGGCATGAGCGGCCTGGAGCTGCAAGACCGTTTGATGGAACGCCGCTCGCCGCTGCCCATCGTCTTCATCACCGGCCATGGCGACGTGCCGATGGCCGTGACGACGATGAAAAAGGGCGCGATGGATTTCATCGAGAAGCCCTTCAAGGAAGAGGAGCTGCTCGGTCTGGTGGAGCGCATGCTCGACCAGGCGCGCGCCGCCTTCAGCCAGCACCAGGAAGCGGCCAGCCGCGACGCCCTGTTGTCGCGCCTGACGACGCGTGAAGCGCAGGTGTTGGAGCGCATCGTTGCCGGCCGCCTGAACAAGCAGATTGCCGATGACCTGGGCATCAGCATCAAGACGGTCGAGGCGCACCGCGCCAACATCATGGAAAAGCTCAACGCCAACACGGTTGCCGATCTCCTCAAGATCGCCCTGGGCGCACAGGCTGCCAAGGCCTGAACCACCCCCCTTCAAGGGTCGCTCGAGGGCCGCTGAAGAAGCGGCCCTTCTTCATTCCGGAAGCCCATCTCCATGACCGCTCGCCTCATCGACGGCAACGCTCTGTCGAAGCAGATTCGCGCTGAAGTCGCGCAGCGCACCGCTGCCCTCACCGCACGCGGCCACCAGCCCGGCCTCGCCGTGATCCTGGTCGGTGAAGATCCCGCGAGCCAGGTCTACGTGCGCAACAAGGTCAAGGCGTGCCACGACGCGGGCCTGCATTCGGTGTTCGAGAAGTTCGACGCCGACCTCTCCGAAGCCGCCCTGCTGGCGCGTGTGACCGCGCTGAACGCCGACCCGGCGATCCACGGCATCCTGGTGCAGATGCCGCTGCCCAAACACATCGATCCGCACAAGGTGATCGAGGCCATCTCACCGGACAAGGACGTGGACGGTTACTCGGTGCTCTCGGCCGGCCACACGCTCACCGGTGGCGCCGGTTTCAGGCCCTGCACGCCCTATGGCTGCATGAAGCTGATCGAAAGCACCGGCGTCGATCTGCGTGGCAAACACGCGGTCGTGATCGGTCGCAGCAATACGGTCGGCAAGCCGATGGCCCTGCTGCTCTTGCAAGCCAACGCCACCGTCACCATCTGCCACAGTGCGACCGCCGACATCGGCTTCCACACCCGCCAGGCGGACGTGGTGGTGGCGGCGGTCGGCCGGAGCGGCACGCTGCGCGCCGACATGGTCAAACCCGGTGCCATCGTGATCGACGTGGGCATCAACCGCGACGCCGACGGCAAGCTCTGCGGCGATGTCGAATTCGCGGGCGTGGCCGAAGTGGCCTCGGCGATCACCCCGGTGCCGGGTGGCGTGGGGCCGATGACCATCACGATGCTGCTCGTCAACACGATCGAGGCGGCGGAACGCGCCGCGGGCTGACGAACACGATTGCCGGATTGGAGTACGAGATGACGAACCCCCTGCTGGACACCTCTGGCCTGCCGCGCTTCGATGCCATCCGGCCGGAACACATCGGCCCCGCGGTCGATGAATTGCTGGCCACTGCGAACACGGCGCTCGAATGCGCGACCAGCGATGCCGTGCCGGCCGACTACGACGCGCTCTCCGCCGTGCTCGACGTGGCGACCGAAAACCTCGGCCGCGCCTGGGGCGCCGTGAGCCACCTGAATGCCGTGGCCGATGCGCCGGCCCTGCGCGCGGCCTACACCGAGAACCTGCCCAAGATCACCGAGTTCCACACCCGGCTCGGCGCCGACGAACGCCTGTTCGCGAAGTACCGCGCCGTCATGGCCGCACCCTCGTCGCAGCAGCTGCGCCCGGCCCGCAAACGCGCGCTGGAAAACGCGCTGCGCGACTTCAAACTCTCGGGCGCCGAGCTGGAAGGCGCCGCCAAGGAACGCTTCTCGCGCGTGCTCGAAGCGCAGGCCGAGTTGTCGCAGAAGTATTCCGAACACGTGCTCGACGCGACCGATGGTTTCGCGCTGTTCGTGAGCGAGGCAGAACTCGCCGGCGTGCCGGCCGATGCAGTGCAGGCGGCCCGCGCCGCAGCCGTGGCGGCGGGCAAGGACGGCCACAAGATCACCCTGCACTTCCCGAGCTACTTCCCCGTGATCCAGTACGGCGACAACCGCGCGTTGCGCGAGACGCTCTACACCGCCTACACCACGCGGGCCAGCGAGCTGGGTCCGGCGGCGCTCGACAACAGCGCGGTCATGCGCGAGCTGCTCGAACTGCGCCAGGAAGAGGCCACGCTGCTCGGTCTCGCCAGCTATGCCGACTTGTCGCTGGTGCCGAAGATGGCCGATTCACCCGCCCAAGTGACCGACTTCCTGCGCGACCTGGCGCGCCGCGCCCGCGCCAGCGCCGAGAGCGACTTGGCCGAGTTGCGCGAGTTCGCCCGCACCGAACTCGGCCTGCCCGATTTGCAGGCCTGGGACATGCCTTACGCGAGCGAGAAGCTGAAGGAAAAGCGCTACGCCTACAGCGAACAGGAGGTCAAGCAGTACCTCACCGAACCGAAGGTGCTCGAAGGCCTGTTCGGCATCATCGAAACCCTGTTTGAAGTGAGCATCCGGCCCGACGCGGCGCCGGTCTGGCACGACAGCGTGCGCTTCTTCCGCATCGAACGCAGCGTCTCTGGCAACAGCGCCGGCGGTGCCGCACCGCAGCTCGTCGGCCAGTTCTACCTCGACCCCTACGCCCGCCCCGGCAAACGCCCCGGCGCCTGGATGGACGACGTGCAAGGCAGGTGGGCCCGACCCGAAGGCCGGCTGCAAACGCCGGTGGCGCACCTGGTGTGCAACTTCACGCCGCCCGCCGTGGTGAACGGGCAGAAGCAGCC
>JANYJL010000222.1 GCA_025361845.1 Rhizobacter sp.
CGTCGCGCACCACCGAGCCGGTCCACACCGTCTTGTCGTCCCAGGCGGGTGACGCGGCGGGGGTCAGGCAGGTGCACAGGTGCTGCCAGTTCTTCAGGTCGGTGCTGGTGGCGTGGCCCTGTGTCACGTTCCAGTGGCGCAGGCCCTCGTCACCGAGCGACTTGTCGGCCTTCAGGAACCAGATGTGCCAGAGCGGCCCATCCTTGTAGGTCCAGAAGTCCCAGATCCATTGGTCTTTCAGCGTGAGCATGGCAGCGACCGCCGGGCCGCCCCAAGGGCGCTGGCGCCCCCTTGGGGGGCAGTGAACGAAGTGAGCGTGGGGGTGGTCATTTCTAGCCTTTGACACCGCTGCCCATGGCAGACTGGATGAACCAGCGCTGGAACAGCAGGTAGACGAGCAGGATGGGCGCTGACATCAGCACCGAGAACGCCATCACGTCGCCCCACACCGGTGGCGGTGTGCCGAAGAACTGGGCCAGTGCCAGCGACACCGGCCGCACCTCGGCGCCGCGCGTGACCATCAGCGGCCACAGGAAGGCGTTCCAGTACTCCAGGCTTTGCAGAATGCTCACCGTGGCGATGGCCGGCAGCGACAGCGGCATGATGATCTGCCAGTAGATCTTGAAGTGCGTCGCGCCGTCGAGGTAGGCCGCCTCGTCGTAGTCCTTCGGGATCTTGGCGAAGAACTGGTAGAACAAGAAGATCGAAAACGGGTGCGCGATGAAGGGCACGATCTGCGCCTGGTAGGTATCGACCCAGCCGATCTGGTTCATCATCAGAAGCATCGGCACAGCCAGCGCTTCCATCGGGATGATGATCAGCGAGATCACCGCCATGACGACGAAGTTGCGACCCGGAAAGCTGATGCGCGCCAGCGCATACGCGGCCAGCGAATTCACGAACACGCCGAAGACGACGATGCAGAACACGATCAGCGCCGAGTTCATCAGATAGCGCGGCACTGGCGAGGTCTTGTCATTCAAAACCTGGCGAAAGTTCTCGAGCGACATCTCGCTCGGGTTGACCCAGAAGGCCTTGAAGTTGCCGAAGTCGAGCAGGATCTGCTGCTCGTCGGCCTTCAGCGAGGTGGCCACCATCAGCATCAGCGGCGCCAGCACGAAGGCCAGCAACGCGAGCGCGATGATCATCAGGAACAGTCGTTCGATGCGCGTGCTCATTCGACGGCCCTCTCTTCCTTGACGAGGCGGCGTTGCACGAGGCTGATGCCCAGCACGATCAGGAAGAAGATCACCGCTGCCGCCGCTGCGATGCCGACCTTGCCCTGGCGAAAGCCGGTGAGGTAGATAAAGCGCACCAGGGTGTCGGTCACGCCCGACGGCCCGCCCTTGGTCAGCAATTCGACCTGTGTGAACAGCTTGAAAGCCAGGATGGTGGTGGTCATCACGACCAGGATGTGGGTGTTGAGCAGGCCTGGCATCGTGATGTGCCAGAACTCGTTGAAGCGGTTCGCACCATCAAGCCGCGCGGCTTCATAGAGGTCGTGGTTGATGCTTTGCAGACCGGCGAGATAGACCACCATCTGGAACGGGAAACCCTGCCAGGCCGACATCAGCACGATGGCCGGCATGGCGGTCTTCGGGTTGCCCAGCCAATCGACCGGGTCGATCAGGCCGAAGCTCAAGGTGCTGAGCGCGGTGTTGAAAAAGCCGCCCAGCTGGAACAGCGAAAACCAGATCACCGAGACCACCACCATCGAGATGATGGTCGGCAAAAAGTACACGCCGCGGAACAATTGGCGCATCGGCAGCTTGGTGTTGATGAGCATCGCCACCGCGAGGCCGATGCCGCATTGCAGCGGCACCACCAGCACCGTGAAGTAGGCGGTGTTGAGCAGGGTGTGGACGAAATCGTCGTTGGCGAAAATGCGCGCGTAGTTGCGCCAGCCCACCATCTCGGTGGGTACGTTGAGGTTGGGAACCAGGCGCTGATCGCTGAACGAGAAGGCCACCGTCAGCACGAACGGCAGCACCAGAAACAGCAGGATCAGCGCAAGCGCCGGGCTGAGGAACAGCCAGGGGCGCAGCGCGGTCTGTTGGCGCACGGCGAGCATGGGGCGACCTCCTGGAGTCGGAGCGATGCCCGGCGTGTGCGGGCGGGATTCAACGCGGCAGGCGGCCCCGCAGGGCTGGCCCGCCCGTCATGACGGGGCTGCTTCCGTCAGCGGCCGGTCACTTGCCGAAGGGCTTGTAGCCCTTGTTGTCGGCGATGTCGTCATCGACCTTCTTGGCCGCCTTGTCGAGCGCGCCCTTCACGTCGTTGCCGTCCACCACATCGGCCACGGCCTTGGCAAACGCGCCGGTGATGGTCGGGTACGCAGGGTGCGCCGGGCGCGCCACGCTCACCTTGGCGAGCTGGTCGAGGTACAGCGCCAGCGGGCCGCCGGCCTTGTACAGATCGACCTTCGGCGCGGCCGACTTGACACCCGGCACGCCGCCCATCGCCGTGGACAACTCGGCCACGTTGTCGGTGCTGAGCAGGAACTCGAGCAGCTTGCCGGTGGCTTCCTTCTGCTTGCCTTTGCCGTTGATGGCCCAGGCCCAGCCGCCGTTGCCGGTGACGGCCTTGGCGCCGAACTTCGGCATCGGCAACAGCACCAGATCGTCGGCGAAGGCCTTGCTGTGCGCCGGCCACATCCAGTGGCCGACGTAGGACAGCGCGGCGGTCTTCTTGCCGTAGAAACTGTCGTCGCCTTCGCTCGCCGGAGCGATGTAGCCCTTCTTGACGAAGCCTTGCAGCAGGGTCAGTGCCTTGACCGCGGCGGGGCCGTTCATCGTGCCTTCGGCCTTCCAGCTCTTGCGGTCGATCAGGTCGCCGCCCATCGACTGCACCCAGGGTGAGAAGCCGTAGGTGTACCACTCGCCCTGGCCGTAGTTGAGTTTCACGTCGAGCGCGTACTTGATGCCGGGCTGGGCCTTCAGCTTGGCCAGCGCGTCTTCGAATTCAGCCAGCGTCCACGCATCGTCCACGCCCTTCGGGATGCGGACCTTGGCGGCGGTGAGCAGCGACTTGCGGCCCCATATGCTCAAGCCCGAATCGCCCTGGCCCAGGCAATACACCTTGCCATCGGGCGGGTAGGTGCCCTGGCTGATGAGCGAAGGCAGCATGTCGTCCATCGTCTTCTTCGAGACCAAGCCATTCATTGGCGCCAGGTAACCCGACCACACGTAGTTGGCGTAGTTGGGGCCGTCCAGGTCCATCAGGTCGGGCAGGTTGCCCGACAGCGCCGCGGCCTGCACCTGCTCGTTGTAGGAGCCTTCGGGCTGGATCTCCAGCTTGGCTGGCATGCTCGGGTTGGCCTTGTTCCACTTGTCGACGAGCGCGTTCATGCGCTCACGTTCGTTGTCGGCTCGGCCACCGTGGTGCCAGATGCGCAGCACGTCGGCGCTCAGTGCGGTTTGGGACAAGACGGCCAGCGCGGCGGCGGCCAGAAGTTTGGGCATCAGTTTCATCGTCTCGCTCCATGAAATCAGGACAGGGTTTTGGGAAGCCGAGCCATCGAGCCGAACCACCGGGCAAGGTCTGTGGCAGCGGACTCGGCACTCGACCGCTGAAGCCACAGGTTTGCAGTACCCAATGCGCTTTGAATGGCGAGTAAATCGTATTACGCAGCGTCGAAAATTTAGTTCCGGGGGTTGAAGGTGTCAACGGAAAAGCCTCGTCACAGGCTCAAAACGAGGGTAAATCGGGAGGGTCAGAGGTGGCGGGCAGCGCCTCTCCGCGGCCCGATGTGCTGAGCGTTCGATGCTGGCGCGGCGGGCTGCGCCCTGTCTATGATCGGTGCATGAAAACCATTGCCCTGATCGCCCACGACCACAAAAAAGACGCCATCGTGGCGCTGGCGCGCGAGCACGCGGCGCTGCTGCGTGGCTGCCACCTCCTGGCCACCGGCACGACGGGCGGGCGTCTGCGCGACGAAGTCGGCCTGACGGTGGAGTGCCTGCTCAGCGGGCCGCTCGGTGGCGATTTGCAGATTGGTGCGCGGCTGTCGCAAGGCGAAGTTGATGCGGTGATCTTCCTGCGGGACCCGATGACGCCGCAGCCGCACGAGCCGGACATCAATGCGCTGGTGCGCGCCTGCGATGTGCACGACGTGCCCTGCGCGACCAACCCCGCCAGCGCCGGCGCCTTGCTGCGCGACCTCAGTCGCTGATCGGCAGCCTGGCTCGATTCAACGCAGCCCAGGCGGCGGCGGTCATGATATCGATGCCCCGTGCGCGCCCAGCGCGGGCCAGGTGAAGCACGGCGCGGTCGCGGCTCAGCAAGACCGCGCCGAGTTGCAAGGCGAGGTCGATGAACTTCTGATCGTCGGAGTCGGCGCAGCGCATGGCGCCTGGATGGGCGATCGAGACCGGCGCGACGATCCGGGCGAATGCGTCCCAGGTGGTCAAGGCGAAGCGCGGGTCGGTCTGTCGCGAAAGCAGATGCTTGCGAGTGAGCACCTGCTCCAGTTCGTCGCGCATGGCGGGCGTGGCGACCCATTGCCGCGCGCCGCTGCGGATGGCGAAGTCGAGTGCGGCGGTGCTCGGGTCGTGAAAGACCAGCCAGTCGAGCAGCACATTGGTGTCCAGCACCAGCGGCGGCGGCGGGCGAGGGGTCGATTCGGCGGGGTGGTGAAAGGGCATCGCAACAGCGCAGCTTGCGAGCACAGCGCCAGCCGAATATAATCGCAGGCTTTTCAGCAGATTTTGCTGCGCTCTTTGTCGGGCGGCTCACCGCAACTGGCTTCGTGTTTCATTCGTGAAATCGAAGAAGCCCAGCGGCTTCGGGCCCGTCTCCCACCGGAGTGCTCGGCATTTTCAGAAAAAGACAGTGAAGGCGTCGAGGTGTCGTTCAGCTGACGGTTCAAAGCCAACAGCGGATAGCGATGCACCGACGCCGGTGTGACTTCAAACGGGAACAAGTTACCAATGCCTACCATCAACCAGCTCGTGCGCCACGGCCGCGAAGTCGAGAAAGTCAACTCGAAGTCGCCCGCTATGCAGGGCAGCCCTCAGCGTCGTGGTGTGTGCACTCGTGTGTACACCACGACCCCGAAGAAGCCGAATTCGGCGCTGCGCAAAGTGGCCAAGATTCGCCTGACCAACGGGTTCGAGATCATTTCCTACATCGGCGGCGAAGGCCACAACCTGCAGGAGCACAGTGTCGTGCTCGTGCGCGGCGGCCGCGTGAAGGACTTGCCGGGCGTGCGCTACCACATCGTGCGCGGCTCGCTCGACCTGCAAGGCGTGAAAGACCGCAAGCAGTCGCGCTCGAAGTACGGCGCGAAGCGCCCGAAGAAGACCTGACGCAAAGCGTCAGGCGAACGGAAATTCCGGTCGCAAGGCCGGTACGTTTCGGCGGGCCTCAGGCTTGCCGAGTAAGTGGGTGGCCCCAAGTACGGTGGTACCCGAGGTGAAGGCGCAAGCCCGAACCAACTGAAGCAAAAAGGAAGAGAAATGCCTCGTCGTCGCGAAGTCCCCAAACGGGACATCCTCCCCGATCCGAAATTCGGCTCGGTCGATCTGTCCAAGTTCATGAACGTCATCATGGAGTCGGGCAAGAAGGCCATCGCCGAACGCATCATTTACGGTGCGCTCGAGCAGGTCGAAAAGAAGTCGGGCAAGGACCCGCTCGAGATCTTCATCACCGCGCTGAACAACATCAAGCCGATGGTCGAAGTGAAGTCACGCCGCGTCGGCGGTGCGAACTACCAGGTTCCCGTGGAAGTTCGCCCGGTGCGCCGTGTGGCCCTGGCCATGCGCTGGCTGAAGGAATCGGCGCGCAAGCGCGGCGAGAAGTCGATGGCGCAGCGCCTCGCGAACGAGCTGCTCGAAGCCGTTGAAGGCCGCGGCGGCGCGATGAAGAAGCGCGACGAAGTCCACCGCATGGCCGATGCCAACAAGGCGTTCTCGCACTTCCGCTTCTAAGTCCCGTTCCAGGCCACAAGCCTTTTCGTTCCCTCGGCCGCTCTTCGGGTTTACACCACCCGCGAGCGGCCCGCGTTTTTGTCACGCACTCTGGAGTTTCACCATGGCCCGCAAGACCCCCATCGAGCGCTATCGCAACATCGGCATCTCGGCGCACATCGACGCCGGCAAGACGACGACGACCGAGCGCATCCTGTTCTACACCGGTGTGAACCACAAGATTGGTGAAGTGCACGATGGCGCCGCCACGATGGACTGGATGGAGCAGGAACAAGAGCGTGGCATCACGATCACGTCGGCCGCGACCACCTGCTTCTGGAAGGGCATGGAGCTGGGCTACCCCGAGCACCGCATCAACATCATCGACACCCCCGGGCACGTCGACTTCACGATTGAAGTCGAGCGTTCGATGCGTGTGCTCGACGGCGCCTGCATGGTCTATTGCGCCGTGGGCGGCGTGCAGCCGCAGTCGGAAACCGTCTGGCGCCAGGCCAACAAGTACAAGGTGCCGCGCCTTGCGT